>NZ_JACYGY010000001.1:1612500-1935000 GCF_015221875.1 Dyadobacter subterraneus
GAAAATGAGGTGCTGAAAATTGGGGATTCGTCTGATCCTCAAAAAGATAAACGACTTTGGTATTCAAGTGATACGGCAACCGGATCCTCGGGCGCTCCTGTTTTTAATGATCAGTGGCAGGTTGTGGCGCTTCATCACAGCAGCGTTACCGAGTCAAGAATTGTAGACGGGAATAAAGAGATTCAATTAAATGACGGAACATGGGTGGAGGAAAATGATCTGGCCAAATTTTCGGATGCGGCGATTAAATATATAGCCAACGAAGGCATCCGGACCAGTAAGATAATTGAAGAAATCAGCATTCAGCACGCTGCCGGCGGTGTTGAGCGGTTTACGTTGATTCAGCAGCTTTTGGATGACGTTAATGGAATTATCACCATTGGCGGCTCAAAACCAAAAGAAAGTATTGTCACAGGACAAGATCTGGAAAGGCCAGTAAGCTCCTTGGAAACTTTAACTGACAAAGTAAAGGTTAACCTGCGCGACAAAAAATACTATGACGGCAGAAGTGGTTTTGATGATAATTTTCTTGGATTGAATATTGGTTTGCCTTCAATTAAAAATACAAAAGATATTGCCGCTGTTGATGGTGCTGTGGATAATGTTTTGCGGTATACTCACTATTCGGTTGTGTATAATAAGGTACGAAAAATGGCTTTTTATGCAGCTGTCAACATTGACGGAAGCAAGGCCAACAGTCTGAACCGGGGAACAGATAAATGGTTTAAAGATCCCAGAATCGATTTGAATATTCAGGTAGGCGATGAATTATACGGTTCTGAACCGGGCCGTTTGGGTTCAAAAGGATATTTTGACCGCGGCCATCTGGTGCGCAGGCTGGATCCGGTTTGGGGTGATGAGCCGACCTCAATTCTTGCCAACGATGATACTTTTCACTGGACAAATTGTAGTCCGCAATACTGGCAGTTCAACCAGGGACAGGATCTTTGGCAGGGACTTGAAAATTATATTTTATACAATACAGATCAGGAAGATATATTGGCAAATGTATACAATGGGCCCATTTTTTCTGATGATGACCAAAAACACCGTGGTATTTTGATCCCAAAGTATTTCTGGAAAGTGGTTGTGGTCAAGGATAAAAACGATCAAATTTTTTCTAGTGCTTATGTGGTAGATCAAAGCAAATGGGCGACCAATATTCCTTTTGAAATTATTCCGACAGGCGACTTTAACCATTTTCAAACCACAATAAAAAAACTGGAAAAGCAGACAGGACTTATTTTTTCAGATATTATCAGAAATTCGGATGTGAGAAAGGATAAGGCCGATAAGAATCTGCGTAGTTTGTCAGATATTGATCATCCAAGACGGTAATTGCAGAACGTCCCTATTTTGGTATGGCCTGGAAGTCAGCTATTGAAATACCTTAATTTGTCAAAAAAGCTTTTTAATCCATTTATAAATCCTGTAAACCTTTCAGCCATTTTTCATGAAAAAACCTTCGGGCGTTTTTGTTATTTTATTCTGTAACAATTAACACCCAATAGCCATGAAAATAGAAAAAAGTTATTTCACCGCAACTGCTTTTGCAGCCTTTATGCTCCTGACAGGTTTGAGTACGCATGCTCAGACATTAGCCAAAAATACTGCCTGGCTTGAAAAGCAGCTAAATAAACTGATTATTGAAGACAATAATCACAATGTTGAAAGTAAGAATAAAAAGGTTGTCCCAAAATTTGATTTCAAAGGTTGTCAAATGAATATGGTGCTGGACAGCAAAGATGAAAATGTATCGTTTGGTATGAACATGGCCTGGCAGCTGAAAGATGTCAGGAAGGTAACTTACAAGCAAAATAAAGATGGCCAGTATACATTGATACTCGATGTTCCCGCTGATAAAATCAAAATGAATATGGGTGTTGGCGGATTTTCGGGGTCGTTTAATATGGACGATGAAGATATCAAAGAATCGGGCACCAACAGCTCTTTTAGTCTGGATACAAAAGACGAAGCTTTGGTAAAAGAAATAAAACAAAAATTTGAAGAGTCCGTACAGCTTTGCCGCAAAGCCAAAGGCTGACAAACTGAAATATTACAAGACGATTTTTAAAGGTAGAGATAATTTGAACAAGAGTTCCGGGATCGGGGCTCTTGTTTTTGTATTTAGTACCTTGTCGTTTAGGGAATTATGTTGCTGAATGAATCTTTTATTTACCAGTTTTTCCTTTAATTCCGCCGCGGTTAAAGTCAAAACCGCCTTACACGTATTTTCAATTTTCATGGTAATCTGTTGTTTTAATTTTGAAATACAAATAGGAAGCAGGTAGTGAACACATCAACTAAGTCGCTTCTCTTTTATATTTTCTCAATCCTTAACAAATAATATCGTTATGAAAATTTAAAAAATTACACTGCTGCTCGCCGCCCTGGGCGCGACTTCAATTCTTGTCACCAAAAAGAAACAGGGGATATTATTTCAGTCTAAACACAAGACAACTTTTTGTTAAAATTCTTTCGCAAGGATGACTCTTGCCTTTACGACCAACACACCATTTAATCTTCATTTGCTCACAATAAAATTTTCGCTCATTATGAAAAATTTTACTAAACCAGGAAGAAGGAAAGCAGCTAAAAACGCCGGCGTGGCATCAGGAACAAATATTCTGATCCATCATATGGGAAGTTCAATCACCGTTACAACCAACACGATCACATTTTTGCAGGGATCAGGCAATTATACTTTTATTTACACGGATTCAGGCAAAAGATATCTGGTTTGCAAAACAATGAAACTGCTCTCTGAAAATCTTAAACAGAACTTCATCCGGATTCATAAATCTTTTCTTATCAATTCAGATCTTGTTTTGGAACGTATAGAGGACGACCGGTTACTAAAAATGGCTTGCGGCAGTGAAGTCACTGTAAGTCGCCGGAAAAATAAACAGATAACAAAAATCCTGAATCATTCCAGTTTGCAGATAAGCGCATAAAATTTAAAAACCTGTTGTTTTCAAATGCAGTCTTCCCATCCGGCAGGCTGCATTTTTTTATGGTATCAGTTCATTTTATATTTGAAACTTGCTATTGAAACCGAATTTGACAGGGCAACTTCCACTTTCTGTCGTCAGCTATTATACGATGAATATCGGCAGCTTTAACAGCTTAAAAACTAAATAATTAACTTGTTTTGATATGAAAATTAAACACCTGACTTTTCTTGCACTGGCATTTGCTGCTGGTAATGCTCCTGTTTTTGCACAAAAGGGGAAACCACTTTTTCCCGAGCAGCCTGGTATGGTATCTTATACTTTTCGCAAAAGTTTAGCAAAAGATGCCGCTGCAACGCTGGACACTTTGAAAAGTCTTGGTATTAAAGACATGGAATTTTCCAGTTTGTTTGGTAAAACGGCAGCTGATCTTCGTAAACTTTTAGATGAAAGAGGCATCAAGGCTTCTTCTTTCGGCGTGGGATATGCTGATGCACTTGATAAAACGCAGGAGGTTGGCCAAAATGCAAAAACTTTGGGTGCGAAATTTGTCCGGGTAGCCTGGATTCCTCATCAGGGAGCATTTACACTGGCGATGGCGGAAAAAACGGTGGCAGATTTTAACCAGATCGGTAAACGTCTTAAAGATGAATTCGGTCTTACTTTTTGTTATCATAACCATGGTTATGAGTTTGAAAAATATGAAGATGGGACGTTGATGGACTATATTATTCAGAAAACCGATCCAAAATATGTAAGTTTTGAACTGGATATGTTATGGGCATTTTTTCCTGGCCAGGATCCTGCGGCACTGATCAAAAAATATCCTGGCCGCTTCAAACTGGTGCATATGAAAGACCTTCGTAAAGGTGTTCAGGGAAATATGTCGGGTGGAACGCCAGTTGAAAATGACGTTGCCCTGGGAACAGGCCAGCTTGATATTCCAACGATTTTGAGAGCTGCCAAAAAATCTTCAATCGAACATTTTTATATCGAGGATGAAAGTCCAAGTTACGCCACACAGGTTCCGCAAACCATAGCCTATTTGAAAAGTCTGACGTATTAATTGCAGGTTTTAACCGGGTTTTAGGAAGGATCAAGCCATAAAGTTACCGTTAGAGCAAAAATTTCTGCTTTGACGGTAATTTTATGGTTTAACTTTATCCGGGATTGTCGAAGAGATTGTTTTATCGAAATTTAATTCAATATGGATATCAGTTTTTATGCGCCGCAATGGGGAAATACACTTCCTTTTGATACCTTTTGTAAAAATGTAAAGTCCGCAGGGTATGACGGAGTGGAAATGGGATTGCCATTTGATGAAACAGAAAAACAGGAAATCCTCGCTGTTTTAGCAGATCACGACCTGAAACTTATTGGCCAGTACTGGCAATCCTTTGAGAAAGATTTGAACGAGCATTTGCTCAACTATGAAAAATATCTGCGGAATCTGATCGCAGCTAATCCTGTTTTTATCAATTGCCAGACAGGGAAAGATTATTTCAGTTTCGATCAGAGTAAAACGCTTTTTGATTTGGCCCGCCGGCTTTCGCAGGAATCCGGAATTGAAATAATCCATGAAACACACCGGGGGAAATCTTTATACGCCGCCAATATTACCGAGAATTACCTGACCAGAATTCCGGATCTTCGGATAACACTGGATATTTCGCACTGGTGTAATGTGCATGAATCTTTGCTGGAAGATCAGCAGGAAGCAGTTGATCTGGCCATCGCACACACGGCTCATTTTCATAGTCGTGTGGGGCATTCAGAAGGGCCGCAGGTGAATGATCCCCGCGCTCCGGAATGGTCGGAAGTTCTTGAAACGCATTTGCAATGGTGGGATAAAATTGCTGAAATTCACAAACAAAAGAATCTTCTACTTACGGTAACCACAGAATTTGGCCCGGCTACTTACATGCCCGTTCTTCCTTACACCCGGCTGCCGGTTGGAGATCAGTGGGAGATAAACGTTCACATGATGAACTTGTTAAAGAAGCGGTACCAGGCATTTTAGATTTTATATTGATCGTTTTGAACCGGTTATCGAAACGGGTTTTCCAATTTGAGATATGATAAGTTTGTCTTCCAGATTTTGATTTTTGGCTTCGGCAAGTAATTGTCTCAATGGTTCACCAAGCGGCTCATCTGACAAATCAAAAGTGCCATAATGCATCGGAATGAAATATTTCGCATTCAGTTGTGTAAAAGCTTTGAGGGCATCTTTCGGTGACTGATGATTTGGGCTCATGAACCATTCGGGAGCATAGGCGCCAATGCCCAGAATAGCAAAATCAAAACTTCCAAAAACGTCAGCAAGTTGTTGGTAATGTGTGTCATAACCACTATCACCTCCAAATAAAATACGTTTATTTTCAGCTTCAATAACAAAGCCACCCCAAAGGCGAAGGTTGGTATCAAATAGGCCTCGTTTAGACCAATGCCTGGACGGGATAAAAGTTATATTAACAGGTTGATTATCTGTGTTATATTGTTGATACCAGCCAGCTTCTTCAATATTACCAGATTGTGTAAATTCTTTTACGATTTCTTTCATATGCAGGCCTGTAAGATAGCGGACATCAGGATTTTGTTTAGACAAAATATTCAGACTTTTTTTGTCTAAATGGTCCCTGTGATCGTGTGAAAGAAGTATATAATCCAGGTTAATCAGCCGATGAAAGTCAATTGGAAATTCTGACCTGCGTTTTACGGAAAGTATATCGCCAAAAACAGGATCTGTCAAGATCTTGATGCCATTAACACGGATATAAAACGTACTATGACCGAGCCAGACGATGATATCATCGGATTTTTCAAGCCAGGAATTATCCCTGAAAATTTCAGGGTTCCAGATTTCTGCATGCTTTTGTTTCTTGAAAGGATTTCTCTGAAATTTCCAGCGGAACACATCTGTCATGTTCGCAGAAAAGGTATGATTAAGATTTCTAAACCTGCCATCGCCATCTACCGGCGTTCCTGACCAGTCTTGCGGCGCTTTCGGTGTTTTTAAATCAGGATTATTCAGATATTGACTGGCAGGATTTTTCATGTGTTTGAAATTAGTAGATTGTCTGCCAGTATATTTGGCAAAAATGAAATGAATTTATTGGGCCGTGTAACCGCCATCTATAACAACAGCCTGACCAGTAATTCCACGGGCTTTTTCACTTGCGAGGAAAAGCACATAATCTGAAATTTCCTGAACATCAAGTAATCTTTTCTGCGGAACCAGCGGATAAATAATTTCTTCAAGCGCTTTTTCAAAAGCAATATTTCTTGTTTTGGCTAAATCCGAAAGCTGATTTCTCACCAGTGGCGTATCTACATAACCCGGACAAATAGCATTGACAGTTACCCCGTATTCAGCAGCTTCAAGAGCCGCCACTTTTGTAAGGCCGATCAGGCCATGCTTGGCACTGTTGTATGCAGCTTTTCCGGCAAAACCGACCAGTCCGTTGATCGATGCCATATTAACAATTCGCCCGGAATTTTGTTTTTTCATAACCGGCAGAATATGTTTTATCACGATAAAAGGAGCTGTGAGCATGATTTTTAACAACAGTTCAAATTTTTCCGTCGGAAAAGCTTCGATAGGAGAAATGTACTGAATACCGGCATTATTTATGAGCACATCCAGACGGCCAAAAACATTAAGTGTCTCATCCAGGGTACTTATTATTTCCTGCTCGCTGGTTACATCACAGCACATGCCTACAACGTCAAATCCTTGACTGCGTAAGTCCTGCGCTGCCTGAAAAACCTTTTCTTCATTGGAATCGCTAAGGACAACACCTGCGCCTTGCGCTGCAAATTCCTTCCCTATGGCATAGCCGATTCCGCTTGCCGCACCGGTGATGAAAACTACCTGTTTCTGAATCATATCTTATGAAATTAGCCAAATCAAAGCTAATACTATTTCACAAATCGGGATTTAAAATATTTTTAATTTGGAGATGGCCGTTTAACCATATACAGTTAATAAAATCTTGTATATTACTTCAAATATGCCCACAGTCGAATATGTCGCTTTGTAAAGGAATTAAGAGGGGTGCTTTTTATTCAATATGTTTTACGGCGCTGCTGCAATTAATTCCGTTCATTGCACTTGCGCAAAATAAACCCATTCATTTTAAAAAACTTTCCACTGATAATGGTCTTTCAAGCAACAATGTAAATTGCATTTTTCAGGACAAAAAAGGCTTTATCTGGCTGGGTACCCGAAACGGATTGAACCGGTATGATGGGAGCAAAGTGATCACTTTCCAAAATGATGAGAAGGACCCGTTCAGTCTGAGTAATAATTATGTCACTGGAATTGTCGAAGACCGTACAGGTAATATCTGGGTCTCGACCGTCGGGGGCGGTTTAAATATGTTTGACAGGAACAAGGGTAAATTTTACGCTTACAAGCATGCGGAAAAGGATGATAAAAGTGTTAATACCAATTATATCAGCAGATTAGAAACGGACAAAGACGGAAAACTCTGGCTGGCAACTTCCGCCGGGCTGGATTTATTTGATCCTGCGAGTAAGTCTGTATCCAAACATTTTAGAAATGATCCTTCCAACCCCGAAACCATCAGTGATAACAATGTTTACAGTGTTTTTTGCGACCGGGAGAATAACATTTGGGCAGGAACAGCGCATGGACTAAATTTTCTGGATCGAAAAACCAATTCATTTAAAAGATTTATTTCGGATAAAAACCGATCGTCATTATCGGGAAATGATGTCAGATGTATTTTCCAGGATAATCTGGGCAGAATATGGGTGGGAACATATGGTGAAGGCCTGAATCTTAAATCCGGAGAAAATACTTTTACACATTTTAAAAATGATCCTGCCAATCCTGCATCGCTTTCCAATAACAATATTACCAACATCAGGCAGATCGGGGAAAATCTATATATCGGTACTGAAAATGGCGGACTTAATATCCTGAATCTGGCTAAATGGAGTTTTACGTCATACGTTCATGATGATATTGATCAAAGTAGTGTATCGGCAAATTCGGTTGATTATCTTTTTAAAGACAGGCAAAATAATCTTTGGCTCGGGGTTTATAGCGGAGGAGCAAATGTTTTTGTCAATAGCACCAATTTTGAACATTACCAGCACGGCAGCTCACCAGGCAGTCTTTCGCATAATTTTGTGATTTGCTTTTTTGAAGATTCAGACAAGAATTTCTGGATCGGCACAGATGGTGGCGGACTGAATTTGTATGACAGAAAAACGGAAAAATTTACGGCTTACAAACATACAGAGCACGGGCAAAGTATATCCGGAAATTATGTTTTGGCAATTACCGAAGACAGTCAGCAAAAACTGTGGATTGGTACCTGGGGAAACGGAGTCAGCATTTATGACCGGAAAACCGGAAAGTTTGCCGCCCTGAAACATGATAAAAACCAGGATAACAGTCTACGGAACGATAATATCTACACCATTGCAATTACCCCGGACAAAAAAGTATGGTTTAGTACATACGGTGATGGTCTTGATTCCTACGATCCTGAAACAAAGCGTTTTGAACATCATTTCAACAATCCGGTAGATCCGGTAAGTCTTTGCAATAATATAGTCAACTCTTTGCTGACAGACCGTTCCGGCAAACTTTGGATCGGAACGGAGGATGGAAAACTTAGTTTTTATGATCCCAAAACCGGAAAGTTTATTGCCAAAAATGTTTCGGGAAAAGAAGTTAGTGAAAATCCAATCATTTCAATCACGCAAGATTCTCATGGTATTTTTTGGCTGGCGACTGTCAAAGGCTTGATTCGTTATGATGCTGATAATGAAAAGTTTAAACGATATACTACGGATGATGGATTGATCAATAATTCAACCCAGGCTGTTGTAGAGGATGAGCAAGGAATGCTCTGGATAAGTACAGCCAATGGGCTTTCTATGTTTGATCCGGTGCGAAAAACGTTTCAGCGTTATTCTGCCGGATATGGTTTGCAGGCTTATGAGTTCAAACAAAAATCCGGGTACAGGGATTCTTATGGAAACCTGTATTTCGGTGGTGTAAACGGCTTTAATAAATTCGATCCGCGCAAATTAATTCCCGGAAAACATTCGTTTCCGATTGTATTGACAAATTTGAAAATCTTCAATAAAGACGTTAATATAACTGTCGATGACAGCTCTCCGCTTTACAAAGACATTTCCGAAACTTCTTCGATCACCCTTTCCTATGACCAATCCTTTATTTCACTGGAATTTGCAGCGCTGGATTATACATTTGCTGGTGAGAATTACGCATACATCCTTGAAGGATTTGACAAGGAATGGAACTACGTCGGATCAAATAATTCGGCTGTTTACACAAACCTGCCTCCGGGAAATTATACTTTCAAAGTTAAGGCCCAGAATTTTTCGGGAACCTGGACGGAAGGCACAAATAATTTGTCAATCACCATTACGCCACCTTTTTGGGCAACATGGTGGTTCCGGATTTTGTTTATTTTGCTTTTGGCCTGGCTGATTTATGCTTTTTACAGATACCGGGTAAATTCCATTGTTACCCAAAAAGCAGACCTGGAAAAGCTTGTGGAGCAAAGAACACTTGTTGTAAAAAAACAGGCAGAAGAATTGTATCAGCAGTCTGAATACCTTCAATCCCTAAATGAAGAATTGCAGGCTCAATCAGAGGAATTACGATCCCAAACCGATGAGCTGTTTATCCAGCGCGAGCAAGAGCAATCTGCCAGAGAAGAAGCGGAAAGGGCAAATCAGGCCAAAAGTATATTTCTGGCTACAATGAGTCATGAAATCAGAACGCCAATGAATGGTGTAATTGGAATGACTGCGTTGTTATCCGAAACAGAATTAACGCCGGAACAAAAGGATTATACCCGGACTATTGCAACCAGTGGAGAAGCATTACTCAATGTGATCGACGATATTCTTGATTATTCCAAAATTGAATCGGGAAATATTGACCTGGAAAAACAGGAGTTTGACCTGCGCGTGGTGATGGAAGAAATCATGGATCTTTTCGCCTTGCAGGCATCCAAAAAGAATATCGATCTGCTTTATTTTCTTGAAGATGATCTGCCGGATTATATCATTGGGGACAGTTCAAGACTGAAACAAATACTTACCAACCTGATTAATAATGCTATAAAATTCACTACCGAAGGTGAGGTTTTTGTTCATGTGAAGAAACTTGAAGAAAGTCCGGAGTCTGGTCTAAATCTCGGTTTCTCGATAAAAGATACCGGAATTGGAATCAGGCCGGATCAACTGCCGAATCTTTTCAAAGCATTTTCTCAGGTCGATTCTTCCATAAACAGAAAATATGGCGGTACAGGGCTTGGCCTTGTTATTTGTGAACGTCTGGTTAAAATAATGGGTGGGGAGATTACCATAGACAGCGTATTTGGACAAGGCTCTGTTTTTTCTTTCAATATTAAAACCCCGGCCGGACAAAGGTTTGCGGAGAAAGTTAGGGATAACGCTAAAGTTTCAGAGATTTCAGGAAAAAGGATTTTGCTTGTTACCGGCAGCAAAACCAATCAGATGATCCTAAAAAACTATCTCGACGGGTTTAGATTGGTAACCATTATAGCGTTTTCGGAGTATGAGGCTATAAAAATATTGGAAGACAGTAAACATTTTGATCTTGTTATCACACAAGTAAAACTGACGGGATCTGATGGTTTAGGTCTGGCAAGGTTGCTCAAAAATAATGTGAATGCAACGCCAGTAATTCTATTGCATGCCGCAGGAGATGACACGGCCTTTAAATTCGAGGATTTATTTGTGGGAAGTTTAACAACGCCGGTTAAAAAATCTGCCTTTTTAAATATTATTCACAAGGTTTTGACACATCATAACAATGTTAATCCAAATCTTACGGCAGAGGTCAAAATTCTGAATGATCATTTTTCACATGAATTTCCTCTTAAAATACTTGTAGCGGAAGATAACCTTGTTAATCAGAAGTTTATACAATATGTATTGCAAAAACTTGGCTATCAAATTGTGATTGCTGAAAATGGTATCGAAGTTTTGAAAAAGCTTTCCGAAGAGAATTTTGATGTGATTTTAATGGATATTCAAATGCCGGAAATGGATGGCTTCGAAGCCACCAGAATCATCAGAAAAGATTTTGGCGCAAAACCGTATATCGTAGCTTTAACAGCCAACGCGATGCAGGAAGACAGAAATAATTGTTTGCAGGCAGGAATGGATGATTATGTTGCCAAACCTATCAAACTGGAAGCAATTAAAGAAGTTTTGCAAAAAGCTTACAAAATTGTTTTCAGTAACGGTAAATCAGACTAATAATCGGTTTTTGTCAAAACAACCAGACCTGTTTTTCAAACTCAACAGGACATTGGAAAATATTCTGAATTAATATGGGCAAAAATTTAATACAACATGTATAAAATAAAATTCCTTTATGCGGCTTTGCTTATAATAACTTTCAAAACTTATACGCAGTCGCAAACTCCAACGCCGCAGTGGAGGCCTCAATATCATTTCAGTGCCCCGGCCAACTGGATCAATGATCCTAATGGTCTGCTTTATCTCCACGGTGAATACCATCTTTACTATCAATATAATCCTTTTGAAAATCAATGGGGTCATATGAGCTGGGGCCATGCAACCAGTAAAGATCTGGTTCACTGGAAAAATCTGCCCGTTGCCATACCGGAATTAATTACAAAAGATACCACAACCATGATTTTTTCGGGTTCAGCAGTTTGGGATAAAAATAACACAAGCGGACTTGGAAAAGGGCAGGGACCTGTCGTAGCTTTTTACACCGGACATTTGCCAAAACAAAAGAAGCAGGCTCAATACATGGCTTTCAGCAATGACCAGGGAGCAACTTATACGAATTATCACAAAAATCCGGTCGTTGATATCAACTATGAGGATTTTCGGGACCCGGGTGTTTTCTGGCATGAGAGCAGCGAACAATGGGTGATGGTTGTCTCGCTGGTAAAAGATATGGCGGTACGGTTTTACGGTTCAAAAGATCTTAAAAACTGGCAGCATCTCAGCGATTTCGGTAAGCAGGGCTGGACTAAAAATGATTGGGAATGTCCGTTCATTGTGCCGCTCGCTGTTGATGGAGATCCAAAAAATACCAAATGGGTGATGATGATTTCTTCGGGAGGGCCAAGAGGTCCTTTGATCCAGTATTTTATCGGAGATTTTGACGGCAGGACTTTCAAAAATGACAATACCGCAGATGTTGTTCTTACCAGTGATTATGGCGATTCATTTTACGCTGCTATACCCTGGAATAATGCACCCGACAATAAAAAGATACTTTTAGGCTGGTTGCAGCCGGGTAGAAAAGAAACTTTTCCATGGAAAGGACAAATGTCGATACCCCGTGATCTGTCACTGAAAACAACCCCGGAAGGTATCAGACTTGTTCAATCCGTTTCATCGGTTATTAGCAGTAATCTGGCAACACTTTCTTCGGGAAGGCATGTGAATAAAAATCTGACTGTCGGTGCCACGGAAATCCGGCTGGATGAATCCAAACGGTTTAATACAAACAGCAACTGGATTGAGGCGGATTTTTTTGTTGGGCAAGCAGGTAAATGCGGTTTTAAAATTGCTCAGTTACGAGATGCTTCCGGTAAGGTTATCAAGGAAATTGAAATAGGATATGACGCCAAAAGCAGCGAACTGTATGTTGATTGTACCAAATCTGAAAAGGGTGTGAAGGACGACCGCAATCTCATTCAAAAAGCTTCAATCAAACCTGAAAATGGTAAAATCAAAATACGGGTTCTTTTGGATAAATCTTCGCTGGAAGTATTTGGTAATGGTGGTGAGAAAGTGATTACGACAATGATTTTTCCGGATGAAAAGGCAACCGGAATATCCATATTTTCACAAGCTAAAAATCTGTCAGTCGAAGACCTTAATATTTGGGATTTAAGCAAAAAATAAAAGCGGAAAAGGGAATTTATAATACTTTAATCCCGGCTTTTTTATATGGTTCAAATCTTTCATTCTGAGAATCCATTTCCGTAATGACGTAATCCAGTGACTGGATAGGGCAAACGCGATAGGGTTCAAATGTTTCAAGTTTATCAAAAGTACTGAGCGCTATGGCTGTGGAAGAATGTTCAAGCATGGTTTGTTTGAGCTCGGCTTCCTGCATATAACTGGCCGTAACGCCTTTTTGCATATCCAGTGCACAGATGCCCATAAAGAAAAGATCTGCCTGAAAGTTCCGGACCATTTTAATGGCCTGATATCCGACAATGGTTTCCGATTCTTTCAAATAATGTCCGCCCAAAACAATAAGTTCAATCCCGGTATAAGCGGAAAGAGCAGGTATAATGGCGGTGTTATTCGTAATGACGGTCAGTTTTATATCGGTTGAAAGCAGTGTTACAAGTGTATAAACAGAAGTACCGCCATCCATAAATATGGTTTGGCCTGATTTGATTAAGGTTTGTGCTTTCAAAGCTATAATTTCCTTGTCGTCCTGTAAATGATCCATACGATCCTTGAAAGAAAGAGGATTGTGGGAACGTGGGATAGCGCCGCCACGGATTTTTAGTAAAAGTCCGTTTTCAGCCAGCGTGTCGATATCTCTTCGGATAGTATCTTCAGATACATTTAAATCGATGCTCAATTCACCAAATCCAACTTCATTGTTGTTTTGCAGTTTTTCGAGAATGAAATTAAAACGTTTCTCCCTGATCATATAAAATTGTTTTTGCAATATTATGCAAATTTGCATAATATTGCAAAAAATATCATCCAAAATTAGAATGGAAAACCAGGAAATTATTCACGATAAAAGAGTCAAAGCTGCGAGAAGAGCTAGTTTATTAATTTTTCTTGTCTGCGGAATCGGGCTTTCAAGCTGGGCACCGATGGTACCTTTTGCCAAAATCAATCTCGGACTTGATGATGCCGCGTTAGGGCTCGTGTTACTTTCACTGGGAGCCGGCGCCATATTGACGATGCCTTTCACAGGTTTTTTTATAAATAAATTCGGAAGCAGAAAAGTAATGCTGGTAGCCGCGGTTATGATTGCCATAGCGCTTCCGCTGCTGCTTTTGACAAACTCTGCCTGGGAGCTGGCAGCAGTTCTTTTCATTTTTGGAGCATCCATCGGCTCCATTGATGTGGCGATGAATTCACACGCAGTTTTGGTACAGGAAAAATACGGCCGGCATATTATGTCGTCTTTTCATGGGATGTTTAGTCTGGGCGGCCTTGCTGGTTCTATCGGGCTTGGTTTTTTAATCAAAATGGGCCTTTCGCCTTCTGTGGCTGCTGTGAGCATATCGGTTATGCTAGTCGTTATTGCAGGTAGTCAGTATCAATATCTTTTTGCCAAGGCTGAGGAAAAAAGTGTGGATTCCTTTTCGTTTAGTTTACCCACAGGGCCTGTCGTAGCGCTTGGATTGATGTGTTTTGTTTTCTTCCTGGCCGAGGGTGCTCTATTAGACTGGAGTGCGGTTTTTCTTCAATTCAACAGGAATTTTGAACCTTCGATGGCCGGATTGGGATATGCCGTTTTTTCTGTTTCCATGGCCGTAATGCGACTAACAGGTGATAAAATTATTCATAAAATCGGTTCATCAAAAGTGGTTTTGTATGGTGCGCTGATCGCGGCTTCGGGTTATTTTATAGCTGTTTTCATTCCATGGCCAGGTGCAGCGCTGATCGGTTTTGCATTGGTTGGACTCGGTGCAGCCAATGTGGTTCCCGTCTTTTTTACGGCTGCCGGAAATATTCCTGGTATCGCTCCATCCGTCTCCTTGCCTGCTGTAACAACACTGGGGTATATGGGACAACTGGCAGGGCCAGCCATGATCGGATTTATTGCCGAGGCTTTTTCTCTTCCCATTGCGCTTGGCTTTGTCGGTGTATTGCTTTTGATTGTGGCTTTTACTTATAAAGAAAGTAAAAGTTAAATGACAGTTTTTTAATAGCCTTTTATGTAACAAAAGAATTGGAATATTTAATTTTCGTAAAATAAATTGCGTAGACTGGCAGAAATTTTGTAAAAACTTTAACCTAATTGCAAAATGATCATAGCTACCTACAATGTAAATGGCGTGAACGGGCGATTGCCGGTACTATTGCGCTGGCTTCAGGAAAAACAACCTGATGTTGTTTGTTTGCAGGAATTGAAGGCGCCGCAGGAAAAGTTTCCGGAAAAGGAAATTAATGATGCCGGTTATCATGCAATCTGGCACGGACAAAAAAGCTGGAATGGCGTAGCGATTCTTTCACGAGGGGCTGAACCGCAAGAAGTTCGGAGAGGTTTGCCGGGCAACGACGAAGATGATCAGAGCCGATACATGGAAGCAATAGTCAACGGAATTTTGATTGGCTGTCTGTATCTTCCCAATGGAAACCCGTCTCCCGGACCAAAGTTTGATTACAAGCTGAGATGGTTTGATCGTCTGCATGCCCATGCAGATTATCTCCTTAAAGAAAATGTTCCGGTAGTTTTGGCAGGAGATTATAACGTAATTCCAACCGGATTAGACGCTTACAAACCTGAACGCTGGGTGGAGGATGCATTATTTCGACCGGAAACCAGAGCAGCTTATAAGTCGCTTGTGGATCAGGGATGGATAGATGCGCTAAGGCATCTCTACCCTGATGAGGTGATTTATACTTTCTGGGATTATTTCAGAAAAGCATATGATAGAAATGCGGGACTTCGGATTGACCATTTTCTTTTAAGTCCGCAGATTTTGGATCGTTTGGTTACGGCTGGTGTAGATAAGGATGTTCGTGGTTGGGAAAAGACCAGTGACCACGCTCCGGTCTGGATTGAGTTGAGATGAATTTTGGATTTGGTTTTTTCTTCTATCCTTCTTACAATCCATATAAGTAGCTTTTAATAATTGTCATGCTTTATGAAAAAGCATTGCTGCTGCCTATTTAAGTATTACAGTATTTGCCTTTAACTAAATCAATAAATCTCCCCCCTTAACATAACAAATGCCTAAAATTACTGCGCCTTTAAAAGAGCAATCCTGGTTTATAAAAAAAACGGGAGTGCTGCTTTTGATATGTTTTATTTCTGTAAAAGTATTTTCCCAAACGACACAAAATAGAACCCGTTCTTTTGATTCGGATTGGTATTTTTTGAAAGACAGTACTATTGAGGCGCAAAAGTCTGAATTGGATCATAAATCGTGGCGGAAACTGGATCTTCCACATGACTGGAGTATTGAAGATTTGCCAAATCAAAACCAGGAAAATGTAAAAGGGCCCTTTTCAAAAACCAGTGTTGGAGCAACGGCTACGGGTTACACGGTCGGTGGAACGGGATGGTATAGAAAGACTTTCAGGATCAGTTCTTCTGAAAAAGACAAAAATGTTTCCGTCCATTTTGACGGCGTTTATATGGAATCAGATGTTTGGCTCAACGGTCATCATTTAGGATATCATCCCAATGGTTATACACCTTTTGATTACGATCTGACCAGATATCTTTCTCCGGCCGGGCAAGATAATATCATGGCCGTTCGTGTTAAAAATATTGGAAGAAATAGCCGCTGGTACACCGGTTCAGGAATTTACCGGCATGCTTGGCTGAATGTTACCGATGCTGTGCATATTGCTCCGATGGGCATATCAATAACAACACCAGAGGTTTCATCAGCACAGGCAAAAACACAAATAGTCACCAAAATTAACGGTTTAAAGGGAAAGAATTTACCAATTTTGTTGGAAACCATACTTACAGGAGCAAATGGGAAGATCATTGCTCGAAGTCAAAAAAAGATTGACCTTTCACCGTCAGGCCAAACGGAGAACTCACAGTTTATAACCGTAGTAAATCCAAAAAAATGGTCGCCGGAAACTCCGTTTTTGTATAAAGCAAAAATTGTTCTGATTTCGGGTAAAAACCGGATTGACAGCCTGACGACACAATTTGGAATTCGTTCGATCAGTTTTGATGCAAAACAGGGTTTCGTACTTAACGGCAAAAGAGTTATGCTGAAAGGCGGTTGCGTGCATCACGATAACGGACCGTTGGGAGCAGTCGCAATTGACCGGGCAGAGGAACGAAAAGTGGAATTGTTGAAGGCAAACGGATTCAACGCGGTTCGAACAAGCCACAACCCACCTTCGACTGCATTTCTGGATGCCTGCGACAGACTGGGATTATTGGTGATCGACGAGGCGTTTGACATGTGGCAAAGACCAAAAAATCCCCAGGATTATCATCGCTTTTTTGATGAATACTGGCAAAAAGATTTAGAAGCGATGATCGTTCGGGATCGCAATCATCCCTCTGTTATTCTTTGGAGTATTGGAAATGAAATCAATGAACGTGCCGATTCTTCCGGGTTGGTTATTACCAAAAAACTTGCAGATTTCGCACATCAACTGGATGCAACGAGACCTGTAACCGAGGCGTTATGTGTTTTTTGGGAGCATCCCGGCAAAACCTGGAAAGATTCTGATCGGGCTTTTGCCCTGCTGGATGTTGGCGGTTACAACTATGAATGGAAAAACTACGAATCAGATCATCTCCGTAATCCTGAGCGTATAATTCTGGGTACGGAAACTTTTGCAAAAGAAGCATTTGAAAACTGGCGAATGGTTGAAAAACATCCTTATATCATTGGTGATTTTGTCTGGACGGCCATGGATTATATGGGTGAAACAGCAATTGGTCACACGCTTTATCAGCCTGAATCTGAAAAGGATAGTACAAGAGCAGTTTTGCCCTGGCCATGGTTTAATGCCTGGTGCGGAGATATGGATCTGACAGGCATCAAAAAACCGCAGTCTTATTATCGTGATGTAGTCTGGCGCAATCAGGCTTGTACTATGGCTGTTCATGCACCGATTGCCAAAGGAATGAAGGAAACAGTCACGAATTGGGGTTGGCCTGACGAACACCAAAGCTGGTCCTGGGCGGGGCAGGAGGGGCAGCTTTTTCAGGTTCGTGTTTTTAGCCGAAGTCCGTTAGTCAGACTGGAATTAAACGGAAAGTTAGTTGGTGAAAAAAATATGACGGATACTTCGATAGTTGCTGTTTTTACGATCCCTTATCAACCTGGAACACTTAAAGCAACCAGCTATGAAAATGGCAAAGTAACAGGATTTTTTGAGCTGGTAACCGCCGGTAAACCAACTCATTTGAGACTGGTGGCAGACCGGTCGGTGCTAAATGCAGATCGTAATGACTTATCCTATGTCACCGTTGAAGTGGTTGATGATAATGGCCGGGTTGTTCCTTCGGCGACTGTGCCAGTTTCATTTGAAATGAGCGGTGCAGGTACACTGGCTGGAATTGGCAGCGGTAATCCAACCGATTTGAGCAGCTTTCAAGGGACCGAAAAGTCAACTTTTAATGGAAGATGTATGGCCATCGCCCGCCCAAACGGAGTATCCGGTTCCATTACCTTAAAAGCCAAAACGCCGGGTCTAAAATCCGCTGAGGTAATTTTAACGGTTAAATAATTCTTAATTGAATGTTAGCCCTTATATGATTCCAGATGATTCCAGATTAATATCAGCATTGTATTTTGATATAATAATTTGATTAATAATTTGTTAACGATATCCTGTAAATCCACCTCAATCCAGTAAATCAAGATCCGGGAGAAGAATTGAAAAAATATTTTCAAAACTTTAAAGTAAAAGGAAATCCATGTTCGTCTACCATTTTAGAAAGGCAGAAACGATAAAAAGTCAAATAAAAACTGCTGACTGCCTTTCGCTATTAATAAATGGAAAAACATATTTTAAATCAATCACCAATTTTAAAATCAAGAACATGAAAAATAACTTTCGTTTCATATTCCCGCGTCTGGTGGGCGCCACGTTAGTCGTTGGTTTGGCCGCTTTTGTCATCACAACACTTTTCAAATTAATGTTAGGCCTTGTGCTTATCGGAGGAATTGTAACTTTGATAAGACGTGCCGCAGGGAGAAATCAAATGATGGCCGCACACATTCGTAATGGTCAGTTTGGAAATAATGAAGTGATCAATATTGACGGCGGAAATCCTTGGGCCGCAAGCACAAATCCAGTGCACGCAACTTCAACAATCGTACCAATTAACTAAACAAAAAACCAAAGCTTATTGTCTTTTTGCCAGATTCCTTTGAGGAATTGAAGGGGAAAATATTGCCTTTGGAAGAAAAACAAGACAATTTAATCAGATCAAAAAACTTAAAAATAAAAGCCATGTTTAATCAACAAACAACAACAGATTCACAGAATCAACAAGGATTTGGCCCGGGACATCACAGATGCGGCGGTCCTTTCAGAAAATTTGCAAACAAATTTGGTGGTAAATCACCTTGGGACAATGTTTTTAACGGTTCGTTTGGAAATCGCAAAGCCGTCAATATTGAAGAGAAGGAATCATCTTTTATCATTTCGCTTTATGCTGCGGGACTTGTAAAGAGCAATTTCAAAATATCGTTTACAGGTGATGTGCTCAATATTGCATATGCTGCGCCTAAGGAAGATGGCGCCAGCCAAAGTACCTATACTTACCAGGAATATCAGCCAGGCTCTTTTGAACGTTCGTTTCAACTGAACGGCAAAGTGCTGACCGATAATATTAGTGCATCTTATACGGATGGTGTACTGGTTATCACACTTCCGAAAAATCCTGAAACTAACAAACCTGGTCAGGAAATAAATGTGAATTAAAACCATTTTTTTGTCGTAGACTTAGCGGAATCTGTTAAGTCTCTGACAGATAAATTCTAATTCTTTTGCATTACGTATAGTGTTTAAGGTGGGAAGTTTGGCGTACAGGTACTTTTCGTTTATTTGATAATTTGAATACGGAAAAGCCGTTTGTTTTTGACAACTATGCCACTACATAGTAGTTGTAAATTACGCTGACTTTCAAGAACCACCAAAAAGTGTTAAAAATAGCCTCAAAATAAATTTTAAAAATTTATTTTGAGGCTATTTTTCTTTATATCAGATAGTTGAATTCAAATTTTAATTTTTGACAAAAACAAACTAAAATTAATGCAAACGTTTGCAATAATTTTACCGTTGATTTTAAAGCGATTTCAAAAAGAGCTGGTTCTTTAAAAGAGCCGTTTTGAAAAACCGTCTTTTTGATCAGATTTAATTATTTGTAAAACTTTAAGGAAACGTAAGTTAAACTCATGCAGAATCAAGCTGGAAAAATTAAAGTTGCAATTTTGGGCGTAGGTAACTGCGCAAGTTCTCTGGTGCAGGGCGTTGAATATTACACCACATTTTCTGACAAAAAATCCGGCCTTATGGCGGACGATATCGGTGGTTATAAAGCAGAGCATATTGAGTTTGTTTGTGGTTTTGATATCGACGATAGAAAAATCGGGCTTCCACTGAGTCAGGCCATTTTTGCCAGGCCAAATTGTACGATCGTTTTAAATTCCGACATCAAATCGCAGGCGCTAGTTTATCGATCGCCGGTCATCGACGGGGTTTCACCACAAATGGCTGCTTATCCCGTAGAAAACCGGTTTGTAATAAAAGATGGCCTTTCAACAACTGATATTTTGATTGATTCGCAGCGCTATGATCCTCATCTGGTGGCATCAATCAGGAAAGAAATTGTTCAGCATTTAAAAGATCATCAGGCCGAAGTACTAATCAATTACCTGCCCGTTGGATCGCAGCTTGCCACCGAATTTTATGCGGAGATTTGTCTTGAACTGGGGATTTCGCTTGTAAACTGTATTCCTGTTTTCATCGCATCCGATCCGGTTTGGGAGCAAAAATTTATAGATGCAGGAATACCAATTATTGGTGACGATATGAGAAGTCAGTTCGGTGCCAGTATCGTTTCGCAGATGTTGCAGGAACTGGCCTTCGAACGCGGACATCATGTAAAAGCGCACATTCAGAGAAATGTAGGCGGAAATACCGATTTTCTTAATATGGAAGATAAAAACCGTCTTAAATCCAAAAAGATTTCAAAGGAAAACGTCATCCGTGCGCAGAATGACATCCGGGGGATTTCTACAAACGACAGCTTCCTGCACGCCGGACCTTCTGAATATATTGCTTATTATGGCGATAATAAGGTTGCCAATTTCCGGTTGGAGCTGGAAGGATTTATGGGCGCACCTGTCGTTTTTGATGCGCAGCTGTCGGTGCAGGATTCTCCTAATTCGGCTGGTGTGGTCATTGATGCGATCCGTTATGTATACGTGGCGAGGGAACTTGGTTTGGTTGGAGCATTAAGAGGCCCATCCGCATCGACTCAAAAAACGCCGCCACAGCAAATGATGTTTAGCGATGCAATTTTCGAATGCCACGCTTTGGCTAAACGTGAGCTCACAGAATCCACAAAAAAACAGTTGAAGAAACAAGTAGCCTTAGCGATTTAATATGGGTAGGGAATAACTATGGAGCCTGAAATGTTACGCCAGGTCAACATTTTCATTGCAGTTTTAATGAATTAATGCCGGATCGTTTTCGATTTGGCATTAATATCTAACTTCTGGAATTTTCGGAAATGGTTGGTTAAATGGAAGAATCCAAACCGGAAATAAACTGGTCCACAAAACAAATTTTAATTCCACGGGCAATGTTTTCGTAGCCATCCATTGTCGTGGGTTTTGTGATAAAGGTGCTGATTCCTAACTGGTATGCTTGTTTTCTCAGTGCCGCATCCTGAGAAGTTGAAACCATAAGCGTGGGAATATTTTTGAGTTCTGGTTGGGATTTAATAATGCTGATCGCTTCCAGACCGTTGAGTCGGGGCATATTCATATCAACAAGAATTAAAGTCAGGTTTCCACTTTTGAAGCTGATCAGGTCAACAAGATTCTGACCATCCGTAGCCTCAATGATGGTGGTTCCGGGAATAATTAAATTAATTGCTTCTTTTAAAAACAAGCGGTCATCTTCATCATCATCTGCCAAATAAATTTCAATTTCCCCCATTTAAAGTTGTTCACTATTGATTTGACAAATTTGAAAGCTTCCTTGCTCTCCGCTTATTATTTTGCAAAGGTAATTTTTAATTAAAAGGTTTCAATTAATTGTTTATTAGAAAGTATTTCCACCGAAATGGATGCGAATGCCCTGACAATACATGTTATCCTTACTAAAATTTTATTTTTGAAATAATCAAAATAAAAAAATCAGCCTCGTACAAGACTGATTTTTTTGTGTCCTGGCTTATCTTAAATTAATTATTCAGGATATCTTCAAGGTTGGTAAGTGCGGAAGTAAATCCTGATTCGAAACCCATTGCAAGTATTTTTTCCAAATTGGACAAATCTGCGAAAGTAATTTCGACATGTTCTTTCGTTCCGGCTACATCTGGCAGAAATTCATTTTTCCGATGCATGCCTGACATGTCGTTGTTGGCAATACCGTTTTCATCACAAAAGCAATCCGATGCTTTAAAACTTTTGTTAAGGTCAATACTCAGATAATCAACTCTTGCCCAATGTCTGGAATCATCAGGCCCGGCCATGGTATAAATCCAACTTCCTCCAACGCCTGAAATACATCCCTTATCATTCTGATTTGTTTGATTTGCTTCCAATTGGTTGCGCAAATCTTTTCTTAATTTTTTTAAATCCGCGAATATCGAGCGGGATTTATTGTTGTTTTTGAAAAGAATCAGGATAGAGTAATAACTAGCTCGTCACCTTCACGCACTAGCCCGTTTTGCAGACTCACAAGATTTTGCCCGAAAAAAATATTTTTGTCAACCTTCCGGTACTTAGCAAGCGTTTTTAAAGGTTCGGAGCCTTTCTGACCTGTTATTGGATCGATAGTTACCAAAACACAACGTTCGCAGGGTTTGGCAACAATAAATTCAACCTGTCCGATTCTGACCTTTTGCCAGAAATCTTCTGCAAATGGTTCGGTTCCTGAAATGACAAAATTTGGCCGGAAACGTTTCATGATTACCGGATGATCAAGTCTGCTGTTGAGATCTTGCAGCGAGCCTTCTGAAATTAATAGATACGGGAAATCATCGGCAAAACTAACCAGCGCCACTTTGCCGGAATAAGCGGAATCCATGTTTCTCTGTGTCTGCTCCGACATTTCAACAATCCTGACATTTTTTCCAAGCTGAGTACTTAACCAAAGATCGGCCTGATCACAAATCGTTCGGGCGAGCACCACATCGTCCCAAACTTTTACCTGAATTGTCTGATTGGAAATTGCTTCGAAAGGTACCAAAACCTGATCGTCGGCCTGAAAACGGTGAAAAATTACAAGGCCTTCTGCATGAATTGCGACATCAAGCAAAGCCATTTTTGCATTTACACGTTGGGTTAAAAATTTACCATTTTCATCCACAATCATCCAGCGCCGGTCATATTGCAAACCTTTTTCTTCAACCTGTGCCTGGGTCTGACGGATTCCGCCGAGCGATTTTACCGGATAAATCCATATTTCAGATAACCTCATGGGCAGTTTTTAGAATGATTTCCATTTTCCGCATAAAAAACCATTCCCCGGCATGGCTGGTACAATTGTTTATATCAATAGCCAACGCTGTATATGATAAAACTATCTATTAAAACTATACTTTTTGATATTATTATCTAATTTAAAAAAAATATCTCACCTGTAACTTATTACATATTACTTACTTATAATGCCTGACAAACCGGTAAAAACTCGTATTGCTATTCTGGGCGGAGGTCCCAGCGCGTTGTTTATTTATAAAAGATTTGTTGAAGCGGTTCGCACAGATCTGGAAATACACATTTTTGAAGCGAAAAAACTGTTGGGAGCAGGAATGCCTTACAGTTATGAAGGTGCTAACAGAGAGCACGTTACCAATGTTTCCGATAATGAAATACCCGAAATTGTCACGTCCATAGAAACCTGGATAAAAACACTTTCCAAAGAGAGTCTGGCTAAGTATAATATTGAGAAGGAAAATTTCAACGAATATAAAGTTTTACCTCGTCTGCTTTTTGGACAATATTTATCTGCGCAGTTTAATTTGCTGCTGGAAAAGGCAAAATCAGATGGCTTGGCCACAATTGTTCATTTAGGAAGCAAGGTGATTGATATCGTTGATAAACCCCGCTCCGGAAAGGTTGAGATTGAAACTGCTGAGAAAGAAATATTGGAATTTGACAAGGTTATAATCTGCACCGGGCATAAATGGCCGGTTAAATATGAAGGTATTGTACCAGGCTATTTTGATTCTCCATATCCGCCTGCCAAGCTTGAATTAAAACTTAATCATCCCATTGCAATCAAAGGATCTTCGCTTACGGCAGTTGATGCGCTCAGAACGCTGGCGCGTAATAACGGCACTTTTGAGACGGATAAAAATGGGAAAGTGAAATTTCTGCCGTCAAAAGACAGTCCGGATTTTAAACTTGTGATGCATTCAAGAAATGGATTACTTCCCGCTGTTCGTTTTCACCTGGAAGACCCGCTCGTCTCTAATGATTCGTTGTTAAGTCCGGAGGAAATCGAGAAAAACAAAGCTGAAAACGACGGTTTTCTTTCGCTTGATTTTGTGTTTGAAAAGGAATTCAAGGATTTGTTTAAAGACAAAGATCCAAAGTTCTATGCAAGCATAAAGGATCTGAGCATGGAAGAATTTGTAGATTCAATGATGAGCCGTCGGGAAAGTGCGGAGCCTTTTTCACTTTTCAAAAAAGAGTATGAAGAAGCCGAAAAATCAATAAAAAGAAAAGAATCGATCTACTGGAAAGAGGTGCTCGCCATTCTTAGTTTTGCAATGAATTACCCTGCAAAATATTTGTCGGCCGAAGATATGCAAAGGCTGCAAAAAATATTAATGCCTTTAATTTCAGTGGTGATCGCTTTTGTTCCGCAGAGTTCCTGTGAAGAATTGCTTGCTTTGCATGATGCCGGAAAGTTGGAAATAATTTCGGTAGGAGAGACAGGAGAGGCAGAACCTGAAAAAATCAAAGGCGGTATTACTTATCACTATACCGATGAAAACGGAAAAGAACAATCCAATTACTTTGAGACTTTCGTGGATTGCGTTGGCCAGCCGCATTTGAACTATGAAGCTTTCCCATTTGGCGGATTACTGGAAAATAAAGCCATAAGCCCCGCACGGATTAAATTCAGGTCACCTGAAAAAGCCAAAGATGCCCTTACTTCGGGAAATAAAAATATCGAAAAGTCGGGTAATGACTATTATCTGAAAGTGCCTGGAATTACAATCAATGATAATTTTCAGATCGTTGATGCGAAGGGAAAGGAAAATGACCGAATTTATATTATGGCCGTACCTTACATCGGTGGGTATAATCCCGATTATTCAGGGCTGGATTTTTGCGAGCAGGCCTCGTCCAATATTGTGGATACAATACTTGATGTATAAAAGTTGAAAAGGAAATAGTGGTCATAACCAGGGAAAAATATTTCCATTGGTTATGACCTTTTATTTTTAAAACAAACCATGAATCTTCATAGACAGAAACGGCATCCAGTGTTTGCCTGTACTAATGATAATCAGAATTAGAATAATGAGATAATTCATTTTCCACCACCTCTTTGCAGGCTGACTGGGTGGAGAATAAATCTTTTTAAATAGAATAATGACAACGGATGTCTGTATTATAAAGGGCATGATTGAAAACGAGTCTGGTATCATGGAATTATTGATTTTAAGCTGTTTTCTAATGTTTTCAATGTTTTTATGCTGAGTTTTAATATATAGAAGTAAATATTTTTTCCGCCGGCTTTGACCTGGTTTTTATGGTATTGAGTGGTGCATGACTTGCTTGCTGTATTTCCTGGATTCCTTTTCTTTGGCCGCTAAAAAGAAGATATGTCCAGTCTGAAAAAGCGCGGAACATTACCTTTTTGGATGGCATGAAGTAATGGAAAATTAGCAATCTCAGAAGCCAGGCGCTCATTCCGGTAAATTGCATTCCGAAGAACTTTCCAATTCCTTTTCCGATTCCCAGACTTGCCACTTCGCTAGACGTATTTGAGAATGGTTTTAACCGGTTTCCAAGAAGAGCTCTGGCTAGGTTTTTACCTGCATGTGTTCCATGTTTAATGGCCCAAAGCGCATTTGAGGGACAAGCATCCTGGGTTGAAGTCCGGTTAACATGGCAGGCATCACCGCCACCCCAAATATTGTCGTGACCGATTATTTGAAGATATTCATTGGTAAAAATCCGTCCGGAAATATCACGTTGCATGGATTCGGTTCCTTTCAAGCGAATTCTGGTTTGACCGGTAGCCGTGATTACCATTGTGCTTTGCAAAAAAGAGTGATCATCCAGATATACTCCTTCTGGATTGATACGGACAATTCGGCTATTTGGTATCACTTTCACACCTTGCGTTTTCAGGACTTCTTCGGTATAAGTTCTTAATTTTTCACTTCCATGCAGAGCCGGCAAAAGTTGTTGTTCGTTGTCAACTAGGGTAATATTGGCTTTAATATGATCCAGAGAAGGATAAGATTTTTTTAAAAAGCCAACGTATTCCGCCAGGTTGGCAGCCAGTTCAACACCAGTAAATCCTCCACCTGCTACGATGAAATTCAAAAGCTGCCGGGCTTTGGCTTCCGAACTGTGTCCTGCAACTTTAACCTGATTATAAATCTGAATTCTGGTTCTGTAAAAAGCATCACGAGACTTTACCTGATAACCAAAATCCGCCAGCCCGTCGATATTTTCACTATCAAAAAATCCGAAAGCCAAAAGCAAATGATCGTAATCGAGATGCTGAAGAAGTCCGCTTTCATATTTGACAGTTACAATTTGTCTGGCTGAATCTACTATTTCCGCCCGGGCTTTCAGATGTGTAGCCAGTGGCATGATTTCAGACAAAGGACTAAGCTGATTTTCAGCCTGTAAAATGCCGGTTAGTGTTTCATTTGTCCAACCGTGAAATGTATGGTCCGTCTCCGGGCAAACGACAGTAATATTGACCGTTCCGTTCGACAGTTCGCTGCTCATGCGCCTTGCAAAAGATTTGTAGGCATTGACAGCAACATGTCCACCGCCAAGAATTACGATTTGTATAACGGGATTTTTCATAGTAGTAGTTTTTAAGGAAGGTCTAAGAATGTCTGCCAGGCCCCTGACAATTTTTTATGCAGGGGCGCTGGAAAACAAAGGAGGGTTTCATATTTTGGAAATGGCAGGAATGATCGGGCTTCCTTGTTACTTTCCATGTAGAATGAAATCCTGGGTTACGTTGAGCATAATAAATAACACGGATCAAATATATGACCGCATATTTCTGGCCGCTTTGAAATGTATGTGAATCGAGGTTCGGAGGCAGTAGAAACCTTTTTTTTGTAAGTAAAAAAATCAGTACTATACAAAACCTTCTCTGCTATGTAAGTCCGTTAGCTAAAAAGCCAGGTGTAAAAATTTGAAAGAATGCCCTGAATCCGTAATTTTCTGTAAAATGAAACTCAACTTGGAAAACCGGATACAAATTTTGATTGTGGAGGACGAGGCGGTACTTGCTATGTATGTTAGTGATCTTCTTGAAGCTCAGGGATATGCCGTCGTGGATGTGGCGGATAATGGGCGAGAAGCCTTATCAGTTTATAAAGATAACCGGGTTGATCTGCTGCTTTGTGATATTAATTTGAAAGGAGACTGGGATGGAATTGAAACGGCGCAGCAAATCATTGCATTTAAACCGGTTCCTGTTATTTACTTGACTGCTTTTTCTGATAAACAAACTATTGAAAGGGCAAAAGAAACATTCCCGGCTGCTTACCTGACCAAACCGGTGAGACCGGAAAATCTGAACATAGCCGTAGATCTTGCGCTTCATAATTTTGCGCAGGGCAAACTTGCGGTAAAAAACGCAGAGCATAAAAAACCGGAACCGGCTGATAAGGAAACAGCTGGCAAGGAATCTATTTTACTGATCAATGATCAGGTTTTTATCAAACATAATTACCAGTTTGTTCGTATCAGTCTTGATGATATTTTGCTGCTTGAAGCTGATAATACCCATACCAATATTTTGGTTAAAGGACAAAAATACGCCTTGCGCCTGACGCTTGGAAATACCCAGCAACGTTTGGGATTTGATGCCCTGGTTCGCGTGCACAGGTCCTTTGTTGTCAATGTCAGGAAGATAACCGGCTTTAATGACCGTGAAATTTTTATTGATTCCTTCACGGTTCCGTTGGGAGCGCAATACAAAGATGATTTTATGAAGCAGTTTCGTGTCCGTTAAGATTGGGTGAACTGCTTTACTTACAAAAAGAATATATCTCACTACAATCCGGAAGTATTTGACCTACATTTTACCGCATTTTATAATGAAATGCGGTACTATTACAATCAAAAATTTAAGACTGAAATTGGACAGGTCTGATTCAAATTTGTTTTTATACACGTTATGAAATTTTGTTTACTATTATTAAGCTTATTTGTTTTCAGTATATCCAGGTCGTTTTGTCAGTCAAATGATGAAAACAATATGACTTCGCTGGAAAACCGGTTCAAAGGATTGCCTGATTCTACACGTTTTGAAGAGATACGCAATTACAGCGATTCACTGGTAGATCAGCGAAAATATTCCGATGCGCTTTCAGCAACAACGTATCTGATGCAGATTGCAAGGAAAATTCCGGACAGATCTTTCACCGGCCGGGCATATATGGCTTCGGCTTATATGGAGAGAAGTCAGAACAGGCCCAACGCAGCGATAACGCAATATCAAAAGGCATATGAAGAATTTATAGCAGCCGGAAATTTCCGCAGGCAAGTCCGTGTACTGCAAATGATCGATGGAATTTACCTTGATTTAAATGAGTTAAAAACGGCTGAATATTATTGCAAAAGAGCTTTGGAAGTCATTGACAAAAATAACCTGCAACCTTTAAAAGCGGGCATTTATACAGATCTGGCGACCATTGAAGATATCCGAAAAAATTATGACAAGGCGCTTCAATATAATGCCGACGCAATTCGTATTTCAAAGGAAAATAAACTGACCTACCTTGAAACATTGCTAAACCGGTGTATAATCCTCAAAAATGCCGGGCAATATCAAAAATCGGCAGATACCTATCTGGAATGTTTGAAAGAAGCCAGAGCGCAAAAAGAAAGTTTGGTGGAAGGAATTGTTTATGTGAATCTTCCCAATACGCTTCTGGCCCTGAACAGGATTGACGAGGCCGAAACCAATATAAACAAGGCACTTAACTGGGCGAAAAGCACACAGGCGGGATATAATGTCATGGTTAGCATTTATGAAACAGTTACCATGATCAATGAAAAAAAAGGGGATTACAAGCAGGCATTGCTTTCCCAAAAAAAGTGGTATGCATACCGCGACAGTCTTTTCAATGAAGAAAAAAGCCGGCAGCTTATTGAAACCGAAACCCAGTTTCAAACAAGGGAAAAACAGCAGCAGATTCAGCAGCTTGATGAAGATAATACCAATAAGAAAAAGCAGCTCTGGTGGCTCGCTTCCGGCGTTTCCTTGCTATTAATTTTGCTGGCTGTGGAGCTTTTTCAATACCGCAAAATCCAAAGTGTTAACAGAAAACTAAATCAAACCAATCTTACGCTGGGGAAAGCAAATAAGCAGATCAGTATTCAGTCGGACCAGCTCAAACAGCTTATGCAGGAACTTCATCACCGGGTTAAGAATAACCTGGCTATTATTTCAAGTCTGCTTTATTTGCAGGCCAATCGCCTGGATGATAAGAAAGCGGTGCAGGCAGTTTTGGATGGTCAGCAACGCGTGGAAGCCATGTCACTCATTCACCAGCAGCTTTATCAAACCGATAATGTAACACGTGTGGGAATGCAGGAATATATTGGAGATTTGGTTAAAGGCCTGATGCAATCTTTTCATTACCAGGAAAAACTGGATTTGAATCTGGATATTGAAGACATTTCACTGGATGTGGAGCTGGCCGTTCCGCTTGGTTTAATTATTAATGAGCTGGTTACCAACGTTTTCAAACATGCTTTTAAAGAAGTTGCGCAGCCGGAATTATCGATTCGTTTATGGCAAACGGATTATTTATTCCTTGAAGTGAAAGATAACGGACCCGGCGTGGATGCTGAATCATGGAAAAAAAGCGGACAGACTTTTGGAAAAAGGCTGGTGATTTCACTTGCCAAACAAGCCGGCGGAACGTTGCAGGTAAGTTCGGATCATGGCGCAAGGTTTTTGCTGACACTTCCCGCAGTTTCCAATATTCTGCCAGATTTTCTGACGATCGACAAAAATTGATAGATATTTCGGAATCCTGCTATATACCGCATTTAAATTGTGTTCTTTTTAAATATGAAATTTTAACGTATAGCTAAAAGGGTTTAGTTGAAAAATGCTTATTACAAAGTAGTTAAATAATTTTGGAATGGAGCCTACCCATTTAGCTAATTATGCGGATTCCCCCATAAAGTATATATTCTACAAATTTTTACTCTTAGTTTTTTCAGTATGTTACCGAAAAAAATTAATTAGTGAATTAAGGTTAGTAAATAATTTTAATAAATTATATTGAGCTAACAATCAGGTGATTGGGCTTAATTCCTAACCTTAACTTATCTAGCGCATGAGAAAATTTTTCTTGCTGAAAACGCATGTCCATGATTTTTGGCTTTTCAAAAAACGCCGGTCTGTTCATGTATCCATGCTGATGCTTTGCATCCATTTTTCACTTTTCTACATTTTGCTTCCGGGTATCTTGCATGCCCAAAACGCCCAGCTTTCCGGAACTGTTACAGATGCCACCACAAGCGCACCGATTCCCGGTGTAAGTGTTTTGGTAAAAGGTACCACCAATGGAACCGTGACCGATATTAATGGGAAATACAATGTTACGGCTGGCAGCGGTGCCACGCTGGTATTTTCCTACATCGGTTATTTGAAACAGGAAATTCAGGCTGGCGGTCAGTCTGTCATTGATGTAAAACTGGCAGAAGATTCCGGTCAGCTTAATGAAGTTGTGATAACCGCGCTAGGTGTCAGTAAAGAAAAACGTAAACTGGGGTATTCTGTAACCGATATTGCCGGAGCCAAACTGGCCGCCACCAATGAAGTCAGCCCGATAACCGCTTTACAGGGACGGATTCCCGGTGTCCAGATTGATCAGGGTGCTGGTGGTTTGACTGGTAATACAAAAATCCTGATCCGTGGTAACTCCACACTCGGGGTAAATAACCAGCCTATTTTTGTGGTCGACGGGATTATCCTTGACAACGATGTTACCGATCTTTCCAACGGTCCCCGTGATTTTGGAAATAATATCAAAAACCTGAATATGGAAGATTTTGAGAGCGTATCCGTTCTAAAAGGTTCTGCGGCCGCTGCACTTTATGGAACACGGGCGATCAACGGTGTTATTTTGGTTACAACAAAAAAAGGTCAGCAGCGCAAAGGTATCGGGGTAAATGTTTCACAAACTTTTTCCATGCAGCAGCCTTACCGCGGACCGGATTTTCAAAACGAATACGGAGCGGGTACTGTCGGAGCATTTTTTACCGATACACGTGATCCCAACTACAAAGCTGATGAAGGCTGGACGACCAAAGTTTTTCCGGTAAACAGCCAGGGACAACCATACATTGACAGACAAATAGGCCGCGAACTTGAAAACTGGGGACCGAAATTTGCCGGTCAGCAGGTTCTTGATTATGATGGAACAATGACCACCTATCAGGCATATCCGCATAATTACCTGGATGCATTTCAAACCGGAAAGGGAAATCTTACCAACGTGGCTGTGGACGGAGGAAACGACAAATCCACTTTCCGGCTTTCTTATAACCGTAATCAGAGCTCCGGAATTAATTTTAGAAATGAGCTTTCCAAAAATGCTTTTGACCTGCGGGTTACCCAGAAACTGAATAAATATGTCTCAGCAGACGTGACAGCGGATTATACTGCGACCAAAGGTACCAACCCGCCCAGTTTATCGCTGAACCGTTACATTTGGGTTTTTGGTAGAAATTATGATACTAAAAAATGGATGCAGCGGCAAAATTACACCGGATACAATGGTGGAATTCCACAGGCCAGTGATCCGAATGAGCCCAATAAAGTACCCGAGCCTAATATCTGGTTTAACATATTTGAAAATACCTACACGCAGAAAGAGCAGATGGTCCGCGGAAGAATTGCACTGACAGGTACCATCACAGACTGGATGAAGGTACAGGTTGAAGGAAACCTTAACAATGTTTACACAGAAAATGAAATAAAGGAACTAGGGCAGGGTGCCAATTTTACAGGCGGAAGATATTTGCTGGGGCATTCTACAAAAGAAACGAGGTTTCTCAAATGGATGGCCATTTTTAACAAACAGATCACAAATGATCTTGATTTTAATGGTTACATCGGTGGTGAATCCCAGCGTATGAGTCTTTCTTACAATCAGTCCTCGACTGATGGGGGATTGAGTTATCCGGGAAATTACTTTCTGGCGAATTCTGTGAATGCGCTCGTTTCGTCGGGTGGTATTAAAAACCGTCGTTCGTATAATTCTCTATATGCGAGTGCTGATTTTGGTTATAAGGACCAGTTATTTTTGCAAACTACCTGGCGGGGAGACTGGTCGTCCGCACTGACCTATAAGGATGGGACCGGAAATAATTTTTACAATTATCCTTCTGCAAGTTTGTCCTGGGTTTTCTCACAGACGCTCCACAATTCCCTTCCTGAGTGGATCACGTACGGAAAACTGCGTACCAACCTGGCTGCACTGGGCGGTGACATTGATCCGTTTACTTTAAATGCAGGTTTTGCTTTTACAGGCTTTACGGATGCCGGTGGAAATGGCAATCAGCCCATGTCCACGTATAGCTCTTCCTCGACCTTGCAGCCTAATATCAAACCGCTTCGTAAAATTGCCAAAGAAATCGGTTTGGAAATGAGATTTTTGAAAAATAGACTAGGCTTTGATGTTTCGGTCTATCGTGATAATACCAGAAACCAGCCTATTTCAATTTCATCGCCAATTGAAACCGGGGTCAACAGTATCCTGATCAATGCGGGTAATATCCAAAATACCGGTATCGAAGTTTCTCTGGACGCCACACCATTACAGATTGGTGCTTTTAAATGGGTTTCTACGCTTACATTTTCCCGCAACCGGAATCTTATCGTTAAACTTTACGGAGATCGTGAATATTATGCGCTTGAAAGTGAAGGAAACGGAAGCAATGATTTAATTCCATATGCGAAAGTGGGTGGGGCTTATGGTGTGATCAGAACCAAAATTGCTGCCAAAAGATATACACAGGAAGGCAGCGCCAACAATGGAAAAGAAATACTTTCCTGGCGCGCTGATGCGAGAGCAGCATTTCCTGCCCGCAGCAATGAATGGAAAGATGTTGGTGATATCAATGCTAAATTCCGTTCGGGATGGGACAATACTTTTACTTATAAAAGAATTTCCATGAACGTTCTTTTTGATGCGAAAATCGGCGGAGACATGATATTGACCTCTCTGCGTTATGGAACGCACACGGGGATTTTTCCATCTTCACTAAAAGGAAGAGATGCGGAACATGGCGGAATTACCTGGACAAGCAAGTTTGATAATAAAGTTTATGACGACGGAATTATTCCTGACGGTGTATTTGACGCGGGCCAAATGATCACACAGGCAGACGGAACACAAGTTGACGTTGGCGGAATGAGTTATCAGCAGGCTTATGAAAAAGGTTATGTGGAACCAACACATCTTCCGCAATTTATGTACCGTTATGGTTCTTCTTCGACGGCGGTAGGTGATTACTGGATCGTGAAAAACTCGTGGATTTCGCTTCGCCAGTTGTCGTTCAGCTATCAGATTCCGCAGGCATTTTGTGATAAAATTAAACTTAATACTTTGTCAGTCAGTTTGATGGGTCGTGATCTTCTTTATTTGTACAATACGTTGCCCAATCATTTCAATCCGGCTTCCAATGTTTCAAACAGTACCGCCGTGCAGAAAGAGGTAGGTTTTATACCGCCAATGACGCGCTCGCTAGGTGTTACTTTAAGAGCCGGATTCTGATCTGTGATGTTGATTGGTTAACTATTAAAAGACTTACAAAATGAAAAATATAACAAAAAAGTGGATTACCACAGTTTTGATCGCCAGCACGCTTCTGGTGTCGGGCTCGTGTGAAAATAATTTTAATGAAATCAATACGGATCCAAGTATTGTAACAGTTCCTGATCCCAAATTTCTTTTTACCTATTCGCTGAACAATTTACAATCCAACGGAACAGAGTGGATATGGGAAAATCTCGAACAATTGCTTCGTTTTTCGCAGCACCTGACAACAGATCCCTATGAACTTTCGACCAATATCAATTCCAGATATGGTACTTTTTATAACAGTGTGCTTCCCAATCTGGTAGAAATAAGGCGTCAGATCGATTTGAAAACGGATAAGGACAAGTACAGAAATATGCGTGCTGCAACTTATATAGCTGGTGTTTATTATGGCTTACGGGTAACCGACATGAATGGCTCAATTCCCTATACTCAGGCTGTTTTGGGAAGAAATGAGGGAGAATTTAAACCCGAATATGACACCCAGCAGAAACTTTATGATACCTGGCTGACCGAACTGAATGGCGCCATAACCGACCTGAGCGCGGAGTCCACAGGCCAGACAAGTTATGGAAACGCGGATATTTATTACCACAGCGACTGGGTGAAGTGGGTAAAACTCGCCAATTCCATGAAGCTGAGAATAGCCGTTCGCTACGAAGGGCAGGATAAGACAAAAACGCAGCAGATTTTTAAAGAAGTCATGCAAAATAGCATTGGCGCCATTGTAGCCGACGCTGATCAGTTTGCTTACATCGATCCGAATAATGATCCGATCGGCGGCGATGTGGATTACAGAAGTGCGCGTTTTGCTACAAAATCAATAATTACATTTTTGAAATCCAGCAAGGATCCGCGTTTACAGATGTATTTTTCACCAAATGACCTCAGTGCTAGCAATCTGGATTCGGTTAAAAAGTATGGCGTGACTATTCCTTCCTTTATCAATCAGGCCGATCCGCAGATAAGATTTCAGGGTGGGCCGGCTGACTGGACGACTGATCCTGAAACAGCCAAATATTATAAAAATACACTTGCGGTAGGCAGTGCCAAACTGGTTGTGATGTCGACAATTAATAAGGCGTTTTTTGCTCCGCGCAGAAATGGCGCTACCGGAACATTTTATGATTATCTGGTGACAAGTGCAGAAACCTGTTTTTATATCGCTGAAATGATAGAGAAAGGTTATGGCGCAGGTTTATCGATTGGAACTTCTGCCGACTGGTATAATAAAGGTGTCGCATCTTCCCTTCGTACAATGAACGCGATTGCGGTCGCTGCGCAGGCGGCAACGGGCTTTAACCAAAGCACAATTGAAGACCAGATTTCTACTTATCTGGCACAGGCATCTGTCAAACTTGATGGTACAAATAATCTGGAACGGATTTATATTCAGCAGTATCTGAATTTTATGCGGCTTCCAACTGAGGCATTTACATTTATCCGCCGGACAGGATATCCTAAAAACAATTCAACTTATTACGCCAGGGATAAATTTAATGAACCTGTCCCACGCCGTTACTGGCTGGATGAACCGCCCCTTGGAACCAATAACGAAAACTGGCTGAAAGCGCAGCAGGAGCAAGGTTTTACACCCGGCGACAGAAGTGTTCAGATTTTAAGTACGCAACGCTTATGGTTTGACAAAAATAATCCGGTGCTAGGTGAAGGAAAATAAGATTTAAATATGAGTCAGGAAGAGACTGTTGTGGTTACATGACAGTCTCTTTCTATAATTATTCCGGTAAATAATCGCCCAGTAAGTTCCAATCCATACCATTTCCCCAGCCTTGTCCATGATCGCTGGTGCTTTTGGTTTTGTAGGATTCGCTTATCCGGTGTTTTCCATACGTTAACAGCAGCAGGATAGCACCCGGACGCAGATGTTCACTTGCCCAGGTCAAAGGTGAGTCTCCATTTGCATCTTTTGCTTCTTTATCTGCTCCGTTAGCCAGTAAATATTGTATAGTTTGTTCATCCGCATAAGCCGCGGCCCGATGCAGCGGTGTTTCTCCTTTCGTTCTTACATCACGCATAAATGCTCCTGTTTCCATGCCAGGAATTGTTTTGGCATTTACGTCCGCACCTTTTTCAATAAGAAGTTTTACAACATAAAAGTAATAAGGTCTGCCAGCTTTGGATAAGGCGGCGTGCAAAGGAGTTTCATTGGTTTCTTCAACTTTTGCATTGACATCTGCACCATTATTAATCAAAAAATCACACACCTTCCAATGCCCGAAAAAGGCAGCATGACCTAATTCCTGGTTCAGATTTATACTATCAAGATTTCCTCCGGCCGACAACACTGCTCTCAGGCCGGTGGTGTCATTATAATAAACAAGCCATTGCAAGGGTTTAATTTGCCCACGATGAAGTATATCCTGCCAATCCGGTTTTTTGATCAATTCAATAATCAGGTCCGTTCTGCCCTGGCTGATTAATTCCAGGATTTTTTCAACTTCCATGACCGCGAACAGTTAAAGTAAGATGAAAACAAGTTATCTATTTTTTGTTTACCATACTTTCAATTGGTCAAATAATTGTTACTGAGCAGGTTTGGTTAGTTTATCCAGCTCTGCCTGTTCAGGTGTTTTTGTTTGCATACCATTTTTGGGAACATCGATCCGGGCGGTCCATACAATTGCATTCAGCACCAGCATTCGGAAATTATCATTTTTCCAGTTGGCATGCGTGTGGCCTCCTGTGAAGCCAAAAGCCCTTCCTCCGGCTGGCCGGTCATAAGTCCAGGCAATGATTTGCGGTTCTTTATTTTTCAAAACTGCCTTCCTTACAAATGGATTATTGCTATGTGTTCCTTCCGGGCGACTTAACGTGGAGTCGGGTGGGAGTACTTTCAGGATGGGTGTGATATTTTTCATATCCTTAACAAAACGCAAATGATAATACCATTCGTCCTGAACTGCAAAAGGTTTTACACCATTTGTGACAGGATGATGAGGAAGCTTTTTAATATCCGGCGTCCAGAATGGATTTACGGACCAGTCAATTTCAAAATTTCCGCCAACCAGATTACGCGCTCTATCCGCATCCTCACCTTTTGGAATATCCAGTGCAAAATGTAACATGACAAGCCCTGTTCCGTTATTCATCAGGTTTTCAAATTCAGAAAGACGCGGGATGATAATATTTTCCTGAGCCCCTTCGCAATAAAGTACAATCGTACTTGCTCCTTTTAAAGCTTCCGGATCTTTGGGCCATCCATTATGAAAAACGGCTGTATCGATTTCGGGCATCGCTTCTTTTAATTTTTGTGAAAGAAAACTGATACCGCCGTTATATTCATGTTGTCCTTTTGGGTGACTATCGAGGCTGGCAATAAACACTACTTTTTTCCGACCTTCTGATTTAGATTTATGCTGGGCATCAGCTGAAAAACCGGTCAGAGCAAAAATAAAAATCAGAAAACAAAATCGTTTTTTTGTTGATATCATCATGCTTGTTCAGGTTAAGGATGAAAATTGCAAATGCTTGATGAACGAATGGTAAAAAACCAGACCAAATCACTTATCTATTAAAATTTTATTAAATCAGGCATACAGCTTTTAAATAAAATAGGTGAATGCAATGCAGAAACCAACATGTGCTATATCTTTGATTAAACAAACCAGATAAATTATGAAAATCAGACTTACGTTATTTTTGCTTATGATATGCGCAGCTGCATGGGCGCAACTTCCCGCAGCAGATGAAATCAAAACTTCAAAAGGCCCCTTGAAAATCCAGCCGCTTAATCATGCAACGCTGGCGCTGACATGGAATGGAAAAACGATTTATGCTGATCCTTATGAGGGTGCAAAGACTTTCGAAGGCATTGCCGCACCGGATCTTATTTTGATTACAGACATTCACGGAGATCATTTCGATCCGGCAACACTGGAAGCGCTTGATTTAAGTCATACGATTTTGGTTGTACCACAAGCAGTTGCCGACAAGATGTCGGATAAAATTAAATCAAAAGCGGTTGTTATTGGCAATGGTCAAACAATCAGTAAACTGGATATTTCTATTACGGCAATCCCGATGTACAATCTTCCAGAAGCAGCGGATGCAAAACATACCAAGGGAAGAGGTAACGGATATGTATTGAAAATGGGTGGAAAAACCATTTATATCAGTGGTGATACAGCGGGAATTCCTGAAATGAGAAGTTTGAAAAATATCGATGTGGCTTTTGTTTGCATGAATCTTCCTTACACGATGGATGTTCCGGAAGCTGCTTCTGCGGTTCTGGATTTCAAACCAAAAATAGTTTATCCATATCACTACCGCGGTGCGAACGGATTCAGCGATACGGAAGCTTTTAAAAAGCTGGTCAATGATGGCAACAAATCAATCGATGTGCGTTTGCGTAACTGGTATTCGAAGAAATAACTTCAGGAAAATAATTATTTGAAAAATCCCCGGTTTCACCTTGAAGTGAAAACCGGGGATTTTTCTTTCATGTTCAAGAGATTTCTAATTTAACTTTGTAATTCAAAGTACTTTTCATAATTTTGATTTTTCCCTTGATAAAATGCTTTGGGAAAAGATATAAACTTTTGAACTGTTTACTCTGGTGGGTATATGAAGTATTTTGTTGAGAAGTCATCGATAGTGAGAGAAATTTGGGGCAAGGCGGATTATATACTTTTTATTTTTGCAGGTGCTTCCGCTGAATTTGCTTTAAACAAGGCAGTGGACTGGCTTTATTTTACCGGGCGCCTTCCTGCCGATCCACTTGGCCGTCTTTTTTCTACAGTAGCCTATGCACGTCAAATCGTTTTTGCTGAATATGATGATGCCATTTTGGCAATTAATAAAATCGCTGCAATTCATCAGGGTGTTGAGAAGCAACGCGGCACTCAAATACCGGATTGGGCATACCGGGATGTTTTATTTATGCTTATTGATTATTCAATCCGGTCTTTTGAAATTTTGGAGCGAAAGTTAAACGAATCGGAAAAAGAAGAAGTTTTTCAGACGTTCCTTCAAGTGGGATCAGGAATGAAAATTTCCGGACTGCCTCAAAGTTTTGAGGAATGGAAAATTATGCGGGAAGAACATCTCAGGGATGATCTCTTAAAAGGCGATTTTACGATTGATTTATATAAACAATACAAAAAACATCTTGGCATTTTTCGTTATTATATGCTGATGCAAGTTCAGGTTTTGGTTGTTCCGGATCGTGTTAATGCGTTATTATCACTTGGTAAAATACCCTGGCTGGTCCCGGTTATCGGCGGTTATAAATTGACAAGATTATTGGGTTTTGAAAAATTAATTCGTAACGCCATACTTCCGCCGGATTACAAGGCTCAGGTTGTGGCTCTGGATCAGGTATGAAATCTCTTTTTCAATAAAATAGTTTTAGTGTAGGATTTTAGATTAAATCGTTAAAAAATTGTCTTTCGGTTACAACCAAATAAATGATCTGTGAGTCTATGGTATTAACTAAACCATATTAGTCTCATGAAAAAAGTTATAACCGGATCCCTTTTTGCCCTTGTCTTAATCACTGCCGGATGTCAGATGGATCTTTCACCGGACAATACCAAACCGATAGTAGACCCGCCGCAGATCGTAGTAATTTCCCGCGACAGTATTTCTTCCGGAAACTACCTTGGACTGGCGATCGATGAAAAAGCGGAAAATGTTTATTCCGCCGTACAATCACTTCAAAAATCTAACGGTGTTTCCTATCTGAATATCGTCAGCAATTTTTCAACAGAAATTTCTGATTTACAAAACCGCCTTGCTTTGTACCAATATATTTTACTTGATGAAAGCAAGGGAACCGATTCAGGTATACAGATCACTCTTGAATCCGGCAAAGTAAAAAGCATTTATCTTAACAGCGGAAAAGAACTTTCGCAGTGGCCGGAAAAACTCAGCGCAGAATCAGCTGTCCGTGTCGGAGATTTGTCGGACAAGCTGTATGGAAAATTTGTCGGGATTAAGGGTAAAAGTCAATATGCTTCCAAATTCGAGCGTATTATGCTGGCTACCAAAGATGTGTCTTTGGCCTATGATCCATTAATGGCAAAATCGCCTCAATGGTATTTCGCGTATTCCGTTGGGTCAGATGTACACGAACTGGTTAAAATTAATTTTCAGGGAGGAAAGGTTAGTTATATTATTGTTGAACGATATAAGTAATCTATTATTGATGAAAATTTTTTGTTATTCGTGGTTTAAACTACGAATTTTAATACTTTACCGTTTGTAACGGTATTAAAGTTCAAGGAATTACTTGGTGCAGACCGTTACAAACGGGCATTTATTTAAGGTGCGTAGTGTCCGGAGAACGTCGTTATTCGTTGTTTAAACTACGAATTTTAATACTTTACCGTTTGTAACGGTATTAAAAGTTCAAGAAGTTACTTGGTGCAGACCGTTACAAACGGTCATTTATTTAAGGTGCGTAGTGTCCGGAGATCGTCGTTATTCGTTGTTTAAACTACGAATTTTAATACTTTACCGTTTGTAACGGTAATGAAAGTTCAAGGAATTACTTGTTGCAGACCGTTACAAACGGTCATTTATTTAAGGTGCGTAGTATTCGGAGAACGTCGTTATTCGTAGTTTAAACTACGAATTTTAATACTTTACCGTTTGTAACGGTACTAAAAGTGCAGGGAATTACTTGGTGCAGACCGTTACAAACGGTCATTTATTTAAGGTGCGTAGTGTCTGGAGAACGTCGTTATTCGTGGTTTAAACTACGAATTTTAATACTTTACCGTTTGTAACGGTATTAAAAGTTCAAGAAGTTACTTGTTGCAGACCGTTACAAACGGTCATTTATTTAAGGTGCGTAGTGTTCGGAGAACGTCGTTGGGGCTGACCAAAAAGAGTTCTTTGATTTATAAATAAAAGATCTTCATTTTGATTTTTAGCTTCGTTATTTAATTGATTTATAAAAAATGGCCGGAAAGTACTCTTAAGAGCAGCTATCTGGCCATTTTTTCTACTTAGGCTGCTGATTTTTGTCTTTTAAGATGCAGTTTTCTCAGGTTGTGGGCCATAGCAACCAAGGTAAACTCAGTAGTTACCTTTTTAAGACCTCTAAGATGGAAGCGGCGAAAACCCATGTTGGCTTTTATGTCGCCAAAGCAGCTTTCTATTTCAATACTTCTTCGTCTGCGGAGCTCAAAACCTTTCTGTGAGTTAAGGTTGTCCCGTGCCTGTTGCTTGTATTGGTCAAGCTGCTCATTAACTTTGAGTGTACGGTTATGCCCTTGGGTAGATTTACAACAGCGTTCGTAGAATGGGCAACCCGTGCAGTCTGTACATTCGTATTCCTTTATATGTGACTGATAACCTGTTTTTTTATGTGTATGCTTATAGCTGCTTCGAAAAGTAAGCTGCTGCTTATTGGGGCAGGTATAGCTATCTGCAGCGGGATCGTAATAGAAATTCTCTTTTAAAAAAGGGTTATTCTTATAGGATTTCTTTTGCTCATTATGGAACTGGGGGAATTTCAAATAATTGTTTATCCCCTTGTTTTCCAGTAGCTCATAATTCTCTTCGGTACCAAAGATGCTGTCAGCAATGATGTTTTCAGGGGTCACAGACTGCTGAACTGACAGCTGATCCAAGTGGTCTTTGAAGCAGGTGCCGTCATTGGTGTTCTGGTGCAGGCTTACGCCGGTAATAAACTGATCTTCACATCCCGCCAGCACATTATATGCGGGCAGTACCTCAACCTTATTTTTCATCATCATCGCACTGGCGTCCTGATCTGTTACATTATAGCCACTGCGGCTGCCCGCGATAAGAATCTGCTGCTCGTATTTCTCAATCCGATCTGCTGTTTCTACCAGTTGTTTGCCCAGGCTTTGGGCTTTGCGTTTTGTTTTTTTGACGCTGGTATTCTTAATCTTTTCATTGAGCTGGTCAATCTGATTGGCCAGGACCTGCCGGCTAACAGGCTGTGATCCATATTCTTCAAGATCTTTATTTCCGTAGGTAAAATCTTCGGATGCATTCAGCGCATCAATCTCTTTGAGCAGCTGCTGGCATTTCTGTTCTGCTGATGCCTTATACCGGAGGGCATTCTTCTTCCAGACCATCTTGTGCTTATTGGCATCGGCCATAAATGGGCTGCCATCACAGAAATAGTGCTCCATTTTGATATACTTGTGTTCCATCAAAAACACCAGCATGGAGCTGAACAGCACTTCAATCACTTCTTTGGCTTTGCTGCTCCGGAAAGTATTGATGGTCCGAAAATCGGGCCGGCTCATACTGCTCAGCCAGAAGAAATGGATGTCCTGACCCAGGGCACGGGCTATCTTTCTGCCAGTATATATCTTGATGCAATACGCATAAAGTAAGACTTTCAGCAGCATCCGCGGATGGTATGCGCTGGTTCCCCCACCTTCATAAAGGTTCATCAGCTCTGTGATATCCATCCGTTCAACTACTTCATTAACAACCCGTACCAAATGCGTAGGAGGTATCAGTTCTTCAAGAGAAGGTGGTAAAAATAATAGCTGCTGCGGGCAGTATTCTTTAAAGACGATAGATTTTTTTATCTTGCTCATGTATTTCTAATGTGGTAATTAAAAATACAAAAAAGCCCTCTATCTACAAAGTAGATAAAGGGCTTTGGCTTTTTGGTCAGCCCCTTTAATACTTTACCGTTTGTAACGGTAATGAAAGTTCAAGGAATTACTTGTTGCAGACCGTTACAAACGGTCATTTATTTAAGGTGCGTAGTATTTTCGGAGAACGTCGTTATTCGTAGTTTAAACTACGAATTTTAATATTTTACCGTTTGTAACGGTAATGAAAGTTCAAGGAATTACTTGGTGCAGACCGTTACAAACGGTCATTTATTTAAAGTACGCAGTGTTCGGAGAACACTACGCACAACAGGGGACAACAGAAAAAAATTATCTAATCAACCTCACTTAAAAATCAGTCGAAACCGTAATATCCTTATTTGCTTCGATGCCATCCTGTAACATTTGTATCTTGTAATTCGCAAATTGCAGCGCGTCAGATCCAAGTAAAAGTCGAAGTGGCGGCTCGCTTAACTGCGATGTGCTGATAATAACTTCTGCTACTTTTTGTGGGTCACCAATCTGGTTCCCTGGAATGTCTTCGGTATGTTTACGTTTTTCTTCCTGAATCGCTGTATAATCTGCAATCGGATTTTGTGAAAGTACAACAGAACCACTTTTTAAGAAATTGGTGCGCACATAACCAGGTTCAATAATTGTGACGTTTATACTAAACGGTTTGACTTCCTGAGCCAAAGCTTCTGATAAGCCTTCCACCGCAAATTTGCTTCCGCAATAAAGTCCCCAGCCAGCGCCGGCGATTAATCCAAAAACGGAGGATAAATTAAAAATATGTCCGGATCCTGCCGCTCTCATATGGGGTAATACGGCCCGCGTGACATGCAGCAACCCAAAAACATTTACATCGAAAATTTCCTGTGTTTCCTGGGCAGAGGTTTCTTCAATCCCGCCAATTAAACCGTACCCGGCATTATTTACCAAAACGTCAATGGATTTAAAATGCGCGATAGCCGAGTCCACCGCTCTGCCAACACTTTCCTCGTTTGCAAGTTCCACTTGTAGTGGTAAAAACTGCGGCGATGAACTTCCAACAGCATTTTTAACTGTTTCCAAATTGCGACCCGTCACCGCTACATTATAACCGTCTGTCAATAATTGTTGTGCCAATAACAGTCCAATTCCTTGTGAACCGCCCGTAATGAACCATGTTTTACTTTGACTTTCCATCTCCTTTGTATGTTTAAATTTGTAATACAAAGGAACTTCCGGCTGACAGATAAGTGCTTGTTCAAATCATAGGGATACTTGCGATTTTCAACTATTGATTTGGGAGAATGCGCTTTTTCTGAAAATTGAGGGAGAAATGTTTTCTTTCTTTTTGAAAAAAGAAGTAAACGCAGCGTGTCCCGAAAATCCCAGTCCGTAGCTGATATTGCTGATATCCCAGTCTGTTTGAATAAGCAGGACTTTGGCTTCATATATCAGTCGCTCCTGAATGTGCTCTCTCAGCGTTTTTCCCGTGTGCTCTTTTACCAGTGAATTCAGGTAATTTGGATGGACATGGAGTTGTTCCGCAAATTCAGCCGCTGTTTTAAGTTTTACCGTGTCGTCCGGGCCCTGAACATGAAATGAAGATTCAAGTAACTTCAAAAAACCGTGAATGTAACCGTAACTTTCCGGCACCGGCGCATCAGTCAGCGTTTTTCCGGCACGCTGTGCTTCCAGAAGTATCATTTGCAGGTGTAGAAGAATCGCTTGTTTTTTGTCCTCATTATTGCTTTTTTCTTCTTTTACAATCGATTCAAAATGCTGGTTAACCAAAGAAGATTGTCCGGCAGATAATTGAACGACTGCTTTTGAAGCTTTGAAATAAGGATAATTCCGCAATGCCTGGAGTATATGATCTGCGTCGCGTTCAAAGTATTTGGGATGGATCAGGCAAAAGTGTCCACCAGTTTCGTCGGAAGTTGTCTGCCACGACATGATTTCGTCAGGATGTAAAAATGCAATATCACCCGCAGCGAGGACATATTGATGCAGCCCGACCGTCAGTATACCAGTCCCGGCCGTCATATGAAATATTTTGAAGAATTGTCTGCGGTTGGGAGAAATGTAGTCTATCACCGGATATTTTTCCCTGTTCTCAATACTGAAATAATTGGCATCAAGCGGATAGTGTTCCACTTTTAGGAAAGGGACTTTATAATTTACCCTTGCAAACGACTCTAATTCCAGGCGCGGGATATCTGTTTTTTCCATATTGAAAGTTACAAGATTCCTGTTAAATAAGTTTCTGTTTTTGGTCCCGATACAAAAGGTTTGTTGTTAATTTTTTGAATAATTATCACCAATGATGAGCTTGATGATAAACCTTATGCTTTAACTAAAAATGTTTGAAATCCTTAATTTCCTGTTTGATCTTTGTTAACAGCAAGCCTTCGTTCTGGCATAACTTTGCAAATGATATAGTTGTAAGGATAAATAGACTAAACGGCAACTTCAACAACATTAAACTGAAAAATATGGAAAAGCGAAAATTAGGAAATAGTAGTCTTGAAGTATCGGCGATTGGACTGGGATGTATGGGCATGAGTTTCGGATTTGGCCCGCCTAAGGATAAAAAGGAAATGATCGAACTGATTCGCGCAGCAGTTGAAAGAGGAGTTAGTTTTTTTGATACTGCGGAAGTTTACGGTCCTTTTATAAATGAAGAACTCGTTGGTGAAGCGCTTGCCCCATTTCGTGGAAAAGTGGCTATTGCAACCAAATTTGGCTGGAAAGAAGCAGAAGATGGAAAATGGTCGGGGCTAGATAGCAGACCTGAGCATATCAAAGCCGTTGCCGAAGCTTCGCTCAAAAGATTAAAAACGGATGTGATAGATTTGTTTTACCAGCATCGTGTTGATACAAATGTGCCGATCGAAGATGTAGCAGGAGCTGTGAGAGATTTGATTCAGGAAGGAAAGGTAAAACATTTTGGACTTTCTGAGGCAGGTGCTCAAACCATCCGTAAAGCTCACGCAGTACAACCAGTGACGGCTTTACAAAGTGAATATTCTTTATGGCACAGAAAACCAGAGATCGAAATTATTCCAACGCTAGAAGAACTCGGCATAGGTTTTGTCCCATTCAGTCCGTTGGGTAAAGGATTTCTTACTGGGAAAATTGATGAAAATACGCAATTTGACAAAACGGATTTCCGCAATACTGTGCCACGTTTTAATGAGGAAAACCGGAAAGCCAACCAGGCGGTGGTCGATCTGCTGAACAATATTGCTGCTCAAAAAAATGCAACGCCGGCGCAAATTGCTCTTGCCTGGTTGCTTGCACAAAAGCCATGGATTGTTCCAATTCCGGGTACCACCAAACTTCATCGTCTGGAAGAAAACCTGGGAGCCGCAAATGTTAAGCTAACTCCGGAAGATCTTGATCAAATCGAAAAGGCAGCTGCCCAAATCCAGATTCAGGGAGAGCGGTATACGGAAGCAGGGGAGAAAATGACCGGGCGATAGGGGAGATCATTAAAAAGTTACCAGTATTATTTATTTTATCAATAAAAAAATAGCCCTGGTAAAAGCCAGGACTATTTTCTTTGATAAATTTTCAATCCTCCGCCTTTTCCTTAGGATCAGCCATCCGTACAATTCTTGGCTGAAAACTGGCCAGTATCTCGACCAGATCAGTTTGCGCCGCCATCACCGCGTGGATATCTTTATAAACCATTGGTGCTTCATCAAGCCCGGAACCAATCAATGTTATTTTTTTATCGATCAGATTTTGAGCAACTTCTTCTTTTTTAATGGTTTTGAAAGCAGCACTTCGGCTCATTAATCTTCCGGCCCCATGCGATGCCGACTGGATGGAAGTGGATTCGCCTTTTCCCTTGACTATAAATCCCGGCGTACTCATTGATCCGGGAATAATTCCCAAAACTCCTTTCCCGGCAGGTGTTGCGCCTTTTCTATGCACCATCACATCCGTTCCGTCTGACAATTTTTCTTTCCAGGCAAAATTGTGGTGATTTTCAATCCGCATAACCGGATGAATAGCCATTGCACGGGCAATTTTATTATGTATTTCATGGTGATTTGCAGATGCATACTCCCCGGCCAAATTCATTGCTAGCCAGTATTCCTGGCCTTCTTCGGTATTCAAATCCAGCCAGGCCAAATGTTTGGCTTCTTTAGGAAGTTTCGTTTTCTGCATTGCAATCCCCGAATATGTGTTAGCAATAGTACCTCCAAAACCTCTTGAACCTGAGTGTGACAACAAAGCCAGATATATTCCGGCAGGAATTCCTTCCAATGCATTTTCAGCAACAGTCAACTCTCCCCATTCAACAAAGTGATTGCCTGTTCCGGATGTTCCCAGTTGCGCATAAGCTTTGTCTTTCAATGTCTTAATTGTTTTAAAAGCACCCCATTCCGGACGGTCAAAAAGCGTGGTATCATAATGGATTTTGGTTTTGCTTCCCATTCCAAAATGTGTATGATCCAACAGCAGTGTTTTCAGTCTTTCATTTTCCGTGTCAACCATAGCTGCCGGCAAATCAAAAATACTCAGGCACATACGACAAGCAATATCCACACCAACGGCATAGGGAATGATGGTGTTGGCCTGCGTTGCCAGAACGCCTCCAATTGGTAATCCATAACCCTGATGTGCATCCGGCATAAGCGCGCCTGCAACAGAAATCGGTAACTGAATTGCTGTTTTCATTTGAGCCAGCGCACCTACTTCAATTTGTTCTGCACCAAAAACCGGAAAAGTCATGATTTCTTCTTTTAATTGCTGAACAGTTCTCATTTGCTTAATAAATTTTCCTCCCTTCCGCAGTGCAATAATCTTGTCGGCAATGTTTCTGAATCTGCCATTTTTGTTTAAGGAATATGGCTCAGGATTTTCGATCAACGCTTCAAGATTTAACATGATCGTTGCTTTGTCCATTACCTCGTGTTGCAAAAGTCCATTGGCAACACGGCTGAAAGCGATAAGCAGATCAAGATCGTTGATTCCCAGTGTTCCTAATTCTCCGTTACTAATTTTTTCTTTTTCCATGACCGTTTTTCTATTTGACAATACAAAGCAATCATGCTGCTGCGCAGTCTTTTTGCGTAGTTAAAGTTTTTTTGATATTTTTTCAAAAAAATAAATCTTATGCCTGTAAATCGTAATGCACTGATCCGTTACCGGACAATTGATAATTGTCTTCAAAACCGCTTTCGCCAATGGAGTCTGGATGATCTGATCCTGGCCTGTTCGGATGCTTTATATGAATTTGAGGGAATTGATAAAGGGATCAGCCGCCGCTCCATACAAGCGGATATTGAAATGATGCGTAGCGACAAACTGGGTTATGAAGCGCCGATTATTGTAGTTGATAAAAAGTTTTATACCTACGCCGATAAAAATTACAGCATTACCAACATTCCGCTGAGCCATCAAGATATGAAAGTGCTGGGCGAAGTTTCCGGTATTTTAAAACAGTTTAAGGGTTTTAGCCACTTTGCAGATCTTACAGAAATGGTCAGTAAACTGGAAGATAAAATTTATGCACAAAAAACGCACAATTTTCCGGTTGTTGATTTTGAAAAAAATGATAATCTGAAAGGTCTGGAATTTATTGAAGGCATCCGGAAAGCCATTGTTTCCAAAACGGTGCTTTGTATTACTTATCAGTCTTTTAAGGCAAGGCAAGCGAACACTTTTTGTTTTAGTGCCTATTTGTTGAAGGAATATAGAAATCGCTGGTTTGTACTTGGAGAATCGCATCAACGACATGCGCCGCTGCTAACTTTGGCGCTCGACAGGGTTCAATTTTTGGAGGAAAATAAAGATGAAATTTATCGGGAGAATACCAGGATCGATCTGTCAACTTATTACTCAAATGTCATCGGCGTCACTAAAAATCAGGGACAGCGTGATGTAAATGTTGTTTTCTGGATGGATCACAACACCGCGCCATACGTAATCACCAAACCTTTACATGCATCCCAAAAAATTGTAAGCGAAGATGTTAATGGCGTGACTTTCAACATTAAGGTTATTCCCAACTTTGAATTGGAAAGGGAACTTCTGGGTTTTGGAGCAAGGATAAAAATTCTTGGTCCCAGAAATATAAAGAAGCGCATTGCAGATCAATTACGGGAAGCGCTGGCTTATTATTAATTTTCTTGTCATACGAATTGTAAAAGTTACAAAATCATTAAAAGGTTTTTAAACATTCATTTTTAATAAAATAATCTGATTAAAAATGGTCTTTAAAACAAATAAAATCGGCCCTTAAAACAAAATCCTCCATAGCTGATCCGCCTACTTTTGTTCTAAACAATAACACATCAATCATGGAACAACAAACAAGCGTAAACAATTATAACGGATCTTTGCAAAAGGCGGTTGGCTCAGGTTTTACGGCCACTTCTACGACTGCTGATGTAATTAAGGGAATTGATCTGACCGGGAAAATTGCTATCGTAACCGGCGGATATGCAGGAATCGGTTTGGAAACTGTGAAGACTTTTGCAGAAGCCGGAGCCAAGGTCGTAGTACCGGCGCGTGACGTTAACAAAGCCGCAAAAAATCTGGAAGGTATTCAAAATGTGACTATCGAAAAAATGGATTTGATGGATCCAGCATCCATTGACGCTTTTGCAGAAAAATTTCTGGAAACCAATAGCACACTGGATATTTTGGTCAATAATGCCGGTATCATGTGGGTGCCTTTGCAACGTGATGCGCGTGGTTACGAATCTCAGTTAGCCACAAACCATTTGGGTCATTTCCAGCTTACAGCCCGCCTCTGGCCGGCGCTTAAAAAAGCGGACGGTAGCAGGGTAGTGGCTGTGTCTTCTTTTGGTCATCAAATGGCTCCTTTTAATTTTGAAGATCCTAATTTTGAACACCGCGAATACGAAACCTTATCGGGTTATGGTCAATCCAAAACAGCAAATAATTTGTTCGCGGTAGAACTGGATCGTCGGGGAAAGGCGGATGGCGTGCGTGCATTTTCGCTTCATCCGGGATCGGTTAACGGAACAGATCTTGGGCGGGTTGCGCCTATGGATTTATTTCAAAAAATGGGAACGCACGACGCAGAGGGGAATATCTTTCCGGATGTAGCAAAAAAATTAAAGACGATTCCACAAGGCGCAGCCACGACAGTTTGGTGTGCAACGAGTCCTCAACTAAATAATGTGGGTGGCTTATATTGTGAGAATGCAGAGGTTGCAGAACTTGATCTGGGAAGTATTGATCATAATTACAATGACCCTCTAACATTGCGTGGCGTAAAACCCTATTCGCTCGATGCGGAAAATGCGAAGAGATTGTGGACGCTGAGCGAGGAATTGACCGGAGTAACTTTTATGGCCGATTAAGTCTGTTATTACAGAGATATAAATTGAAGCTGAATTAAGGTGGAGCATTTTGCTCCGCCTTTTATGACATGTTGCTATCTGCACCATTTGTTTTCCCGACCGGTTATCACGAGTTTTGTTTTGTACATATGCCTTTAAAAATCGTGGCACATCAAGCATACTATATTCATCCAGACTTAAAGCTGTCAAGCTTTGATACCAGGTTTTACAAAGCCGACGTACTCTTTGAACAGCACTGCTTGTATGGTTTATTTCAGGAGAAACTAAAATTGTGCATGGGGATAAAGTGCATTGGTTTGGAGCAGGAGATATTCTGCTTTTTCCCCGCAATCAGCTGGTAACTGTCATCAATTATCCCAAAGATGGTTTGCCTCATCAATCGGCCGTCATGCATCTTTCCAAAAACCGGTTAACTGATTTTTATACCAAAAATAAAGTTGAGGTCAAGCAAATGCAGGCTCCCAAATTTCAGACTTTTGGCCAGCATCCGTTGCTGAAAAGTTGTCTTGCTTCCTTAATTCCCTATTTTGAATTGAATGAGACTTTACCTGATACGATTGCTTCCATTAAAATAGAGGAGGCCATCACCATCCTCAGAACCATTGATCCTGATGTCGACAATTTGCTGGCTAATTTTGACGAGCCAGGAAAAATAAGTCTTGTCGATTTTATGGAGCAGAATTATATGTTCAATATGCCGATGGATAAATTCGGTTATTTAACCGGCCGCAGCCTTACCACCTTCAAGCGGGATTTTAAAAAAGTCTTCCAAACCACCCCGCAAAAATGGCTTATGGAAAAGCGGCTGGAACTTGCTCATTACCAGATCCGGGAAAAAAACCGGAAGCCTTCTGATGTTTATCTTGAAGTCGGATTTGAAAATCTTTCTCATTTTGGTTACGCCTTTCGTAAGCGTTACGGTTATGCGCCGAAGGTATAATGGGTTAACATATTCTACATTGGATCACTTCATTTGACTTTATAACTAGTCATCAGGCTAGTAGTAAATTTTAATTTTTTATTTAATTGCTGCACACAAAAATTAGGTACGACAAAAGTCTGGATAAGAACTTTAGTCGTGGTCAGGAAGCTGTGTGCTGTGAAAATTTAAAAGTTATGCAAACATAGTATTACAAGATATCAATCTGAAATCAACTTAATGGATTAAACGGCAATAAATTTGTATAATATCTGTAAGTGACGAGTGAAATAAAAAAGCCTTTTGGGATATTTAAAGGTAATTATGATTCCATATCGCTCATTATAAGTTGGTTGTTGTATAAATAAATACGACAATCTTTCTGAGGATAAATTACTTTTTACGGTCCTTTTTTACTGGTAGCATATTGACATAATACTTCGAATGCATATTACATCTATCACAATAAAGGATAAAAGATTTGACCTTGCAGAAGGTGTAGGTTCGGACGCAACGCATACCACACCGCAATATGCCTATGCGGTGTGCTGTCTGAATACTGATGCCCAGGCGACGGGTATAGGCCTGGCATTTACCCTGGGTGCGGGGAATGATCTGGTTTGTAAAGCAATAGAATATCTTTCCATTGGATTGGTCGGCCGGGAAATTGAAGAACTCATGTCTGATTTTGGAACGGTTTATCGCAGCATGGTCGATTCGCCTTCCTTTCGATGGCTTGGTCCGCACAAGGGCGTGGTGCATCTGGCGTTAGCCGCCATAGTGAATGCCTGTTATGATTTGTGGGCTAAATCACGACAGGTGCCACTATGGAAATTGCTTCTGGATCTTACACCAGAGCAACTTGTCAATACGCTGGATCTGAGTTATCTGGAAGAGGTACTTACAAGAGAACAGGCCATAGCATTGCTGACAGACAACCTGTCTACTTCCGAATCAAGGAAAAACGTTTTGACAACGGGTTATAAAGGTTACGATACTTCGGTAGGCTGGTTTAATTTTTCGGACGAGAAAATAGTAGAAAATACAAAAAAGGCGATTGGTAACGGCTTTACTGCCTTAAAACTGAAAGTAGGTTCTGACGATCCGCTTCGTGATATCCGCCGGGCTTTGCTGATAAGAAAAACTGCCGGGGATGAAGCAACAATTATGGTCGATGCCAACCAGAAATGGAATGTTCCACAAGCCCTGGACATATGCCGGCGGCTGGGGGAAATAAATCCTTTTTGGATTGAAGAACCAACGCATCCGGATGATGTTTTTGGTCATCAGACCATTGCCAAGAGTATTGCTCCGCTGAAAGTCGCGACAGGAGAACATATTCCCAATAAGATAATTTTTAAAAACTTTCTCCAGGCCAAGGCCATGGATTTTTGTCAGGTGGATGCCGTAAGAGTAGGAGGTATTTCCGAATTTCTGACTATCAGCCTGCTATCAAAAAGTATGGGAATTCCGGTTGTGCCGCACGTGGGTGATATGGGACAGATTCACCAGCATCTGGTCATCTTTAACCATATTGGAATGAATCATGAACATTTATTTTTAGAGCATATTCCTCATTTAAAACAGTATTTTATCAATCCGGCAGAAATTGTTGAGGCTTACTATCAGGTGCCGCAAACACCAGGCAGCAGCAGTGATCTGAAAGACTTGAAATAACCTGAAATAATCGTTTTAAATATGAGTGTATTAGCAGATAAAGTAATTTTTTTAACGGGAGGTGCTGCCGGTATCGGAAAGGAATGCTTAAAAGCATATCTGAAAGCCGGTGCCAAAGTGGCTGTTATGGATTTTGATCAAAATGCTTTAAATGCACTAGTTAAAGAATTTTCGAATCCGGATTTGCTTATCTGTGCAGGTGATGTCCGCAAAGCAAATGATGTCAGGTTGGCGATAGAAAAAACGATTGAAGCTTTTGGCCGGATTAATGCAATTCACAACAACGCAGGGATTGCAAGTCCATCAAAACCAATTGATGAAACTTCTGAGGAAGAGTGGGATAATTTGTTTTCAGTAAATCTTAAAAGTGTTTTCTGGACAACCAGATTTGGAATTGATACTTTGAAAAAAACAAAAGGCTGCATACTTAATACCAGCAGTATGGTCGGTGAAATGGGCCAGGAAAATCATGCGGCTTATGTAGCTACCAAAGGCGGAATGAACGGTTTGACAAAAGCAATGGCACTGGACTATGCACCTTTTGGCATCAGGGTGAATGCCGTTTGTCCGGCTGGTGTATGGACGCCGATGTTAAGAAAATGGGCGGTTGAACAGCCAGATCCAGCCGGGATAGAAAATTATCTGGACAATATTCATGCACTGGGTTATTGTCCGGAAGGTGATGTGATTGCGGATGTTGCGTTATTCCTGATTTCGGATGCGGCGCGGTTTGTAACGGGTTGTATTATGCCGGTCGGTGGTGGGGCCGAGCTGGGATATAAAAAATAAAAGATCATGGCAATACAAAGAACCTGTATGGCTCTGGACCTTATCGACGACGAAAATCTGATTCTGGCTTACGAGCAAATTCATCAGCCTGAATCCATCTGGCCTGAAATCCCGGTGGGTATCAGGGATGCTGGAATTGTCGATATGCAAATATACCGGATTGGGACAAGGTTGTTTATGATTGTTGATTATGACGAGAATACGAATCTGAAAGCAGCTTTTGAAAAAATGGGTACAATGCCAAGACAACCTGAATGGGCTGCCCTGATGGCTGGTTTCCAAACGAAACTGCCTGAGGCAAAAGCTGATGAGCATTGGGCAGCGATGAAACCGGTGTTTTTACTAAACGACCACGTCCAATGAAAGATCGAAACGCGGTGGTGGTACCTTTACTGGTTGTGATGAGTTTGATGCTGATCTGGAACCTGAGCCGCAATATCAATGATATATTAATTCCTCATCTCAAAAGAGCCTGTGAGTTGACTGATTTTCAGTCTTCTTTGGTGCAGTCTGCCTTTTTTGGAGGCTATTTCTTACTGGCACTTCCGGTTGGGAAATTTATCAGTAAATATGGCTACAAAGCCGGCATGGTTACAGGTTTGCTCACCGCTGCTGCCGGTGCATTTTTGTTTTTCCCGGCTGCCGAAAACCGCTATTATCCACTTTTTCTGGGCGCACTTTTTATCATGGCCGCCGGATTTACATTTCTTGAAGTTACCGCAACACCTTACATTTCAATACTTGGTGATCCGGACCGGGCATCGAGCAGGCTAAGTCTGGCTTCGGCGGTAGGTTCTGTTGGTGCAACAATCGGGCCGTTTGTCGGAAGCCGGTTTTTGCTTCATGCAACAGAAGTTTCTCCGTCAACAGTTGCACAGTTTAATCCCGCAGAACTCAATCAATATCTGGACTCGGAAGCACAGCTTGTCAAAATACCCTACCTGAGTCTTGGATGTTTGTTTGTTGTTATCGGACTGCTGCTTTATTTTATCAAACTTCCCAGGATCGAGCAGGGTGATGAAACGGGTGGCAGCTTAAAATCGGTCTTTAAATTCAGACATACCGTTCTGGGTGCGCTGGGTGTTTTTTGTTATCTGGGTGCCGAAGTTGGTATCGTAAGTTTTATGATCCGTTACGCAAAATCATCCGGAATTGCCGGACTTACTGAGCAAAACGCAGCTTTGTTTATTACTTTTTACATGGCGCTGGTTTTGATCGGAAGGCTGGTAGGCGCTTACTGGCTTCGTAGTTTAAACCCATCCAGAATGTTGTCTGTTTGCTCCCTTGCAGCGATACTTCTGATTTTTATTTCTATTTCAAATCAAGGATATATTTCCATTTATTCGATATCACTGATCGGCCTTTTTACCTCCGTGATGTACCCGATTCTGTTTACACTAAGTATCAAAGACCTGCGGATTCATACAAAAACCGGTTCGTCATTGATCATTATGAGTATTGTTGGCGGTGCTGTTATTCCACCGCTTATGGGTTTGGTTTCAGATTCGTTTGGAATAAAACCAGCGTTTTTTATTCCTGTCATTTGTTATGCCTATCTGGTTTATTACGCCAAATCCGGTCATCGGATTTTAAATTATAACAGCGAAAAGCAAACAGAAAATATAAATTTCAATAGTCCGGTTTTATGAAAAAATTTGTTCTCACACTACTTCTGGCGAGTTTCGGTTTTCAGGTTTTTTCGCAAAATCAGATGCCGCTTTCGGAACGACTGAAATGGTGGCAGGATTCCAAAATGGGATTATTTATTCACTGGGGACCGGTTTCGCTTATCGGAAAAGAAATTAGCTGGTCGCGGCAGGAATATGGTGCAGCAAAATATGATGCCCTTTACAAAAGATTTAATCCGAAAAAATTCGATGCAAAAGAATGGGTAGCACTGGCAAAAGCTTCCGGAATGAAATACATCGTACTTACAGCGAAACATCATGATGGTTTTTGTCTTTTTGAAACCAAAACGACGGATTATAACATCATGAATACGCCGTTCGGACGGGATGTTTGTAAAGAGCTTGCACAAGCTGCACATGAAGCTAACATACCGATCTGCTGGTATTTTTCAGTAGCTGATTGGAAAGACCCGGATTGCCGGAATCCTAAAACAAATGATGTTTTTGCGGAAAGAGTTTTAAATCAGGTTAAAGAATTGCTGACTAATTATGGAAAGATAAGTCTGTTGTGGATTGATTTTGAAGGCTGGCCAAGTCCTGTTGCTCCCAAAAAAGTTTTTGATCTGGCCAGGAAACTGCAACCGGAAATTATCATCAATAACCGTCTGGAACCTTTCACGCCTGATGAATCGCATGCCTATCTGGGAAAATATGCCGACTATACCACGCCGGAAGGATTTGTGGCTGGTTATGGCAAAACCGCCTGGGAAACTTGTACCAATATGGGCCATCAATGGGCATGGAAATTCAATGATCATCCGCGAAGTCTCAAAGAATCACTCCATACTTTGCTTCGCGGTGTAGGTGGAAACGGGAATTTACTTTTCAATATAGGCCCTGACAGTTCAGGTGTTTTTCCTACGGATTTTGCCGCACGTGCTCGGGAAATGGGAGGTTGGATTGAGAAAAACAGCGAAGCTATTTATAATACCAAAGGTGGTGTTTATACGCCTTCGCAGGATTATGTAAGCTCCTTCAAAGGAAACAAACTTTACATTCATTTATTGAATGATGGGCTAACGGAATTAACACTTCCCGCAATTTCTTCAAAAGTTAAAAATGCAGCTTTGTTTGATGGGACAAAAGTTGATTTCACGCAAAGCGACAAAGATTTAAAACTAAGTTTTCCCAAGGGAAAAGTTGATTCGATAGCGACGATCGCAGTTTTAACAATGGATAAGGATCTGTCGACAATAAATCCCATTATTCCTTTTTCAACTTCGGGTTCCATGGCTTATGGAAAGATGGCCAGTGCATCGAGTTCAGTCGGACAGTTTTACCACGATCCTTCTGCCGCATTTGATGATAATCCAAAAACAAGCTGGAAAATCGGAAGGAGAAAAGATATCGACGTAAACAAAATTTACGGTAAGAATATCCATTACTTATCTGATGAAGTGCTGGCGCTTTACGAGTCGTCCGGGTGGCTTGAAATAGATCTTGGAAAACCTCAGCTGGTTGGTAAAATCAAGCTTGGCGAGTCCAGATACAACGATTCGGAAATCAGGAAATTTCAGGTGCAGTATCTGGCCGGAAGTAATTGGGTGAAGTTGGCTGAGGACACCAAAATGGGCGACTGGAATAAAGAAATCAAACCAGTGACTGCACAGAAATTCAGACTGGTGATCAATGATTATTACCGATATTTTGGGGTAAATGAATTTGAATTATTTCCGCCCGGTAAATGATCTGTTTTTTGAAATGTGAATTTTAATATAACACAAAAGAAATAGTTGCGATGAACGGTTCCAGAATTCTAACAGTCATTCTACTCTTTGTAATCTTATCATTTCCAGGATTTTCTCAGTTGCGGGGAGGTGGTGAAGCATACCCGAACCTGCACCCTGATAAAGAGGCAATGGCACGTTTTCAGGCTAATAGATTTGGTATGTTTTTGCACTGGGGACCTGTTACATTAAGAGGAACAGAAATTGGTTGGTCGAGAGGAAAAATTGTGCCGATTGCAGATTATGACAATCTATATAAAGAGTTCAATCCGGTGCTTTTTGATGCCGACAAATGGATTAAGACAGCGAAGGATGCAGGCATGAAATATTTTATCATTACTGCAAAACATCATGATGGTTTCTGTCTTTTTGATTCCAAATACACCGATTACGATATCATGTCGTCACCTTACAAAAAGGATATCGTTAAAGCGCTGGCAGATGCGTGTAAAAAATATGGTGTCGATTTTGGTATCTATTATTCTTTGGCCGACTGGCATCATCCCGATTATGCAACGCGCTACGGCGGCGATCCGAGGCCGGTTTCCGAGTCTATTATGCCAAGATATGTGCAGTACATGAAAGACCAGCTGAAAGAAATCATTGTCAACTATGATCCGAAAGTGCTTTGGTTTGACGGAAGCTGGGAAGAGTGTCTGACGCATGAAATGGGCATGGATCTGTACGCTTATCTGCATAGTCTGAAAAGTGATGTGATTATCAATGACCGTATCGATAAAGGTTTTCAAGGCATAGAAGTAAGAAATAATGCAAACCAGGAAAAATATGCCGGCGATTATGCGACGCCGGAACAGCGTATTGGCGCATATCAGGTAAATGAACCCTGGGAAACCTGCATGACAATTTGTGAGCAGTGGGCCTGGAAACCAAATGATAAAATGAAATCCCTGGATACGAGCCTGGAAACTTTGATCAGAACAGCGGGTGGTGGCGGCAATTTGCTTTATAATGTCGGACCGATGCCTGACGGCCGTTTTGAGCAACGCCAAACAGATCTTTTGTTGCAAATGGGCGATTGGATGAAGATTAATGGAAAAGCTATTTACGGAACCAAGGGAGGCCCTTATGAGCCTAATCCTGACTTCGTTTCTACAAGAAAAGACAAAACAATTTTCATACATATTTTGAATAAAAACCTTTCAGATTTAACAATTCCCGTACCTGCTGAAATAAAAATAATAAAGGCCAGTGATCTGGGCAGCGGTAAAACAATTGCTTTAAAAGTTGAAAACGGGACCTTAAAATTAAACCTGGATAAGGGCCGGAAACTCCCTTATGTACTTGCGCTGGAAACCTCGGCAGATACAGGAAATCTGGCAACGATAACAAAAAAGTAACTACTCACTGACTTGAAATATGAACGGTTTTAAATTAAAACAAATCATCGATTGACGTTTCAACTTACTGGTAGCTGCCTATGCAAATACAAAACTTCCATAACACATCCCGATAATCCAAAGCTGATTTAGGCTATCCAAAATCACTTTATGAGATACATGCGAAATCCATGTTCAGGATTGCATGTAAATTTTCTGTTAATTTTTGAATTGAATTAATTTGCTAAAAACTATGAAAATATTAATAATCGCCATTTAACTACACCTTAACCTATGAGACACTTATTATACCAGTTGATTATCGCTGTTGCCTTTTCAGGAGCGGCATTTGCGAATGGTGCGAGGACATCGCTTCCGGATTCGCACATGGGAACTGCCAGGACAATTCATGGCCAGGTTAAAGACGGCTTGGGTGCCGGCTTGCCAGGTGTGAGTATTGTTGTGAAAGGCACCCAGCGCGGCACTGTTACAGACGAAAAAGGAGAATTTAATATTGAAACCCAACCAGACGACGCCGTACTGGTTTTCAGTTTTGTCGGCTACAAAACGCTTGAAGAAAATATTGGCAATCGTTCTGAGATCTCAGTCGAAATGGTCAGTGAAAACCGGGCTTTGGACGAGGTTGTCGTTGTAGGTTATGGTACACAAAAAAGACGGGATGTTACCGGCGCCGTGGGTAGTGTGAAAGGCAGTGATCTAAAAACGGTGATCGCAGCCGATGCGTCCAGTTTATTACAGGGAAGATTGGCAGGGGTAACAGTTCAAAACGGTGGTAGTGCACCAGGACAGGCGCCTGCTGTGGTGATCAGGGGTACAGGTACTTTCGGAAATGACCAGCCTTTATATGTCATTGACGGGATGATCGCTGCGTCGATGGCCTACATCAATCCGAATGATATTGAATCGATGGAGGTACTTAAAGATGCATCGGCAGCAGCAATTTATGGTAGCCGGGCATCCAACGGGGTTGTTTTGGTAACGACAAAATCTGGTAAAGCAGGTGATGTGAAAATCAGTCTGAATATCAAAGGCGGGATGCAGAGCCCAAGTAAAAAACTGAAATTTCTGAATGCCCGTCAGTATGCCGATTGGAATAACATGGCCCACGATAACGACGGACAGCCGCATGCGCCGGGTAATGATTCAAAGTTTGATCCAAACATTGATACCGACTGGCAAAATCTTGAACTGGGATCTGCCCCTATGACAGATTATAACCTGAGTCTTTCCGGTGGCAGTAATTCGGCTAAATATTTTATTTCAGGCCAGTATTTTAACCAAAAAGGTATCGCCACGGATTCCTGGTTTAAAAGATATAACCTGCGCGCTAATTCGGTTTTCACAAAAGGCCGATTCAAGTTTACAGAGTCTCTGACGCTGTCTCGCGGTGTTAACAATCCCAATACCTATGTGGGTCGCGAAACAGGACCGTTGCCAACCATGGCTGTTAGAAATCCTGCGAATTTAGGTGGTTACGCGGGTTTGGATCCTGCCTTTGCAGGAGTAGCACGGGTTGTAAACTGGTACGGACTTGCGCATCTTGACGATAACAGATATACCACTGATCAGATTCTTGGAAATATCGGTCTGGAATATGAGATTATTGACGGCTTGAAATACAAGTTAAATGTTGGACTCGATTATTCGGTTTATCGCCAATATGATTTTACACCAGCGTTTTTCATGAGTAATTCCCAGGAAGCATTTCAGCAGCAAGCCACCTTGAATGATTCTTATACCCAGTCGCTTACAACACTTGTTGAAAATACACTTACCTACAATAAAACGCTGGGAGACCATAATTTTGAAGTTTTGGTAGGGTACACTTCTCAAAATGGTAACGCAACGAGTCTGGGTGCAACAGCTGCCAATTTCCCGTCAAATGATCTGCGGGTGATTAATGCGGCAATAAACAGAACGGTTAATACAACAGGTGATTTGCAGCAGTTTGTTTTACAATCTGCTTTGGCCAGAATTAACTATAACTACAAATCGAAATATTTGTTGACGGCGACAGTGCGGAGAGACGGTTCGTCCAAATTCCTTTATCCGTCAAACACTTTTGCTACGTTCCCGTCTTTTTCTTTGGGATGGCGGGTGAGTGAAGAATCATTTTTTCCAAAAAATGCCCTGGTCAGTGATTTAAAAGTCAGAGGAAGTTATGGAACACTTGGTTCTCAGAATATTAATAACTACCTGACTTCTCCGACCTTTAATCTTACCTCAGATTATTATTTCGCAGGAGGAGCCCAGCCGGGAATTGCAGTGACACAATATGTGAATCCGGCACTTAAATGGGAATCAACCAAAACCAGTGATATCGGTGTGGATCTTAGTGTGCTTGGAAAATCGATCCTGATTTCTGCTGATTATTTTGATAAAACTTCATCTGACGTTCTTGCCAGTATTCCTATTCCGGCTTATGGCGGTGGTGGAAGCACATTGACAAAAAATGCAGCGACGATCAATAACAAAGGTTTTGAAATGGCGGTGACGTACATTAAACCAAATAAATCAGATAAGGATTTTAAATACAGCATAACCGGAACATTCAGCACGGTTAAAAATAACGTAGTAAGCCTTGGAGACGGTGTAAGCCCGATTATCGCCGGTGGCTTTACCCAGCAATCGTTGCAATCTACCCGTACAGATGTTGGCCATCCGATTGGAAGTTTTTACGGATATCAGGTTTTAGGTATTTACCAAACCAAACAGGAAGCTACCGAAGATGGCCGGACGGATGCAGGCGCCGGTGATTTCAAATTCAGCAAAGATCCTACTTATCTGGGAAGTCCCTTTCCAAAATTCAACTACGGTCTGAACTTCAATGCTTCGTATAAAAACTTTGATTTTGGTGTGTTTTTTCAAGGAGTATATGGAAACAAAATCTGGAATGCAAAAGGACGTTTTCAGTATATTCTTGATTACGGAAGCAACAAAAGTCCCGAAGTGCTGAAAGCCTGGACTCCGCAGAATACAAATACGGATATCCCAAGAGCTACCCAGCTGGATCCGGCCAATAACAAAAGGTCATCCTCTTTTTACGTTGAAGACGGATCCTACACCAGACTTAAAAACCTGACGATCGGTTATACGCTGCCTGCATCGGTTCTTCGCAAAATCCAGGTGAGTAATGCCCGTTTTTATGTAAGCGGACAAAACCTTTTGACTTTCACAAAATATAAAGGCTACGATCCGGAAGTGGGACGTAACAGTAACGGCGGCAGCAACCCAAATAACATCGGAAGTTTGCTCAATAATGGTGTGGATCAGACTGCATATCCAAATGCAAGAATCGTGAGTGTAGGGATTGACTTAAACTTTTAATTTACTGACATGAAAAATATATTCAACAGAGCTAATAAGAGCAAGTTCTTAGTTCTTCCGTTGGTATTTGTTATGATCGTTGTGATGACGCAGACTTGCAGCAAAGACGATCTTGACCTGACAAATCCAAATGCTTTAAGTACTTCCAGTTTTTGGAAAACAGCCGATGACGCCGAAAAGGGATTGGTTGCCGTGTACGGTCCGCTGACAACAACGCAGGGCTGGGGCCGGATGATAGGCGGAATTCTGACAATACAGCGTGGAGATGATGCCAATGCCTTTTCGTGGCCAGCTGTAAATGATCCGGGTACTTTTACCGTAGTACCAACTGATGGACGTGTTGGTGAAGGTTGGGGAGAGTTAAATGCAATCGTTGCAAGAGCCAATTCAGTATTATTTTATGTACCGAATATTGATATGGATGCTGCTCAGAAAACAAGAATTCTGGGTGAAGCTTCATTTTTAAGAGCACTGGCTCATTTCTACCTGCTGAATATGTGGGGAAATATTCCATTGATAACGCAGCCGGTGGAGCAGGTAAATGATTTGTTTGTTGAGCAGGCGCCGCAGGAAGCTGTTTGGGCTTCCATCATCAGTGACCTGAAACTTGCCCAAAGCTCACTACCAGAAACAGTCGATCCGAAAGATGTGGGCAGGGCAACCTGGGGAGCCGCTACGGGCATGCTGGGAAAAGCCTATCTGTTTACAAAAGACTGGACGAATGCAGCTGCCGAGTTTAAGAAAATTATTGACAAGCCAAATCTTTACAGGCTTGTAGCCAATTATCAGGACAATTTCCTGACAGCTACAAACAACAATGCGGAGTCGATTTGGGAGCTGCAATATGAAAGTAATGTGAACGCCAGCTGGGGAACCAGTGGTACGCCAAATGTAGGAAGAGGTCAGGCCTATGAACCTGACATTGCACCACCTGCATATTCCAGCCAGGGTAGTATATCGGTCAATAAATGGGTTTTTGATGCATTTATGAAGCAAAAAACAAAAGATGGTAAAATTGATCCGCGCGCTTATGCGACTATGATTTGGAATTATCCGGGGGCGAAAATTTATCAGGATGATTTTAAAACAAAAATGACCGGCGCCGATACAAACAGAATCTGGGATCGTAAATACCTGAATTTTGACCGTGAAAGTTCACTGGTTCCGGGATCCTGGTGGTATGCTTCCAACAACCGCAGAATGATCCGGCTTGCTGATGTGCTGCTCATGTATGCGGAGGCACAAAACGAAGCTTCCGGCCCGGATGCTACGGCATATGCTGCTATTAATCAGGTGAGAGCCCGTGCAAATATGCCGGATATTACGCCGGGATTGAGCAAAGACGCATTCCGTACCGCAGTTCGTGATGAAAGAGTTCTTGAACTTTCTCTGGAAGGTGACCGCATTTTTGATCTCCTTCGCTGGGGTACCATGGCTGATGTTTTCCTCAATCACCCGGAATATCGTTCCAACAGCGGCGGGAAATTCGTAAAAGGGAAAAATGAATATTTGCCGATTCCATTTAACGATGTAAGTGCAAACCCGAAAATAAAACAGAATCCCGGATATATAAATTAAATATCTGGTAATGAGGTGTCTGTTGAGTTGCTTTCGAAATCAGCAGACATCACTTTTGTAATTATAAAGCCTGCTTTTCTAGACGAAACAAATCCCTGATCAGACGGAGGGATTTGTTTCGTTTCAAATATTATTTTGCGTGTGATGGGAAAAAACTTCTTCCGAATTTGTGTTTTCTTTTTTCTGCTGCTTCTGATGGCTGCCTGTAAGCGCAATGGTTCTGAGCTTTTTAGCAAACTTTCGCCAGATGATACCGGTATTGATTTTGTCAATCAGATCAACGAAAGTGATTCCATCAATACCTTCACTTATTACTATTGTTACAATGGCGGCGGGGTTGGCATCGCTGATTTTAATAACGATTCTCTGCCGGATATTTTCTTTACCGGAAACATGGTTTCCTCCAAACTTTATATCAACAAGGGCAATTTGAAGTTTGAAGACATCACCGCTTCTGCCGGTTTGTCAACAACAGACTGGATCATGGGCGTGTCTGTTATTGATATCAACCATGACGGATTTATGGATATTTATCTCAATGTAGCGGGTCCGCGTTTTGCCAGAAAACATCATAATCTGCTTTATATCAATCAGAAAAATCTGACGTTTAAAGAAGAGGCCGCAGCTTACGGTCTGGACAATAATTCTTTTTCTGTACAATCAGCTTTTCTGGATTATGACCGTGACGGTGATCTGGATATGTATCTGCTGACCAACGATGTAGACGATGTTGAAAAAACGCTGATTTTCCCAGATACTTACCCGATTACGCGAGGCAGAACAAGAGATTTTTTATACGAAAATGTGGGGGATACAATTGGTCATCCGCTTTACAAAAACGTCTCTGAAAAGGCAGGAATTACACAGGAAGGTTATGGACTTGGCCTGGCTGTGAGTGATTTAAACAGGGACGGCTGGCCTGATGTATATGCTTCCAACGATTTCATGCCTAACGATCAGCTGCTTATAAATCAGAAAAATAAAACCTTCAAAGAATCAGCAAAGGAAAGTATGCGGCACCAGACCTATAATGGGATGGGTGTTGATATTGAAGATATTAACAATGACGGAAAGCCGGATATCATGGTCATGGATATGCTTCCTGAAAATAATGAGCGAAGAAAAACCATGATCGCGAAGGCAGACTATGAGAAATTTTTTCTGCGTAAAAAAGCTGGTTATATAGACCAATACATGCGGAATACTTTACAGATTAATCAGGGTACGGATAATAATGGTGTTACTTTTTTTTCTGATATAGCACAGTTTGCAGGCGTTCAGGCAACAGACTGGAGTTGGGGCGTATTGTTAGCTGATTTTGATAACGACTGTTACCGCGATGCCTATATTACCAACGGTTTTGTAAAAGATATTACTGATCTGGATTTTCTGAGTTACAATACCAACAGCAATATGTTCGGTACTAATGAAATTAAAGCCAACCGCACAAAGGAGCTTTTGAGTCTTTTAAAAGGTGTAAAATTGTCAAATTACATGTACCGGAATACTGATGGTTTGTCTTTTGAAAATGAGACGAAATCCTGGGGTTTGAAATACGATTCGTATTCTAACGGAGCAGCGTATGCGGATTTGGACAAGGATGGAGATCTGGATCTTGTCGTCAACAATATCAACGAAAAAGCTTTTGTATTTGAAAATAAAGCATCATTCCCGGAAGCTAAAAACAACTATCTTCAATTGATTTTGAAAGGAAGTGAAAAGAATCTGGATGGAATAGGAGCGGCCATTACGGTTTATTGCGGTGCAGAAAAATTCTATAATTATTTTTCACCTGTGAAAGGATATTTGTCAAGCATGAGCGGTCCTTTGCACGTGGGTTTGGGTAAAAATTCGAAAGCGGATTCTGTCACAGTCGTTTGGCCGGATGGAAAATCACAAACGGTCAGATCCGTAAAGGCAAATCAGAGCCTGACATTGCAATACAGTGAAGCCGAAAACAGATCAGCTATACCACCAATATCTGAAAAACCGATTTTCAGTAATGCCAATGATATATATAATATTCATTTCAAACACGTTGAAAATGAGTTTAATGACTTCATCGGCGAGTCATTGTTGCTTTCCATGTATTCCAGAAAAGGACCGGGTATTGCCGTTGGTGATACTGACAATAAAAACGGAACAGATTTTTTCATTGGCGGTGCTGCCGGAATTCCGGGAATGCTTTTTAGTCAGGGGAAAACGGGATTGTTTACGCAAAAGCCAATCAATAGCGAGGACGTAAAATTTGAAGACATGGGTTCCTTGTTTTTTGATGCCGATAATGACAAAGATCTAGATTTGTATGTGGTAAGTGGCGGAAGCGAATTTAAAAACGAAAATGGCGCTTTTAACGACCGATTGTGTATCAATGACGGTAAAGGAAATTTCAAAAAACAGCCAGGCGCGCTTCCTTTTACCACTTCGAGCGGAAGTTGTGTGGTGGCGGCAGATTTTGATAAAGACGGCGATCTTGATCTTTTTAGGGCCGGAGCAATTTCACCTGGCAGTTATCCTGAATCACCACGCAGTTATTTATTCGTCAACGAAGGTGGAAAATTTAGAGATGCTTCCAGCGAATTGGCTCCGGGTTTGGCCAATGCAGGAATGATCAATGCGGCCGTGTGGACAGATTTTGATAATGACGGTTGGACAGACCTGATCGTAACAGGAGAATGGATGCCGCCTGTTTTTTATAAAAATCAAAAAGGAAAGCTTGCCAATATTACGACGCAGACAGGTTTGAACAACATAAACGGCTGGTGGAACAGCATTTATCCCGCCGATCTTGACAATGATGGTGACATGGATTATGTGCTGGGCAATATGGGAAATAACGTTGATTACAGTCCTTCTAAAAATCAGCCGTTGGATTTGTATTATGGCGATTTTGCTGGAAACGGTCGATTTAAACCTTTGGCAACGCATTATATTGTTGATAATTCCGGTGAGAAAAAAAGCTATCCGCTCACATATCGTGATGATCTTTTTCGGTCGATGCCTATTCTGAAAAAGAAATTTGGTACCTACGAGCCTTTTAGTAAAGCGCATCTGGATGATATTTTCAATAAAGATGTCATCAGCAAGGCAAAACATTACCATGCAGATACTTTTCAAAGCTGTATTTTGATCAATAAGGGCAGAGGAAAATTTGAGGTAAAACCATTGCCAGCCCAGGCGCAGTTTTCCTGTATTTTCGGTATATTGACTACCGATTTTGATGATGACGGGAAACTTGATATACTCATCACCGGAAATTCTCATTCCAATGAAGTTGTCTATGGTTTTATGGACGCATCGCTTGGATTGCTGCTCAAAGGTGACGGCAAAGGAAGTTTTACAGCAATACCTGCGGAAAAAAGCGGGCTGTTTTTACACTGTGCAACCAGAGGTCTTGGATCACTTTATGACAACAAGGGAAGGCAAATGTTTCTGGCGACAGCGAATGCCGACAGTTTAAATATCCTGAGAAATAACAGTCAGCCGATTGGCAAAATTGTCAGGGCTTTACCGGGTGATGTTCATGCAATGATCACTTTTAAAAATGGTACCAGACAAAAGCAGGAATTCTATTACGGTGCCGGTTATTTGTCGCAGCAGGAAAACGCAGTACGAATTTTTGATGCAATAAAAACAGTACAGATTTTTGACGATAAAGGTAAAAGCAGAGAAGTGTATCTGGTTGATTGATAGGTATTTAATTTTTTACCTGGTTGGAATTCCGGTATTCTTTTGGAGAAACTTTGTTTATTTTTTTGAAGCAGCGGTTGAAATAAGAAATATTGGTATATCCACATTCGAGTGCAATCTGGGTGACAGGCAGATCCGATTGCAGCAAAAGTTTACTGGCAAAACCAATGCGGACTTCGTTCAGGAAATCTGAGAAAGTCCTGTTGGTAAGCGATTTAAAAAAACGGCAAAAGGAATGTATTTGCAAACCGGAAACCGAAGCTGCTTGCTGCAAGGTAATTTCCTGCTTAAAATTCTGCTGTATAAAATGCATCAGTTTGTGCACACGGCCAGGAGCCTGGGCAGCGTAAACTGATAACAAATTTGGAACATTCAGCCACACAAGTTCTTCGGGATCAAGCAGGTAATGTAAAATTTGAATGAATGACGCCAGTAATGCAATGTTTTTTTGTTCAGGCATTTGCATCAAAATATCTGTTATCAATACTTTTTTCACACCGCAAACACTGATTCCCCGTTCCGATTCTTTAAAAAACCTGCGCAGTTCTTTTGTATCGATAAGACCTTCAAGTTTTTCACTTACTGCTTCGGGATTAATATAAAGTGCAACCGACATGGATTCATTGGCCGACTGCGATTGGCTATACCAAACGTGCGGTACATTTGGTCCGACAAAAGCCAGGTCACCTTCTTCAAAATGTTCAATCGAGTCACCAATGATACGTGTCCCTGAACCCGACAGAATATGCACCAGCTGGCATTCGGTGTGAAAATGGAAATCCGTTGAAAAGTAGGGCCTTACGATTTTTTTTACTACAAACGGCTTTTGCGCCTGGGCAAAATCAGGTAGAAGTGTGTAAGTCGCTTTCATTTCTTAAAGAATTAATCTTTTATTCAGCCATATAGTATTAAAGATTAATTTGAATGAAATTACTGGATTAAACGGTAATAAATTTGTATAATATATTTAGGAGGCGTTGTATTGGCACATTTGCGCGAACTGTTAGATAGCAATAATGCCATCTCAGATCAATATGAGATGGCATTAAAATTGTCCTTATTTTCGGGATCAACCCATTTTAACAGTTCTGTAATCATGCGTGTCAAGAGTGATTGGTTTGATGATCTTATTTGTGCCATCCGTTACCACAACCTGATACTCGCCATCGGTTAGATTGCTCAGGTCAAAACGTGTGCGGGTATCTTCGTCATTTTTTACAGTTACGCTGGCAAGTGTTTTTCCTGTTTCATCGGTAAGGCGGATCAGTAATGTTTTTCCTTCTGATTTTTTGATCGTTACATCAATCTTTCCCGAAACAAAAGATGTGACTGCAACCTGATTTTCCGATTCTGGCGATGTGGTTTTGTCAGAATGTTTTGTAGTTCCTGCAATGCTGCTTAGTGAAAGCATAAGAGCACAAGCGGCGGTTAAAAAAAATGTTGGCGTTTTCATAGTATTTGTTGTTTAAATGTTTTGCCGGCAGCGTTCTGCTGCCTTCCGATAATGCAAGAATACGGCTGAAAACAACAGCAAAAAATTTGATTCGACAGAGAGCAAAAGTTCCGTGACAAAGAACAGGTTTATATCCCTAAACTTGGTTTATTATGTTTAAAATGAGCTAATTATGTGTTTGTCGATAAGGTTTGGAGATTGGTGGAGAAAGCAGCCGATTTCACCGGTAAAATCCAGGAAGCGTTCGGGAAAAGATTATTTATTTGTTGGAATAATGAAAAATCAGGATGGTAATTGCGGGGTGAAATTTTTGATTTAAACTTAAAAGCAAAAGCCGGAAATCAACCATATGATCTTTCCGGCTTTTTAATAAATCGAATGTTAGACAACAGGTTTCCAGCCCTTCTCATAGTCACGCGACCATAATTTTTCTGCTTCCGAATCACCTATGATATGACCATTTTTCGGATCGATTTTTAAGTCGCGACCAACGCGCCAGGCGATATTGCCCAATTGCATAGCCACAACACTTTTAAATCCGATTTCAACATCACAGTTAGGCAAACGGTTATTTTTTATCGCATCCAGAAAATCCATCACATGCAGATTGTCCATGCCAAGGCTTGGACTTGCTGTATTTCGGCCTTGTATATCAGCCGCTTGATCGGTTGCCTTTACTTCTCTTATTTTTTTGCCGTCAAGATCATATACTGTATAGCTGTCGCCACCAGTATCCAGACTTCCATTTTCTCCGTAAAAAATAATTCCCCGGTCAAGCCCTTCAATTTTTCTTCCGTTAGAGCTTCTGGATTCCCACAATAATGATATGCGGCCAGGATAATCCATTGTTACTACTTGTGTATCAGGCGTTTCCCAATCATCCTTAAACTCATATCTTCCGCCGACAGAGCTCACCCGGGTTGGGAAGTCAACACCAAGTCCCCAGCGTGCTACGTCTACTTCATGCGTACCATTATTAAGCGCTTCACCGGTTCCCCAATGCCAAAACCAGTGCCAGTTGTAATGTATCAATCCCTCTTTGTAAGTCATTCTCGGCGCGGGTCCCTGCCACAGATCATAATCCAGCCATGATGGAATTGTCCCAGGTTTTAGTACGGTTGACTTTCGATTGTTCGTATACCAGGTTTTTGCAAGATAAACGCGACCAATAATTCCCTGATGAAGTTCCTTAATTCCCTGCGTCAAAACCGGTGCCGACCGGCGCTGGGCTCCCATTTGAACAATACGTTTATATTTTCTTGCCGCTTCCACCGCCAATTCACCCTCTCTGGGATTATGGCTGAGCGGCTTTTCAACATACACATGTTTTCCTGCCTGGCAGCCCATAATGGTCAGCGGCGCATGCCAGTGATCCGGCGTTGCGATATAAATTGCTTCAATAGATTTGTCCTCCAAAACTTTTCTGCAATCTTTCTCGGATTTGGGCGTCGCAGCCGGTTTGACTTTTTTGATCTCCTCAATCGCGAGTGGAATTGCCCGCGAATCCACGTCGCAAACCGTACCAACTTCGGCATTTTTCTGTCCGGCAAAAGTGGCAGACATACTTTTTCCTCTGCTGTTTACACCGATCGTAGCCACGCGTATGAGTTCATTTGCGCCGATAATCCGGTTGTAGCTTTTTGCGCTGAATCCAAATGCGGTGCCGCCCAGGGCAATGCCTGTGGAAGTCACTGCTATTTTCTTTAAGAAATCCCTTCTTTGTTCCATAAAATGGCTCATTGTACGTTTTGATGAAATCGGACAGTATATTTTCCGGAAGAAAATTTTTTGAATCCTATTTCAAATGAAGGCGATTTCGACTGAAATTTACTTGGAGTTAATGTTAGGATTTCCATGGGAAATGAAACTAATATTGAATTTAATTCTGCATCAAATTTATTTTTCTAAAATCTGTGAAACTTATTCGGTTGCAGCTTTTGAAAAACTTAATGAAATGGGCAACGTCTACATATCCAAGCTGAAAAGCAATTGATTTTATTTTTATTTCCGGATTCAGAGCCAGTCTTTTTGCTTCCAGAACCCCCCGCTTTTGTATATGATAACTGGCGGTAAATCCAATTGATCCATCGCTGAGAGCGTACTTTATTTGCCGATCACAACAATTCAGGCAAGTAAATGGCGTTTTTGCTGATAATATATTCGATCTAATTAGCCCCAACTCAATGAATAAAACCCTCGGCATTCTTCTGCTTCTTGGCTTACTCACTTATGAAAATCTCTATGCGCAGATATCTTTGCCCGTAGCGTCGAACATCAAAAAATCTTATCTGAAACAGCAACGCGATCCGGGCGGAGCGCCGGGAAAGAACTATTGGCAAAACAGGTCAGATTACAATATAAAAGTAAATTTTGACCCAGTAACGGCGAAATTGGAAGGTGTCGTAAATATTCAGTATTTTAATAATAGCCCGGACACACTGAGCAAAGTGGTCTTTAAATTATATCCCAATATCTATCAGAAAGAAGCGATTCGTGTCGTTCCTGTAAAAGCGCAGGATTTAACGGACGGCGTTGTGATTGAAAAAATCAGTTTAAACAGCAAGGAACTTGATTCAAAACAATTAAGTATCAGAGGCACAAACATGACCGTACGAAGTGGTAAAATTCTACCAAAAGAAAAGGTGAAGTTTGATATAAATTATTCATTTGATCTGAACCGCGGTTCTTTTATCCGGGGCGGTCAAATTGATTCGGGAGCTTTTTTTATAGCTTACTTCTTCCCGCGTATAGCGGTATACGATGATATAGACGGATGGAATGAATATCCTTATACCGGGCAATATGAATTTTATAATGATTTTGGCCAGTTTAATGCAGAAATTACGGTTCCAGGAGATTACCAGGTCTGGGCTACTGGCGATTTGAAAAATGCAGCTGAGGTTTTTAAACCAAAATATGTCAGCCTGATCGGGCAGGCAAATAAAAGTGATAAGGTTATTGATATTATTACAGAGGCAGATTTTAAAACTGGCTCATTGTCAGATGATAAATCGATCAAAACCTGGAAATTTCAGGCAGATGATGTAACCGACTTCGCTTTTGGAATCAGCAATCATTATGTATGGAAAGCATCTAGCCTGGTGGTGGATCCGGTCAGCGGGAGACGCGCACGGGTGGATGCAATCTACAACCCGGATCATAAAGAATATCAGCCAGTTATAAACTATGTACGCAAGACGGTGGATTTAATCAGTAACAAATTTCCGGCAGTGCCATTTCCCTTTTCTCATGAAACCATTTTTGATGGTCCCACCGAAATGGAGTATCCCATGATGGTCGTTAACAGTCCGCTAACAAAACCGCAGGAAGCAATTGAACTCACTGCACATGAAATATTTCACAGCCTTTTCCCATTTTATGTCGGGATAAATGAAACAAAATATTCGTTTATGGATGAAGGTTTTGCAACACTTTCTGAGTTTTTATTGCATCCTTTGATTGATTCGACGGTCAAACTGGATTACGATATCAGTGATGCCAATGCAGTGGTTGGCTCTGAACAGGAGCTTCCCGTGATGACTCTGACGCCGCAGTTGGCGGGAGCGGCCAGATATGTTGCAAAAAACCTGAAACCTGCGCTTGGCTATTTTTATGTAAAAGAAATGCTGGGTGATGCCCTGTTTAACAAAGCGATGCAATATTACATTGGTCAATGGAAAGGCAAGCATCCAACGCCCCATGATTTTTTCAATTGTATCAACACAGGTTCGGGTGTAAACCTGAACTGGTTTTGGAAAAGCTGGTTTTTTGAAAAAGGTATACCGGATCTTGCAATAAGCAAGGTACACAGCATGCCGACAAAACACGAAATCACGATTTCAAACATGGGAAATCTGGCCGTGCCTGTACATTTGACCGTTTATTTTAAAAACGGCAGCCAAAAAAAGATAAATTCAAGTATTGCCTGTTGGTCCGGAGGAAATAAAACCGTGACAATTAATATACCCTCCAATAAACCAGTGCAGAAAATTATTTTAGGGTCAGATTTTGATCTAGACGTTCAGCCTGAAAATAATATTTGGATATCTACAAAGTAATTGAAGTTTCCAGGAATTTATGGTTCGGATAATAAGAAACACCGGCGTGTAAAATCACGCCGGTATTTTAATCTTCTTAACTAGCTGACTTTTAGCCTGAACGTTACCGATTTCAATAAATCACCAAACCTTAGGCAAAGAAACTTGGTTTTTGAAGGTAACCAGGTTGCCAGCTGGAATCTCTGCGGCGTAAAGCGCGGGAGATTGTCAATACTTCCTCAAGACGACTATTCTGTTCGCTTGCGGAATCCTGACTATGAAAATACTGACCGATAATTTCCCATTCAAAAGTGTCAGTTTTTTCATCATAAATTCCCACCGGAATACGGTTTCCATCTGTCATAAGAAGACCAAGCACAGATTGTGCTTCTGCCTGAGAAGAGCAGCCAATATGGTGGTATTGAGATTTCAAAGTATACAAAACCGAATAACGGTTTTCTGAAACTACCTTCTGCTGTTCTTTGGATTTATCCCTTTTGGTATAAGTCGAAAGAAAATTCTGAAATGAATTTTTTAAATCTGATAGTGGAGATTTTGCTATATGTTTTTGTTCTTGTGTCATAATCTTACTCGTTTAAAAATTGAATTCCGCAGTACATTTAGATGCTAAACATTTAAAGTTTTCGTTGTAGAAAATATTGTAAAATTGTTATAGTACAATTTTCTCTTTAAATGTCAAGTCAGGTTGATAAATAAAACCTGAGTTTTACTGTGATATTTCAATATTTGTTGTTATTAAAATAATTATGTTGTTAAATAAAAAATATTTCAATTTGTCAGACTATTATTATCCCGACTATTTATAAACGTACATTGTTAATCAATAGTTTACAAATATTTCAAGCTTGGTGAAATATCTTTAAATCTTAAAGACTTTTTATTTGAATAGTACAATGATTAGTAAAAATACACAAGTATTTTTGGAGAATTTATAATCTGGAAATGTTGAAGCTAAATCTCGCTCTATAAGATGTATATAATGAAATAGTTATATATTTACATTTTTCAAATGAGGATGCAATCTGATATTTGTATCAGATTGCAGGCAATCAATTTCGAATTGAGGATATCTTGGGCCGGGAAAAAATGGTGTTAAAATACACCTGTTTTTTGTAGAAGTAAATGATTGATTGGCGGTTCAATCAGGTTCTGAAAATTTACTTTTCGTTATCAAACTGTCTTGGTTGTTCTTTTCAAAAATGGTTTTCCCTGTCCCGTTTTCAGATAAGATTCCAGGCTTCTCAGAAATGTAATCCAGCCGTCCTCGCAAACGTTGTAACATTGAAGATCCTTGTTCAGGCCCTGATGTAAAAAATCTAATGTGGTGGTCTGCCCTTCGGTACTCAGTTCACAGATTATTTTCGTACCGACTCATTCCGATTTATTTTATCTGATGGCTTCCTCAATTATGAACTAAGTCTCTCTTCATCTGCTGTCGTTGGCTTGCCACTGGCGTTAGGCTGGCCTTTACCAGTGGAAATCAGGCTGGCAAGACTGTGCTGTATATATTGAGTCCAGGCATTCCGGCAGATTTCAAAGCACTCATATTCCGGCACCAGACCAAGGTGGGCAAATACAATCCGGGTTTTTCCATCTACATCAGCTATATCAAAACTGATTTTGTTGCCTTCCCACTCATTTTTATCTTTTGTAAATTTAAAATAGTTTTCCAGCACCAGCCAAACGACTTTTTTTCCGGGAATCACTTCAATCAACTTCATTTTGCAGCGATGGACATCCACAAAATGATAGTCAAACTCATCATTGAGTTTGTCGGAATCTCCTTCAATTTCTTCTGACCACCAGCCACGAACATTATTGATTGCGTTGAAAGCTTCCAGGGGAGATTGATCAACCCATAAGGTTGTAGAAAAGTCTGATGCAGCCATTTTTAATTTGATTAGATTATCAATATCACAAATGTATTGTCTAAATATCAATCGCTTAGGGGGTGAAATGGACTTCCTGGCGGGTTGATTTGGACAAGACGAATTTCTACCTTTGTAGAAAAAAAGATGAAACATGTTACTATAATCGTCCCCGAAGGCTACGCTAACCTGAGCAGCATAGCCGGTGCATTTCAGATTTTCAACCGTGCCAATGGATATTGGCAAAAGAAGGGAAATAAGCCCATGATGAATGTGCGTATCGCCGGTTTCGTGCAGGAGTTGAAACTGGATGCCGGTTTTTTTTCGATTCATCCCGTCAATATCAGCGATATCCCAAAAACAGATCTGTTAATTATTCCATCGGTTTCTCATGAGTACGATAGGGTCATTATGAGTAATGCGTTGCTTATTGACTGGATTAGAGGGCAATATAAAAGCGGAGCTGAAATAGCAAGTATCTGCACCGGAGCATTTTTACTGGCTGCCACTGGTCTGTTGGAAGGAAAATGCTGCTCTACACACTGGAACGCGGCTGAGGATTTCAGGCGTCTTTTCCCAAATGTCAACCTTCAGGTAGACAAATTATTAACCGTTGAACCAGGCATCTATACGAATGGCGGCGCCTATTCCTTTTTAAATCTGATGCTGTTTCTGGTTGAAAAATATTTCGACAGGGATACGGCCATTTTCTGCTCAAAGGTTTTTCAGATTGATATTGAAAGGGCTTCGCAATCGCCGTTTTTTATTTTTCAGGCGCAAAAAAACCATGGTGATGATATTGTCTGTAAAGCACAAAATTATATTGAGGAGAATTTGAGCGAAAAAATTTCGTTCGGTGACCTCGCCTCAAAACTGGCCATAAGCAGAAGAAATTTCGACAGACGTTTTTTCAAAGCTGTTGGAAATACACCCGTAGAATATTTGCAGCGCGTTAAAGTAGAAGTTGCTAAAAAGACTTTGGAAAAAGGGAAGAAAAGTGTTTTTGAAGTGATGAATGACGTCGGCTATTCTGATGATAAAGCTTTCAGAGAAGTTTTCAGGAAAATAACGGGTCTTTCGCCCTTGGATTACAAGGCGAGATTTAACAGGGAATCTGTTTTGGCCGTTTTCGATTTTCATGAAAAACCGTTAGAGGTTAATTTTATTCCGAATAAATTTCAAAGTGACTAAGATAAGGTTTAATATTCATCGCTGATCTGCACGTAAACGGAGTTGTTATCAATATGTGCATATCCAGAATATTGTATCCGGTCAATATTCCTTTTGCCTTGTCATTCTAAAAATCACTCCTCGCTGATACTGTCCAGATCTAATTTTTTAGCGATTAAAATGGCTGTGCTGTCACCCTGATTTGTCTGGCAAAGCGCAACGTCATACAAATTGCCATCCATCTTACGCGGAAATTCCGCCCACAAAGAACCTTGCTCATTTTTATTTAAAACAGACCGGAACCATCCGTCGTAGTTATGCTTGACGGCCACGATGAAAGGTTTTTCTTCTGTTTTTTCATGATTAAACAATACCAGAAAGACATTTTTCTTTGGCATTTTTGCAGGAAGATTGCTGATCTCAAAGCTGATTATCGGAAAGTTACTTCCTTGATAGTTAAATGAATTGTTGGTTTTTTTGCTTTTAAAGATAATCTGCGAAGGAACCTCCCGGCTTGCCAGATTTCCATGCCTGAAAATCTTTTCATTCTTGAAGTAATTTGAAAACGCATAATTTTTATAGAAATCAGCTGCGGGATCCAGTCCGTTGGAATATTGGTATATAAACATCAGGTGATTTGGGAAGTTATAAGAATCGGCTTTTAATTTCTCAACGTGATAGGTAACATCATTTTGATATTTTGTGTAAGACAGGAAATTAAGCGACAATCCCAAAAGACCAAAACAAAGGAAGGCCCAGGATTTCAATTTACTGGTTTTGAGTCCACTTAAAACAAAAAGGTAAAACAAAGCCAGGATGCATGCAGAATAAATCTGAAAACGGGCAGCAAGCATATTGGCCAAACTGTCTGTTACCCTTCCCAGGGCAATCATCAGTGCGCAGGACAATAGTTTAAGAAAACTTATTTCAACAAAGGTAAAGGGGTAAATAAAATCCTTTTTATCGGTTTTGCTGAACAGCCTGGAAACGACAAAACCCAGATATACGATTAAAATAAATGCACCAAGTGCATAAGTCACCAGGTAAACTCTGGAATCTGATAGTATTTTTACTGCGGATCCGGTAAACAAAACAAAAGCAGAGGATACTTCCAGAAAAGCCTGCCACGGACCGCTGAATTCCATGACCGTGGAAGAACGGTAATTAGCAAAAAAGAGGAATAGATAAACAACTAAAAAAGAAAGGAAAAGCCAGAATTCTCTCTTTCTTTTTTGTGTGATAAGCCATACCAACGCCAGCGGTATCACACTCAAACCATCCAGATTTGCCAGGGTGGCCGCCATCACAAACGGGATTGAAAAATACCAGGTTTTTTGTCTGGAAGGTTGCAGGAAATAGAGGCTATAAAGTGAAAATGCAATGGACAAGGATTGTTCAAATCCTGTAAGACTCCAAAGATGGGTTGCATAAACGATTGGCGAAAAAATTAGCCATGCTACCGGAGAAAAATAAAGAGCATCTTTATTGAAGGATTTGTAAACCAGAAACAGTGCATGTCCAAGCAAAATCAGATTAAAGTATCCGCAGATGATCATAATCCTGAAACTTAGCTTGTGGTTCAGGAAAGTAATGGCAATGCTGGCGAGCCTTGAAAATAGAATCCGGTGGTCGTTGTGCTGACGAAACAAGATTTCGAATACATCCGAATTCTTGTTCCCAAGGTCATTTACTGTACTCAAAAGTCCTTCATCATCATTGAATGGCACGTTTACTGCGTGCATCCAAATGAATATAGCAAAAGAAATAACCGGGAATAGGATCAAAATAAATTGACCTAAGGACTTTAAACTAAAACTTTTCAAGATTGGAAGGGTAAGTATCGGTGCTTTTGAAAAGTAATTCCACAAAACTGAGATGAAAAAAATATTTTCAACAGAAGTTACAAAACTTATCGTTGATACAAAAAGAACGACCAGCCAAAATTAACGATGCAGCGTTGAATAAAAGACGAAATCTACTATGAAATCTTGGTAAAGGTAAAATAAAACTATTTATATTAACAAAATATACTTAGTAAATGGTAAAGAATTGATACGGCTTCGTTAAATAGAATTGCTGATGAAATTGGATTATTTAAATATTTACTTGTAGTTACACTTCCTTGATAATCGTTCAAGAAACTTCGTAAATAATTCGTCTTTAAAAATGCAATTATCGTTGTGGTACAATAAAATAAAAATGGAGCCCCATAAGTGGATTGGCTATGAGAATCATTGATCTTTGTAAAGTTGGGCATAAGTTTCGAATATAGATTCACATAGCAATGAAGCGTACAGCTATTTTATTATCAGCCGTTTATTTTTTGTTTTACAATATTTCTTGTTTTGCTCAGCAAAAGTCCAAACCTCGTCCCAATATCATTTTTTTACTAACTGATGACCACCGTTGGGACGCATTGGGTGCGATGGGGAACCGTATCATTCAAACGCCGAATCTCGATGCACTTGCCGGACGCGGAATTCTTTTTAAAAGAGCCTATGTTACTACGGCAATTTGCTGTGTTAGCCGGGCTAGTATTTTGAGCGGCAAATACGAATCCCGTCATAAGATCAATGATTTCAGTACCGATTTCAGCAAGCAGGCGCTTTCTGAAACCTATCCGGCTTTGTTAAAAAAGGCAGGTTATAAAATTGGTTTTATTGGCAAATTTGGTGTTGGTGCCCAAAATATTCCTGACACACTTTTTGACTATTTTGCTGCTGAAAAAACAGGACAACCCGTTTACGAGCTCAAAAATAAAAGCGGAAACATCATTCACCATACCGACAGTGTTGGAAAAGATATCACTCAGTTTCTTGGCCAGTTTGCCGGAAAGGAACCGTTTTGTTTGTCGGTAAGTTTTAAGGCGCCGCATGAACTGGACGGAAATCCGCCGACCTATCCGGTGCAGCAACGGTATCGTGATTTGTATAAAAACGTTAGCATTCCTGAGCCATTGACAGCCGATCCGAAATACTGGAATAGTTTCCCGGATTTTTTCAGAACGGATCAAAATATCGGAAGAGACCGCTGGAAACCTTTGTTTGCAACGCCTGAGCTACATCAGGAAACGGTCAGAAATTATTACCGGTTGATTACCGGCGTTGATGAGGTGGTTGGAAATCTGGTTGCACAACTCAAAGAGTTAAGAATTGACGAAAATACGATCATTATTTTCATGGGAGATAACGGGTTTTCATTGGGTGAACATGGACTGGAAGGCAAGTGGTTTGGATATGAGGAATCGATAAGGGTGCCAATGATTATTTCAGGTGCATCTTTGAATAAAAAACTGAAAGGGAAAAAATCGGATCAAATTGCTCTGAATATTGATATTGCTCCAACTATTCTTTCATTGGCCGGTGTAGCAGTTCCTCAGGCGGTTCAGGGAAAAAATCTGGTTGAAATGACGCTTAAAAAGTCAGAAAACAGGGATGATTTCTTTTACGAACATACTTATTTGGGGAGCCCACGTTTGCCGAAAGTTGAAGGTGTGGTAAGCCGGGATTTTAAGTATATGAAGTATATCGAGCACGATTATGAAGAGCTTTATGATACAAAAAATGACCCGCACGAAACCACCAATCTTGCAAAAAATGAAGCTTATAAAGCCAAGTTGGATCAGCTGCGCCAGCGTTATGGAACGTTGAAAGAATCTGTTAAGTAATTGTTTCAGGTCACAATTTTCCTGATTTGGTTTTAGTATTTTGGCCGTTTATTGTCCAGCTGTTATTATCAGCTTTTACATCAGGAAATATATTTTGGGGATCAATAACGACCTTGGTAACGGAGCCGTCAGAATCAGGGGAAAATGAATAGGAGAGACCCTGTTCCCAGATTTCTACCGGAAAATTGTGTGATTCCTTTTGTCCGTTTTCAAAAGTAACCTCAACTTTTAAAGGCATCGCTGCTTTTCCCATGTTTTCAACCGTAATTTTCGCTTTTTGTGATTTCCCTTTTTGCGGATTTACAACCTGGGTTATTTTCTGGTCCAATTTATAATTTTCGAGAAACATGGATTTCCAGAACCAGTTAAGATCTTCGCCGGTTGAACTGTTGATACTACTGAAAAAATCCCAGGGCGTTGGATGTTTGTAGGCCCAATCGCTGATGTATTTCCGGAATGCAGGATCGAACCGCTCTTTTCCCAAAATCTCTTCCCTTAATAATGTAAGTAAATACGCAACTTTTTGATATTGAATGGTATACACCTGATTGCCGGGAATGACATCCGGCCTGGTCATAATCGCGACAAGCGAATCTGCAAAAAGCGCTTTTACAGGAACATCAATTTCAGGATAACCAGGAAATTCACCGCCGTTAAAATCTTTGGTTGCCATGTTATCCATAAAAGCGTTGAAACCTTCGTCCATCCATGCATGTTTTCTTTCATTGCTTCCCACGATCATCGGAAACCAGGTATGCCCAAGCTCATGATTTACAACTGCCCAGTACATATTTCCTTTGTCTTTTGCCGCACAAAAAACAAGTCCGGGATACTCCATTCCATCCAGATTGGAAGCGACGTTAACGGCTTTGTTGTAGGGATATTCGTACCATTGTTTTGAAAAATATTGCAACGTAAATTTGATATACTCGCTTGAACGATCCCAGCTATCACTTCGTTTGGATTCGACTGGATACAAGGAACTTCCCAAAACCTTTTTTCCACTGGGTAAAACAATTTCAAGTCCTTCCCAAACGAAAGATTTTGAAGCAGTCCAGGCAAAATCTCTCGCTTGATTTAATTTGAATTTCCAGGTACAAAGCGGTTTTGCTGGCCGGGATGTGGGATCTGTAATTTCTTCAATAGTCCTGATAAATACTTTTTCAGACGAAGTTTTTGCCTTTTTCCATCGCTCCAATTGCGTACTCGTTAATACTTCTTCCGGATTGAGAAGATCACCGGATGCTTCAACGATGTATGCTGACGGAAGCGTAATGTTTACATCGAAATTTCCATATTCCAGATAAAATTCACCGTTGCCCAGATAGGGGAGCGTGTTCCATCCGCTTACGTCATCAAGCACGCAAAGGCGCGGATACCACTGAGCGACCGAATAAATGTCACCGTTTTTGGTAGGAAGAATATCGGTTCTGTTTACATTGAAATCGGCGTTTCTGAAATTTCTTGGGAATTTGTAAGTGTATTTAATTTGAAAAGAAATCTTTTGTCCGGAAGGAAGCGGTTCCGACAATTCGATCCGCATTCTGGTATCATGGATTGCAAAAGTAGCTTTATCCCGGTTATTCAAAAGTATAGATTCAATATTAAAACCGCCTTCGAATTTGGATTCCGCAGCATTGCTGCTTAAAAATAATTTCGCATCAAGTCCTTTTGAATGTTTTTGATAAACATTCTGATCCATTTGCAGCCATAAAAAAGTCAGTTCTTTTGGACTGTTATTGTAATAGGTAATCGTTTCAATACCTGAAATAATTTCGGCTTTATCGTCGAGCGATACGTCAATTTTATAATCCGCCCGGTTTTGCCAGTAATCCGGACCAGGCTCACCGGTTGCCAGCCGGTAGGAATTTCCGGAAGGCAAAAATGACGATGAAGAAAACAGTTCAGACGCAACAAATTTTGATTTTGACTTTTCCGATGACTGGGCATTAACGGAGCAATAGGAAAGAAAAAAGCAAAATGACAGCAGAAAACGGTTCATAAATATTTTTTGGGCAGATGAATAAGTTGACAAATCAAGATAATGATTTAATGTAAAAAGCACTCATATTTTCTTTTTTGATTCGATTCTATTTTAACACAAAAAAGAGACAACATCCAGGCTTTCGCTTTCGATATTGTCTCTTTTTATTTTATGATAAATCAATTAGTTTGACACCGTACGTGTATCCCACCACATTTTTTTACCCCAGAAATTGTCTTTTATTTCTGCAATAAATGATGCGCTGTTACCTGCATTTAAAGTGGTTTCTGTTGGTGGATAAGGGTAACGGAATGGCGGGCGGGTATGACCTGTGAAAGGTGATCCTGTCGCAGCCGGCATCAAAGGAATGTCAGTGCGTCGGGACTCAGCCCAAGCCTCGTTGCCGTTTTTGTAAAGAGACAGCCATTTTTGAGTGTACAGTTTTGTTGTTGTGTTATCCCATTTTACATCAGAACCCGCAAGGTACGTGCTGATGACGGAAGCATCGGTAATCCCGTTTTCATTCAAGGAAGCGGTAACGCCGTTATTGTATAAAGTTTCGGCAGTACTTGAACCCGTATTCCAGCCTTTTTGTGCAGCTTCGGCCAGGATGAAAAGCACTTCGCTGTAACGCATCATCGGAGAAAATCCTGTTGGGTCTTCGCGGAATTTCACGCCGATCCTGGAATAATTAGAAATTACCGGTGAAGTTGGCGGGCCAATTTCCACACCTCTGTATTCGCCGTCGCTTGGTGCCGGTTTGGCATAAACTGCCAATCGCGGATCTTTTAGCTGTTTAAGAGAATTGATCAGAATATTACTTGGGCCATGATCGTCGCGGGTCATGAAGTTGGAGTTCCAGGGTTCAATGTAAGGACTAGATCCAGTCCATTTCAGGAAAGCATTGTCGGTATTCGCGGCCAGTACCGGATAGGTAGCAGGAGCTGCGGCGATTTCTTCAATAATTGGTTTGGCAGTAGCAGGACTAACATTCGAAATCCTGATCGCAACACGCAGTCTCAATGAGTTGCAAAGTTTTTGCCATTTTTTTACATCGCCACCATAAAGCAAATCTCCTTCGCCCAAAACATCCGTTCCGCCTGCTGCAAATAAATCGGCAGCGGTCTTTAATTGAGTGATAATCGCAGGATAAATGGTTTCCTGCGTATCATATTTCGGGGTAATAAAACCAGCGTCACCTTTAAAAGCTTCTGTAAATGGAATGTCTCTCCAACGGTCCGTCGCAATCTGCAAAATGAAAGCCTGCAATGTCAGACCCGTTGCTTTCATGTTTTTTGAACCTGTTTTGTCCGCCTGGTCGATAATTGCCTGGGCATTTTTCAGGTCGCGGTAAATCACGGTCCATAATGTGTTGATGTTCATTGAAGTAAACATATACCGGGAATCATCGATGTATTGCAATTTTCCCAAATGTCCGGAATATGTTGAAGGTTCGTTCATATCACCCAGAACGCCGAAATAATTTGTGGCGAAATCGGTAAGCACATAACCCAGCACATTAGTAATAGGAGCTTCAACAGGACTGTTAGGATTTGTATTTATTTCCTCAAAATCGTCGGTACATGATTGTCCGGTAAATGCCAGGAAAATGAGGATTAGTAAACAGGTTGATATATTTTTCATAATGATCAGAATTTCACATTTAATTTAACGCCTATGCTTCTGTTGGAAGGAATCTGGTATTGTTCGATTCCCAACCCGTCGTTTCCAACACCAAATCCGGTTTCAGGATCAATGTGCGCAACATTGCTTTTTGAAGTATAAAGCAAGGCTACGTTACGGGCGAACAGTGAAATACCAGCACCTTTAAGCCATGGATATTTTGAAGTGAAAGCAGATGGTAATTGATAACCCAGTTCAATCTGGCGTAGTTTTATAAAACTTCCATCAACAATCGCCGTTTCTCTTCCACCCCATAGGCTTTGGAAATAATCTCTCGCACCAACACGTATAGTATTTGGCGTTCCATCTGCCATGGTTACTTTTTCATTTTTAAGAACGTCCTGTCCTACAACCAAACCATTCTCACGAATACCGCCTTCCACCGTTGGCGCAGTAACACCCGATTGCAAACCAAACCATTGTGTTACGCTGAATACATCACCGCCTTTTCTCATATCCAACAAAAAGTTGAAGTTGAAATTTTTGTAAGTAAAGCTGTTGGTAACACCTCCAACCCAGTCAGGCATTACGTTTCCTACTGCTGTTGGTGTAGAGTTATAGGTTGGCAAACCATTGCTTCCGATAATGATAGCGCCCGTAGAAGCATCTCTTGCGAAAGTTGGTCCTCTCATTACACCGTACGCCTGGCCGGGAACTGCATCGACCGTAAGTCCCCAAACCGAAGTGATCGTATACGCTTCAAGTTTCTGACCGGTTGTCGGATCCTGATAAAGCTCGTTTACCATACTTTTGTTTTTTGCCCAGTTTGCGCTGATATCCCAGTTAAATCCACCCGGGTTGCGAATAATTCCGGCAGTTAATTGAAGTTCAACACCTTTGTTTTGAATTTCACCTGCGTTCAGCTGCATCGTGCTATAACCGGAAGCTCCGGAAATATTCACCTGCATGATCTGGTTGGTGGTAATTTTGTTGTAGTAAGTTGCATCCAAACCAATCCGGCGATTCAGGAATTGCAATTCAAAACCAACCTCTGTACTTTTTGCTTTTTCAGGTTTCAGGTTAAGCGGAGGCAAAGTGCTTGAAATACTGTAAAGTGTCACTCCGTTGAAAGCCGTGGAATTTGCAATGTAGGAAGATTGTAACTGGTAAGGACTTCCGCCATTACCAACAGACGCCCAGCTTGCACGAAGTTTACCAAAACTTAGTATTTCTGAATTCACCGGAATCACGTTTGTGAATACCCAGCTAAGACTTGCCGAAGGATAAAAGTAAGACCAGTTTCCCCTTGGCAATGTAGAACTCCAGTCATTTCTTGCTGTCAAATCCAGGTAAAGATAATCTTTGAAACCAAGTGAAGCTTGTCCATAAACACTATTGGTTCTCAGCTTGTTGGTTGTCATAGCCGTTGTCGGGCTGCCTTTGGCGTTACTGATTGTAAATAAGTCAGGAACGGTTAACTGCGCAGCACCAAGTGAGCTGTAATTATAATTGTAGTTGCGATAATTGGCTCCGGCAGTGTAACTTAGGGTAAGATCTTTTGTCAGATTACCATGACCTGTAAGGATAAGGTCAGCGTTTATTTCATTGATATTATATTTTGATTCAGTGAATTTTCCACCGCCCCAGGTTTTGTCAGCCATACTTGTCAAAGTTTCGTTCGACTTGTTGTGGATGATTTCCATTCGGCGTTCAGCCGACCAGTCTGTTCCGATTCTGGCCATAGCACTTAGCCATTCACCAAATTTGTAAGTTGCACTTACATTGCCAAACACACGATCTTTATAACGTGAATGCGTATTGTTATTTACATTGAAATAAGGGTTATCATGAAAATTGTTGTTCCAGTTGTAAGGCATTCCGTCGGCGAAAGTCTCGTTGTAATGCGCTTTCAGATCTGCCATATCAACCTGGCGCCCAAACCAGCCACCGATCGATTGCATCGGGTTATTTGAATGGTATCCCTGACCAACCAGGTTATCATTAGCCGTACGAACGTAATTGATTAATGCATTCGTTTTTAGTCTTTTCGTGATATTTTGTGTAGTGTTCAGCTGGATTGTATAGCGTTTCTGATCCGTGTTTGGGATAGTACCAATCTGCTTTTGCTGACCAAATGACAAACGCGTATCTCCGGCCTCAGAACTGGAAGCGATAGCCACAGAATTGTCAATCGTATAACCAGTCTGGAAGAAATCTTTTACGTTATTTGGATGTGAAACCCAGGGTGTTGCCGTGCGGTTTCCATTCGCATCCAACGGGCTGTTATACTGCGGAATCATAAGACCTGCATCCAGTCTTGGTCCCCAGCTTTCATCCACACCATCGTTGATACCATTACCTAACCCGTCCTTATAAGAAAAACCTGTGGAGGTCGCATAATCCTGATAGGTCTGGCCGTTTCCGTTTTTTTTCCACATGTACTCTTCACCATATACGCCTTGTCCGTACTGGTTCTGATACTTGGGAAGAATGTATGGTTTCTCGTAAGAAAATCCGCCTGAGTAGGTTACCGAAGTACCTTTTCCAGCGCCTCTTCCGTTTTTGGTTGTAATCAGAATTACACCATTTGCTGCCTGATAACCATACAAAGCCGCCGCGTTTGCACCTTTCAGTACAGACATGGAAGCGATATTGTTTGGGTCAATTTCAGCAACTGCATTTCCATAATCAACGCCACCACCTGATGAGGTATTCGTTGAGAAATTGCTGATCGGAACACCATCAACTACAAAAAGCGGCTGGTTATTTCCGAAGGAATTATTACCACGCAAAACAATTCTTGTACCCGATCCAACCGCGCCGCTACCTGCTGTAATCTGCACACCAGCCACTTTTCCGGAAAGGGAGTTTAGTACGTTTTGTTCATTACTACGGGTAAGTTCAGCTCCCTTTACTTCCTGAATAGAATAACCAAGCGATTTTTTCTCTCTCGTAACACCAAGCGCAGTTACAACGACTTCATTAAGCAGTTTATGATCTGCAACCAATGTCAAGTTGATCATGCTTTTGCCGTCCACCGGGATTTCCTGTGTCAGGTAACCAATAAAGCTGACAATAAGCGTACTGTTTTCGGAAGCCTTTAAGCGGAATTTTCCGTTTCCGTCCGTAGTGGTACCGTTGTTTAAATCGCCTTTCACCATCACGGATGCGCCCGGAAGCGGACTGCCGTCTTCTTTGGAAGTGATCACACCAGAGATTTCAATTTCTGCTACCCTGGAAATCTGCTTTGCACGTTCCGCCCTGGCGGTATTATTTGCCGGGAGGCAAAAAAATACGGAGCCCGCGACCAACATGGTACGCATGGAAAAAATTAAGATAGGTCGTTTCATACTTATTGTAGATAGGTTGTAGTAATTAAAATCCATGAAAATATTTTTACTAACCGAGTAATGTTCGGGCAGTCAGTCAGAAATTAATAGTATAACCCGGACGCTTTTCAACCGATAACGGGCCGGATAGCTTGTGGGTTAAGCAATGGGTTCAAATAGCAATAGTCACACACTTACAGGCTTAATATTACTTTGGAGTTCTTATTGTAAAATTACTGGTCGCCGATTGTAATTTCTTCGTGGTAATTGCCGGATAGTTTACCAATATTATCTTTCTGTTTAACTAATTTTGGCAAATCTGGATTATGTAGTGATTTGTATGGAATATTTCAAAAACGAACAAATTAAACTTTAATATTAGTTTTTAATACAGTTTAATTGTTTGAATTGTAGCTTTTGATGATTTCTACAAATTGAGAAGATAACCGTTTTACGAGTTATTGGCTAGATCATTTTATCTTTTAAATCTTTGTACCGGGATCTTCCCACAGGCAGAATTTCTCCGGTTTTGAGCAAAAGTCCGTAGCGGCCGCCTGGCTGTATTAGAATCCGTTCTGCCTGGGCTAGCGAAATCAGGTAGGATTTGTGGATACGCTCAAAGGTGTCAGGAAGTAATTGTTGCAGTTTTTCAAGGGATTTGTCGTGCAATTCCTGTTTCCCGTTTTGAAGGTATAATTCACTATAAATACCGGCGCCTTTTATGTAGTGCAAATCATTTATATCAATGAGCCGTACCGTTCCGGACTTTTTTACAGCAAGGAATTTTATATTTCTTTCTACACCTTTTGTGACCACTGAAATCCGCCTGAAAGCCATTTCCAGTCTGGGCTGGTCAAAAGGTTTTGGAACAAAATCAAGCACGCCGTAGGTGAAAGCCGTTATGGCTTTATCCGTATAAGCCGAAACGATAATAGTATGAAAAGATCCGGCTACGACAGATTCCAGTACATCAAATCCGTTTTCCCCATTTAGATTCAAATCCAGTAACAAAAGATCAACCGGATGGTTTTCAATATAATTCAGTCCCTTTTGTAATGAATCGCAAATGGTTAGAGCCGACAAATTTTCTTCAAAAAAACTACGTGTAATCCGTTCCAGTCTGTTGGCTATTCTGGCTTCGTCTTCAATAATCAGTACGTTCATTTCTTATAAAGCTTAATGGTAGATAACCAGCCGGAAGGTGAGGCTTCCGAGGAAAATTGCCATTTGTCTTCATAACTTTCAGTTAAACGTGCCTGAATATAGCGGAAACCTGTTCCACCTTTGTTATGCCTGAAAGGCGCCCGGTTTTCTGCTATGGTTTCGAAGGTATATTGACGGTAAGTTTCAGTATTCAAAAAGCGTAAACAGAACCGGATGCCTTCATCATTTATTGGAATACTATGGGTTATACCATTTTCCAGCAGTGTATGAATAAGCGCAGGAGGAATAAATTCGGCTTCATCAATCCCGTATTCTTCCCAGTGGTAATTGATTTCTTTTCGGAACTGCATGACGGTAAGATGAACCTTGCAAAGTTCAATTTCCTGTCTGACCGGAATAAGAACCTCTTCCGAAATCGTGTTCATGATATCAAATTCTGCTGCCAAAGCATGGATAAATTCAGCACCCTGTTTGGGCGATTCTTCTACCCAGTCGATCAGTGAAGTAAGAGTGTTTTTAAGAAAATGTGGCTGAATGTTCTTTTTGACCAGTTCAAGCTGTAATCTTGAAGAAAGCAGCAATGAAGAATGATATTCGTCCTCGATGACCCGGCTGCGTATGGAATGGAGGTACAGCATGCATAACACAATGATTGTAAAACTGATAAACAAGCCAAAATCATAAACAAGATAGTTGTTGACCACAATGCTGCACAGAAGTCCGGCCAATACCAGAATGGCCCCTTTTTCTTTTTGCCAGATCGCGTTGAATACCACTATGGTAGAAGCAACCCACATGCAAATACTGTAAGACTGAGCATTGCTGTCGTAGTGCCGGTAATTTAAAAAGTATATTGAAAGCAGTGATGCAATCAGAATTCCAGTCAGCACTTTTTTCCATTTGAAATTAAACTGAATGGTAAAATAAAGAGGCACCAACACGGCAATGATCATTGTCAGTATGCCTATACCTTCCAGTCGGACAAAAAATGCTGTATAAGGTATGTCAAAATAAAATTTTATGTATTCAAGGATCAATAATGCGAAAAAAAGAAGGCAGATAACTGCAAAGATCAATGTGGTTTGCTGCGGTTTGCTGCTGTTAAAATATAAAAAGAAATAATACAGAGAAGCGATCAGAAATGCACCGGACATCAGATTCATCAGCGAAGTGATGATTAACGGCCGGGTTAGTAAAGTTTTATAAAGATCCATTTTGACAAAAAATCCGCGCTGTTCCGTAGTAAGGTAAGACTGCGACGCCCGGAGGGCAACAATGTGCATTCCGGCTGCGGTTAAAGAATCGGGCAAACTGTAACATGTTGTTTCTGTTCCCGGAATTTCCGGCTTGTTTTTATTCCGGATATTCCCATTTTTCCCAATAAACACGCCATCCCAATATAGCTGAAAAGCGCCGAAGCCGTGGACTTCAAGACCTGCCATCGCCGGTGGGTTTTTAGCAATTTTGATATGTGTACGGACCCAGAAAATCTGTTCCTTTCCAGATGATTGCTCCGTTGCCCAGTCTGAATCGTCATAATTTTTATTCGCCCACAAAATACTGTCGCCGTTTTGATACACAACCGGATATTCCTCATAAACCACATCGGATTTACAGGAAACAAAAAAAGGAATGAGGGCTAAAAGAAAATAGAGGCGTTGCATAAGGCAAAGGTAACAGGAAGATAAATCACAAAAGTGCATTTGAAAAGGATATAATGCTGTTGAAATGATTTTTCATTTGGTACCAGCCAGCACACGCTAAACTTGCCTCATGAAAAAACGATATACGCTTTGCTTATTTTTCTTTTTGTGCTTTCTGGAAGGGATGGCACAGCCGCCCGTTGAGACGAAAAATTCGGGTTTGATCTTTGGTTTTGCGGTCGATTCTCTGACCAAAATGCCATTGCCTTTTGTGACGGTTAGCATAAAAGATCAGTCATCAAAAATCCTCTCTAATTCCTTAACAGATGATAAAGGATATTTTGAACTGGCCAATTCTGTTCAAGGAGACGTCGTAATTCAGCTCAGTTTTGTTGGGTACAAAACTTATTCCAAATCTTTAAGATCAACTGTTTCCGGCAAATCCATTGATCTGGGTAAAATCAGGCTTCAACAGGACCTCATTCAGTTAAAAGAAGTTTCTGTTACAGGACAAAAGGCAGCAGTTAGCCTGGAACTTGACAAAAAGGTTTTTGAAGTTGGGAAAGATATTTTGTCACAGACCGGTTCAGTTACGGAACTGCTTAATGGTGTGCCTTCGGTCAGTGTCGGTCCTTCGGGAGCGGTGAGTCTGCGGGGCAACAGCAATGTTTTGATTTTGATCAATGGTCGCCGCAGCGGACTTACTCAGGCCAACGCCCTGGAACAGATTCCGGCAGATCAGATCGAGCGGGTTGAAGTGATCACAAATCCGTCTTCCCGTTATGATGCTTCGGGTTCAGCTGGAATTATCAATATTGTTTTAAAGAAAAATAAAAAGGCAGGTTTTAATGGTCAATTGCGATTGGTCGGCGGGATACCTAATGATAACAGAATCAGTCCCAGTCTTAATTTTAAATCTGATAAAGTAAATCTGTTTGCGACGCTGGGTATCCGTTTTTCAGATTATGTCGGCCTTTATAAAACCAGACAGGTTACGGAAGATAATGAAGTGAGTACTTTTTTAAATCAGCGTCAGAACGAAAAACGCCATGATGACGGCAGGCTTTTATACGTCGGTGCCGATTATCTCTTAAATAAAAAGAATACTATCACGGCTGCATTTTTGAAAAATGCTACCAAAGATCATGATAAAACCTCGCTCTTATATGAGTACGCCAATAATACAAAAACCGATAGCACGCTGCTGCGAAATGGTGAATCCTGGGAAAAGCGCGACTATAACCAGCTGGAATTTAATTACACAAAACTGTTCAGCCGCCCGGGAAAAAAATATACTGTGGATATGCAGTATGATTTCTGGAACAGCGATAAGGATTGGAATCTGACAACGAAAAAGTTGTTGCCGGCTGAGCAGCCGCTTGCCACCATTCGTACCAGCTCGATCGGTTCAAGTAAAGACTTTTTATTGCAAACAGATCTGATTCAGCCATTGGATAGTAATGCAGTTTTGGAATTTGGATTGAAAGTGGAGAAAAGAAATGTTACTTCATTATTCAAAGCGGAACAGCAAACAGATGACCGGTGGAGTATCATCGATAACATTGATAATCAGCTGAACTATGACGAATTGATTGGAAGTGGATATGTTCAGTTGAAAAGTAAAATTGGAAATCTGGCTTATCAGCTGGGTATGCGGACGGAATATACAATGATTGAAATTGAAGACAGAGACCATATTTATGACCGGTCGAGAAATTATACACGGTTTTTCCCAACTGCGCATTTGACGTATCAGCTCTCCTCTGGTGCTACTTTTCAGGGAAATTACAGCAAAAGAATAAACCGGCCATCACTTAGTCTTTTATATCCTTTCAATGAGCTGACGGATTTTAATTCCCGTTATGTTGGTAATCCGCAGCTCAATCCATCTTATGCAGATGTATTCGAATTTGGCTTTTTAAAAAACGGCAATGTGCTTACTATAAACCCATCCGTTTATTATCAGAATAATTCCGGCATTATTCTGGATTACACTTTCCGAAATCAACAGGGGATTTTTATTACATCTCCTGTTAATATCGATCGTGAAATTCGTAGTGGAATTGAGTTATCAGTCCTATATAATCCGTTAAAATTTTTACAGCTTAATGCAGAATTGAATGCTTACAGATTTAAGCAAAAGGGCTTTTATGAGGAGCACAATTTTGATTATTTGGGTGATGCGTTAACAAGTCGTCTCAGTGCCCAGCTTAAACTGGAACATCAGCTAAGTTTTCAATTTCGATACAATTTCACAGGTGCTCAAAGCAACGCACAAAGACATACAGCGGCGATACATTATATTGATTTCGGGATAAGCAAAAACCTTTTAAAAAATGCGTCGACTGTTGTTTTTGATGTAACAAACCTTTTCAATCTGCGGGATTATAAAACGACTACAACAGGCAACAACTACTTGCAAACCCAGATAAACCGTCCAAATGCTGCCCGGTATAGATTAACCTTATTATTTAAACTGAATGGTAAAGGAAATCAGGCGGTGAGGCAGGCCAGGAGAGGAAATAGGGAATAGAAAGTTTTTGCATTGTTTATCAAAGATTAAGTTTTCGGCGATCATCGCCGAAAACTTAATCTTTGATAAACAAATAAGGCAATAAATGTAAACAAATTTGTTTACATTTATTGCATGGAAAAGCAGTTTGAAAAATATAAAGGGATTCATCCGGGGATTGTTCTTGATAGGGAATTGAAAAAGCGATCGCTTAAACAGCGGCCCTTTGCACTTTCAATAGCAGAACATCCTCAGACATTCAATGCTATTACTAAGGGCAGGCGAAATTTGAACACGGCGCTCGCTCTGAAAATTGAAAAGGAATTGCAGTTAGAAGAAGGAACATTGGTTTTTTTGCAGGCATATTACGATATAAAAGAAGAAAAGAATAAGCAGGAGAACTCAGCACCAGACTTATCTCTGCTAAGGCAATCCCTTTTCTGGGATACTGAGATTAACCGGATTGACTGGTTACGACAATATGTTGCCGTGATTGAGAGAGTATTTGAGCGTGGAAATAATAAAGAAAAAGAGGAGATAACCAATTTTTATGGTGTAGAGAAAGTTCAATCCGTACTGATGGCTAAGGATAAAAAGCTTCCTCTGATCAATCTGAAATAATTGAAAATGTCTAAATTATATTACAATACGGTTAGTGAACTTTTGCAAGAAAGTCTCAACACGCTAATGTCAGCCCAGGAATTTGTTTCATTTAGATTAGTTGGAGGTACCGCATTGAGTTTGCAATTAGGTCATCGCACGTCCATTGATATTGATCTGTTCTCTGATTCTTCCTATGGTAGTATTGATTTTGACAAGATAGAACATTTTCTAAAAAATACTTTTTCTTATTTGGACCATTTTTCGGAATTCTTGCCGGGAATGGGAAAGTCGTACACAATTGGTACGAATAGAGATAATTTGATTAAGTTGGACATCTATTACACCGATAAATTTATACATCCGGTTTTTGAAAAGGATACAATTCGAATGGCAACTGTTGACGAAATTGTTGCTATGAAAATCGATGTTGTACAGCGCGGTGGGCGGAAAAAGGATTTTTGGGATTTGCATGAACTGCTTTCCAACTATGATATAAAAACTATGTTGGAGCTTCACAAGCTGCGTTATGAGTTTAATCATGACCCGGATCTGATCATTCATAATTTTATAGATTTTACCAAAGCAGATAATGATTTTGATCCAATTTGTTTAAGAGGGAAGTATTGGGAATTTATAAAGGAAGATATAGAGGAGGCCGTTGCAAAGTTTGAGATTGGCATTTAACTGATAGGGGCTTCTCAACATTGGCTAAACTAATCTTGATTAATGGAATAGTATTTGTACCCTCTTTCAAAAAAACTAAAAACCAATGAAAGAGAAAGACATAAAAACGACAGCGAGAATTATTCTTGGAGCGGGTTTGGTATTTGCGGGGATAAGCCATCTTACCTTTGCAAGAAAAGAATTCCAGGCGCAGGTGCCAGATGTGATTCCACTTAAAAAGGATGATACCGTTGTATATTCCGGCTTCGCAGAAGTTGCAATGGGAAGTGCATTGATTCTTGCAAACAAAAAAAACAAGGAAACGATTGGCAAAATTGCCGCTGCATTTTTTACCGCTGTTTTTCCGGGTAATATTTCACAACTTATAAATCACAGAAGTGCATTTGGACTGGATACCGATGGAAAGCGCTTCGCACGTTTATTTTTTCAGCCCGTTCTGGTCTATTGGGCACTTAAAAGTACGGGTAAAAAGAGTAAGGAAATTACAAAATAGGATATAGGCAGGAGTGGGGAAGAACACTCTCAGACATCTTTCAATGTACTAACAAAGATGTCTGAGAGTGTTGTATAAGTTTAATTTTCAGATTTTTTTGCCAGATTTATTTGATTTTCAGCTCTTTCCTTACCTTTTCAAAGTTAATATTTTTGATTCCTGATCTTTCAAATTCTTTTAAATCCTGAGCCAGACTTTCCTTGAATCTACGTTTATCAGGCATTTTTTTGTTTTTATGCGCCTGGTAAATTTCCATAGCCAGATCGTATTGACCGGTCAAAAGATAATAATTTCCAAGATTTTCGAGCAAATACAAATCCTGTGAATCTTTGCCTAGCCCCAGTGTTATATTTTTCTTTGCTTCTTCATTTTGCTGCTGGCAAAGCAGGTTAAAAGCCAATCCATTGTAAACCTGAGGGGTTGTTACACCAAGTGAGATCAATTCGTTGTAGGATACATTAAGTCCGGGCAAATCCTTGGTAAGCTTTTGTCCCTTGATTAACTGAAATATTTCGTTTACACGTTCTTCTTTATCGAGCAAACCTTCTGAACCCATTTTCAGGGTGCAGTTTTTTATGTTGTCCCGAATAATTTTGTCTTTTTCCGTATTGGAAAGATTAACAAATGCAGAGGGCAGATAACTCGTTTGAATCTGATTTTTTGCACAATCACAAATTTTTTCGCTGGCTGCATCTTTGATACTGAACTTTGATAAACAATCATTATAAAGAGTTTCTGTGCTCTTTGAAGTCCAGATTTCTCTGTATTCTTTGCTAGAAACAATGGCGACGACGTCAAGTGAAACGGCAACACCTTCGGTTACACTCGGATTTCTCAGGCAAAGTGAAAGATCTTTCCTAATAATAGGTATTTGAAAAATGCCATTACGACTATTTTGAGCAGTTCCTTCTTTGTAAAAAGCTGGAACGTTATAACTATACATGCCGACCAGATCCGTTTTCTCAAATTGTTTTAGTCCGTTCGCATCCGTCAGGTAAATATCGACCGATCCGCTTCCTGAGGGTTTTATCAGCTGTGCCACAACATTGGTTACCAAACCGGCCCCGATGAGATTTAACGCGCCATCCGTAATGAGCCGTGCAATCTGCATTTCCAAACCCGAACTTTGCACGCGCTGATTTGCATTGCTGGTGGCAACAGTTGCAAAGGAATAGTACCAGGCAACGGTATTAGGCGGAAGCTGGATAGGTATCACCAATCGGTTTTTTCCGCCAAGTCTTGCTTTGCTGTTTAAATAAATGGTTTGTCCTTTGATCAGGCTTTTTTCTTTTAAAATCGTCGTGGTCGACTGCGCCTGTAAAAGATGGGAGTTAATAAGTAAAAGAAAAAAAAGTAATATTTTATTCATTTCGTGACATTGGATGGACTCACAAAGTGAATCAAAATTTTTCATTTTAAAAGAATATAACGCCTCGGAACAGAAATAAACCTGATTTAAATTCGCTCACAGGTCATGATAAGTCTCACAATTGATCAAAAAATGTTATTCAATTATCAGGTAAATAATGATCCCACTGCTCGGTAACTGCTACCGAGCGGATTACCTCGCTAATAAAATCCGGATGATTTGAATTGGTTAATACAACGATGCCATAGCCTTTTTCTTTATGTGCAATCAGGTGACTTGAAAAACCTTCGTCCCATCCTCCGTGTTGAAAATAAACATCGCCTCCTGTTTTAAGCATATCCAAACCTAGTCCATAAGTTCCTAAAACAGGCGTCAGCATTTGTTCGGCGGCACTTTTAGATAAAACCTTTGTGCTTGTTCCTTGCAGCGTAAGTTGAATATCAACTGCAAATTTGGCAAGATCTTCCGCTGTTGTCCACAATCCTGCTGCGGCCATTTCCGGATAGGTATGCCTTTTTCCTTTCGTCATTAAACCGTTGGGTAAATATCCTGTTGCCGCAAGTTTCAATTTCTCGGGAGAAAGTGGCTGGTCATATGTACTGTTTAACATATTTAAAGGGTCGATAACCAGTTCTTTCATGATTGACGGAAAAGGTTTTTTTTCAATATCAATCAGCATTTGCTGCATAATCGTGTAACCTCCGCCGGAATACCGCCATTCTTTTCCCGGCTCCTTATCCACGCGGATAGCAGGACTGTTGGCCGGAGGCGTACCGTTCAGAACTTGCAGCAGCGTTGGTACGGGTAAGTCGGGACTATATCCCAGGAATCCATGCACCGTAATTCCGCCGGTATGGCTGAGTAAATGTTTCAGGGTTACTTTTTTTTCTTTTGTAAACTCATTATCAGGCAATTTCCAGGAAGTCAAATAATTATTTACATTCTTATCTAAATCAATTTTACCCTTCAATACTTCACGAAGTGCACCATAGGCGGCCACCGGTTTGCTGATAGAACCAGCCTGAAAAAGTGTATGAACAGTTGCAGGCTCCTTACTCTCTTTATCAATGATGCCATAAGCCCGGGACCAGAAAATTTTATTATCCCGGATCACTGCAATACTCACCGCCGGAACTCCATAAAACTTCATGCGTTCCTCTATTGTCCAAACCGAATCGCCTGGCTCATATCCCTTTTTGCATAGATTTTTTTCTGCCGACCGGACACTTTCAAAAAGATTTGGCAGTTTCTTTTTACCTTGGCAGGATGATAAAATCGCAAGTAAAACGATTGAAATCAGTATTCTTAATTTCATATAGAGGCTTGTTTGAGAGATGTAATTTAGCGATTAATTAAGCCAAATATAAATCGACCAACTAATTGATTTTTATTTATTTATCGCTTAACATAATACTAAATTGTCGATCATAAATAAGTTTGGCGCCGATACTGTTTTTATGACTTGTAAACCTTATTTCCTCAAATTCCTGTTTTTGTTTTTTGTATTGTTATTGAGTTGTAACAAAAGGCAAAAGGCTAATATAGAACTTGATTTTACACACGTTGACAACTTTGATGAAGCCTATTCGCTATCTTTTAATGTAACAGATACTATCTCGCTCAGACAATACTGGAAGGCGAATGATGTTTCGGATAGTAGCAAAAACTACATTGCGATTATTGACGATTCACAGAGAAACAAACTGGAAAAACTGGTAAAAAAAATTAACATTCAGGTGTTACATGAAGGTAATCCGGAATATGCTACCACAGACGGCATCTTTACAGGTCTCTATTTAAAAAATGACTTACAAAACGCGACTATAATTCCTTATAACGGAAATGAGGCCAGGGAAATAAATGAATTGGTGGAATATATAATCAGCTTTAAAAAAACACTCAAACTTCAAGCAACAGATAATCAATTTAATTTCAAATCTGCACCAAAAATTCCGACTACTATACAAAAGCAAAGAACAAACCTTTATCTTCCTGAATAGTAATATCTTTGGACTTCAAGCTGGCAAAAAAAGAAGACTGTCGAGCTGATTTACCTTTTTTCATCATTCCAGATCAGTTTTTGATTGGATGCTTTTTTTACAAAATCAAGGCATTTGCCATCGCCGCCTCCGGTAATTCCACCATCCGGGCTGCAAAGCAGGTTGTAATTTTCATCCAATAATTCACTAAATACATCACAACAGCTGGGAGGAATGAAATACAGAGTTGCCTTTATAGGTAAGGCTAAAAATCTTTGCAGGGGGGGCGTACGGGGTCCTTGCTTATCGAATTAATACTTTCAATAATGCAGGCCGGTGCTTCTATTGTTCAACCGGTTCTTTTTCATAACTGGTAAAGACACACATTACCAGAAAAATCAGACTGATTTATTTCATGGCAGAGCAATAAAGTTTGTCAAATTTTATTCAAATACACCGACAGATCAAGTTCATCATGCATTAATTTTTGCTGCTCGATCATTTTGTTTTTCAGTTCTTTGAGTATGTTTTTGCTTGATTGCTGACTGGCAATATCATGCATTTCGTCAGGATCTTTTGTCATATCAAAAAGCAGAATTTTCGAAGCAGCCGGATAAATGATCATCTTATATTTATCCGTTCTTACCATGCGCTGTATGTTCATGTAACAGCCATAAATTTCCTGATAGGGGCCAGGCTTATTCTTATCATGGATTAATGGTATCAAACTATTGAAAAAGACATGTGCCGGTTTTTGAATACCTGCCAGTTCATAGGAAGTTGCCATCAGATCCTGCATATACACATTCTGATCTCTTTTTTCACCCTTGGGAATACCTGGGCCATTAATTACTAAGGGCGGCCGCATGCTATGATCAAACATACTTTGTTTACCCATTAAACCATGATGACCAATGGATAACCCGTGATCAGCCGTGAAAATGATGTAAGTATTTTCAAGTTTTCCACTTTTTTTCAAGGCATCCAGAATCCTGCCCACCTGCTCGTCCATGTAAGAAATACTGGCGTAATATTCCTGGATATTCTTTTTTACAGCGTAAGGTGTGCGGGGGAAAGGAGCCAGCTGTTCGTCTCTGAGATCCGTTCCGCAGCCCATTTCTGTCTTGAAAGGATATTCGTCCAGATAGCTGACCGGTAATTTAATCTGATCCACAGGATATTTATCAACCCATCTTTTTGGAGCCTGTCGCGGATCGTGGGGTGCGTTGAAAGCCAGATACATAAAAAAAGGAGTTTCCTTCTTTGCAGCTTCGCGAATGTAGCCAACCGCGTCGTCGGCCACCACTTCACTCCAGTGTTTTCCACCTTTCCAGAAACCTCCGAATTCTTCTTTCCAGGGCTGCCAGACAGTATCTTGCCGGGAAAGTGGCCGGTTATAACCCTGCGGAGTCTGGTTGGGCATACCGGGCCTGATATTATTTGCGTGATCGAAAAGTTTTTGGGCATCAGTATCAACGTGCCATTTCCCGGTCATGTAAGTTTCATATCCGGCTAACTTCATTTGCTGAGGCCAGAATCCTTTCGCGTCAAACAGTGATGCATAATTAGTTTCCTGCTTTTTTGCATTCCAGACCGACAGGCCTGTTACCAGCATGGCCCTGCTTGCAACGCAAACCGCACCATGCCAGGCGCCCATATTATAAGCATGCGTAAAGCTGGTACCATTTTTCACCAAACCGTCCAGATTTGGTGTTATAACCTGATCGTTTCCCAAAGCACGTACCGTATTAAATCGCTGATCATCAGTAAATATCAGAATGATATTCGGTTTCCCATTAACGGACATCCGCTTATTTGGCTTGCTGGCAGTCAACAACAAAAAAAGAAAAAGGCAGCCCAGAATTTTAAAAGCAGCAAATGATTTTTTAAGCATAATCTTAATTTAAAAAAGTAAGCAGATAAGCTCAGAAGAAAGATCTGGTGTCATTCTGTTTAAAACATTGTGTGTCCATTTTTTTACTTACCAGCGGATTTTTCAGTCATATGCATCCACCTGTTTTTAATGCATTGTGAATGGGACAGGTTGTCTCTGAAATTTCCGGTGCTTTCAGATTTTCCACAAAAAAGCCTTTGGACGGGCAGATCCAAAGGCGAAATTTATAAAGAATGTCTTGTCAAAAAGAAACAGTTACGGGCGGTTTTCGAGCCACTGTTTAAATTCCATCAGCCGCAGATAGGCACTGGTCTTTTGATAACTTTCAGGTTGTCTTGTGATGATTGCGAGTTGAGCTGCAACAAAAACATCTGACTCTTCAATAGTAGCGTAACCGTTAATTTTAACAGGATTTTCGGGCAGTTTCACAGTTGCGAAGTAATCTTCAAGTTCTTGAATGCTCATTATGCAGTTGTACGTTTGATATGCTTTGTAAAATCGATATAACGGGGCAACGTAGCATTGATACCTTAAAGTTTCATTATTTGTCCATAATTGTGGTCCTTACACCGCAGTTATAGTAACATTTTGTGTCCTTTTTTTTGCAAATCCACAGGCTAATCAAGTTGTTAAGAATAGTTTTTAATAGGCATGATTTTGTTTAATGTGGGTTAAAATCATCAACATAACTAAATTCATCAACAATTAAAATGGAATCAAAACATAACATCAGCCACACAGCTCGCCACGATTCGGCCAGCTTTCAGAATCAGGTTTTTGAAAATACCAATCCGTTTCAGGGGCCATCGAGATCAATCGCGGTGCCGTCACAATCCGCAGCAAAACCAGGAAAACGTCCGCGTATTATGAGACCGATTTATTCGGCAAGATTATCTTGAAAAGATATGTTTATATCAGACCTGGAATTTAGTGAGCAGTCCTTTACGAAAGATCAGGACTGCTCACTATTATTTTACTCTTTTGAAATCAAAAAGACTGGTATATATCCATTTCCCGTCCTGAGGTTTTCCAAGAGAAATTACAAAATTGTCCGCAGAACGTTTTTCATATAATACACGGACAGGATCTCCTTCTTTTTCAAAAACCACTCTTCCGGTGCCTGATTCAATCCATTTGTGTTTTACAGGCTTGTCAATTTCTTCCTGTCCGATCAATCCCGAAGCAAAATGTTTGACAAGTGAAACCGGCCCCTGTTCGGTTTGTTCATAAACCAGAAGTTCAAAAATTGTAGGTTTTCCTCCATTCGTCATTCTGAAAAAACCCACAATGTTGTCACCTTTGGCCGGAAGCCAGGTAGCTTCAATGGTGCGGTCCTGCACGTTGGCTATCCACTTGCCTTCGGTAAAAGCAAGGTCTGCAAGTGATCCGGTTTTGGAAGTGGACTGCGCGTTAGAAAATTGAAAGAAAACAAAAACAAAAAGTAAGGAAATGATTAGTCTCATCGGTTAGCTTTTAAATGTTACCAACCTGTCAGCAGGTTTTTAGTTTGACGAAATCCCGGGCGGAGTAACCTTACAAAATCAAACTAAATAATCCGTCGGATGAAAATTCTGGGTTTGGGCGCCCGTGAAAACTTCAAAGAAAATAGAGGCTTTTATCCTATTTGAACATGAGCTTTTGCGTCGAGTACTCGTTGCCATGATCCCCGCATTTCATTTATCATATTCATAATTGTAGCCTGATGACCTGCATTGGCAAATTTCGCCGCAAACCGGTTTCAGGATCTTCCGGATGGCAGTCCGTATATACCACTTTCAGAGGTTTACTAAAATTGGTTGTTTTCGTCGAAAACAAAATAGAGAGGTAGTAAACCCAGAGCCAGTAATTCTAAAAAAGCTGATACGGGAAATATTACCCTTCATCATCATAGACATATGGTGATGATACTGCAATCGAGGTTTGTGAAACTATTAGTCTACAAAGTATACCCAATTTTAAACGTCATATAGTCTCTATTGTAAAAAACCTTCTCATCAATAAGATTCATTTCCAATGAAATTGAAAAGGACTGAAGGTTGATACCTATTCTTGGAGAAACACCGAAGCGTGTACCCAGATTTTCTCTTCGAACAGGTTGGGCTTCTGAATTCGGAAGTTGTCCGGCAGGAAACTGACCATAACCTAAACGGTAAAAACCGGCACCAACGCCGATGAAAGGTGAATATTTATGATTCCAGAGTTTTATAATATCGGCAGTTGCAGATAATGAGCCGATTGGATCTGCTTTTACCCTGCCCACTTCACTGACGTATGGGCGCATAAAGGTATATTCTCCGCGGAGACCGACTGCGATATAATTGGTCAGCCGGTATGAAGGTTCGGCAGAGAAGGATAATGCAGGCGCGCTCAAAAAACTTTCTTTGCTTCTGTAAGTGGCTCCAATGCCAGCACTGATTTTCAGATTCCAGCGGTCTCTATATTGAAGGAAATCAGGTGAGCTCTGGTCATAAGTTAAAGGCCTAAGCGTTTCACCAATATTTTGCGCCTTCGCGGCCTGAAAGATAAAAAATGTACAGAGTGTAAAAAGAAACTTTTTCATGTATAAGCTGAGTTAATTAGGTTTTATTCAGGGAGTTATTATTAGGAGCAGGAGGGGAGTGCTGTACCTAATAAAAAAATTCATGCCAGATATACTTTTGGTTACATAAAAATAAATGATGATCCGGCGTCCGAGGATTGGAAAATGCAATTGATTCTTCCTTTCTTTTAATAAAGTAAAAAGGGCTAAATGCTTTGAAACTGGCGTTGTTTGGGAAGATAGGCGATAGCCAGGGAACCGGTTAGCGTAATTTTTGAAAGGCGGTTCAACTCTATATCATCCCAGGGTTTGAAAATTAATTGCAGCAAGAAAATTGAAGAAATTGGGTAAAAGCCGATTTAATGTCACCTTTTTATGATGAAAAAAGCAACAATTTACCCCAAAAGTTGCCCGTGTTTTTTGAAGTTGCGGTTTGGAAAAAACAGCACTTTTTAAGACAAAATTGTCTTTGGAAGCTGTAAACGATAATTCTCAGTTGTAAAGAACCCTTTATTGTAATTATTTTCTGTAAAAATGGTTATAGTCCATAACAGCGGTTGCGTTCAGGAAGGCAAGTGGGTTCATTTCAGGTTATGCCGGTATTTTAATGAAACACCTTTTCAAAAACATATTCAGATTTGCAGAACTTAGCATTGCACTTTTTGCTATTATGCTTTTATGCATTCACTTTTGGTTCAAGTACAATTCTGAACGAACAATCGAGCAGCTGATTAGCTGGGCTTCTCACGGTCAACTGAAATGTTCCATCGAAAAAATCGAAACCAATTACTTCCACAATGCCATTCACGTTCAGGGCATAAGCATTTTTACGGTAAATAAATCCAGACAATCAACAAGTTATAAGTTCAGCGTAAAGGATTTTCATTTCAGGACGCGTTCCCGGTGGGATCTGTTCGTGCACAGACAGCTGCTGATTGATTCCATTGTTTTTAACAGTCCGGAAATTGTCATTGGAAAAAGGACATTATCCCAGGCAGACAGTACAAGTAAAATTGCATTGCTGGATGATCTTGAAAAACTTTACAGCTCTATTTATAAATCCCTTGATGTACTTAACCTTCAATTGTTTAAGATCAAAGAAGGAAAACTTTTGGTAAGAAATGAAGACAATCCTTCAAAGCCACCCCTGATGGTTAACCATATTCATTTTTCGATTAATAAATTGAAGATCGGTTCGGCACATGTAAGGGATTCTTCGCAGTTTATATTCTCGGAAAGGGTAATGCTGCGTATTTCAGATCAGAAAATAATGTTTCCTGATAACAAAAGCAACCTCACATTCAAAGAGCTTCTGATCGATTCAAAAGAAAAATTGGTCCGGCTTTCCGGTGCGGCGGTGCGTATTTATCCATCGGTTAATCAACGAAACAGCACCGACATACGGGCTGGCAAACTAAGTATTCTTGGCCTGGATTTTAATCTGTTATATCAAAAACAATTGGTGAAGGCGGACTCTGTTTTTCTTGAAAACCCGTTTGTAACTTCTGAGCTTTTTGTTGGTGGAAAAGCTGCTAAAAACGGTGGGAATAACAAAAAAGCCTTATTTGACAGTACCTTAAATCAACTGCCGGTCGGTTTTAATATTCGTCATGTAGTGATGCAAAATGGAGGCGTGTCGATGAATCTGCATCAGGCTGGAAAAATAACTCGGTTTTCAGCAGCTAATGATAATGTCAGCATTTCCGGTTTTCACCTGAATGATTCCGAAAAAAAGGAGCTGACGATTGGTGGTTTTCATTACACCATCCGCAACTATACGGGGTTTTTGCCAGACAGCCTGCTTGGTTTGAAGTTTGACAGTTTACAGTTTATAAATGATAAAATAATACTGCATAACCTGGTCGCCTCCACGCCGCCAGGCAAGCGAAATAAGGTAATCAGAGATTATCGGATTCCGCGCTTTGAGATTACAGGAATGGACTGGCTTTCCTTTATTTTTTACAATAATTTTAAAGCGCGTGACGCTGTTATGTACCGGCCGGTTCTGCGCTCTGAAAAATATCCGGAGCTAAATCCGGTATTGCCAGGGAAAACCAAAAGGTCCGTATATCAGAATCTGTCTTTGATGGATAAGATCATTGATCTTGAAAAACTGCGCATCATCCAGGGAGATGTAAGTTTGAAGCGGGGCAATAATCTGGAACTACGACTGGAAAATCTAAATCTGAGTATCCATGTTGGTAAGCTTGGAAAGGCCAGATCGCCTGATGAACTGGTCCGGTCCGTTAAGCAGTTATACTTTGGAAGAGCGACAGTCAGTACACCTTCGGTAATCGTTGCCACGGGCCCTTCTATTTTTAACGAAATCGGACAGAAGCTTGTTTTTGACAGTGTCAGAGTCGATACCAAAAATGGCGATATTGGCGGGACCTTTAAAAAAGTGGAGGCACAGGATTTTTCTTTTGAAAATAATCAGCTTGATATAAGTCGGTTGGAATGGGAAGAAGGCTTCGTTACAATAGATCAGACGGGCTCAGGCGTGGTGTTACCGGTAAAATCAAATCGTACACTCTGGTTTTCTATTGAAAAAATGAGCGGTAACAACACCAGGCTGCATTTTACAAGCCAAAAAGTGGCGGCAGATGTTTTACTGGAAAATCTGTCGGCCAGTAAAATTTCAAGAGAAAAAGGAAGTAATCTGCAAACCGAAGATCTTCGCGGAATGGGCAGTAATGCCATTGTCAAAATGCCAAACGGAATTTTGCAACTGGGTGATTTTGATATAAGGGATAAGGAAATTTCAAGAGTTCGGGATATCGTTTTTCAAAGCCGTGATCAGGCCGATACTTTACGGGTCAATGTTCCGGTTCTGGAATTTACGCCTTACATGCAAGAGACGCTGCTTACCAAGAAGATAAAATTGGACTCAGTCCGGGTGAATAGCCCCCGGATTGCATTTTTCGCCGGTTTAGGTAGTGAGAAAAATACGGATTCTGTAAAATCCCTGGCGTTACCAGGATTTGATATTAATGCACTGGCAGTGACGGACGCATTTTTTCAAGCCAAAGTTTCCGGCGACAGTATTTTGGCCAGTCGCGTTTCTTTAACTTCCAAAAGTTTGGGAGCAAAGAAGGACAGTGCCCTTCGCGCCGAACAGATCAATATTAAAGCCAGCGGTTTATTTTTTAATAAAAGTGAGGATCACGTCAAGACAGACGGGGATTTGTCTGCCAGCCTTCATTATTTTGAATACGATCCGGGCCATAAAACCTGGGCGATGCAGCTCGATAGCCTTGGAGCAGAAAAGGTTGGTTTTAATCGAAACAAATCTGAAAAGCACACGGCGCTTTCTTTACAAAAATTGAAAATTGAAAACCTTTCGGCCAATCAAAATGATCTTGATGAAGGCCTGCCCTGGGTTATCAACCGCTCAGCGGCACGTCTGCAAGTGGATTCCCTGCATCTTAAATCTGAAAAAAGTACTATTGGCTTGGGCCAACTTCATTTTGATGCAAAACAACAGCAGCTTACTGCCCGATCATTCTCACTTCATCCGGCGGTAAGCAGGGAGGATTTTTATGAAGGCCGGATTTATCGTAAAATTTACCTGTCGGCTAAAACCGGAGAAGTGAAGATAAGTGGGTTGGAGCTCAGAAAAGAAGGTATTAAAATATCTTCCCTGGGCGTGGATGCTGCCGCACTTTCAATTTATGCAGATAAAATGAAAAAATTCGGCCCACCTGTCATACAGCCTTTACCGGTAGCATCTTTGGCAAAAATAGGATTCCCTTTCCAAATTGATCAAATGCAGCTTCATCATGCCAAGGTTTACTACACAGAGTTAAGTCCAATTTCAAAAGATACCGGAAGTGTGAATTTTTCATCGGTAAATGCCAGTATCCGTAACATTTTCTCAGGTATGGGTAAAAATCATGATAGTCTGCATGTTGATGTTTCTGCGCTTTTTCTGGATAAAATGAAGCTGCAAGTCGCGATGAATCAGTCTTACCGCGACACGCTGGGTGGTCTGCGGCTTGATATAGCGCTAGGCGCCGGTAAGTTTACAGAACTCAATCCTTTTCTGGCTCCCATGCTTTCTGCGCGTGCCACATCAGGCTATCTTGATTCCATGCGAATGACTGCCATCGGCAATGACTATGTTTCACAAGGAAGCATGCATATGCAATATCATCACTTTAAGGCGCAGCTGCTGGATTCCGGGAATGTAAGCAGGCAAAAATTCCGCACAAAAATAGTTGGGTTTCTTGCCAATAAAATCGCCATCCGAAACAACAATACAAAAAAAGAAGCCTCCTTTACTTTTGTCCGAAACAGACAAAAACCGGTTATTGTATATTTTTTGAGAATGGTCGTCGGCGGTAGTGCGGGCAGTATTGCGCCTGTCACGAATATTATTTTCAAAAAACAGTACAAAAAGAAAATTAAGGATGTACCAAAAAATGCGTTACTGATTTTGTAATTGAACTGTCTTCTTTCCGATTCATAATGGGCGGAAATTCTATTGTTAATTTGCTTTTACACAACGTATTAATCAGGCATACCTTTTGCAGGAGCTTTTTGTTATATGTGATTTTGTCTTCCAATTTTTATAAAATCAGATCAGCTATGGACTCAGGCATAACCTATCTAAATCCGGATGAATTATTAAAAAATCCTGCTTTTTCCCAGATCGCTGTTACAAAAGGAAATGGCAGTACCATTTATATCGGTGGCCAGAATGCAATTACAAAAGACCTGGAAATTATTGGAAAGGGTGATATTACGAGGCAAACCGAATATGTTCTGCAAAATATCGAAACAGCTTTAAGTTCCTGTGGTGCAACGCTGGACGATCTTTTTAAACTGACCATTTATATCCTGCAAGGCCAGGATGTGCGTAAAGGTTTCGAAGGAGCACAGGGGTTTATAAAGAAGTTAAAGAATCCGCCGGTTATTTCCGGAATTGTGGTTGCCGGTTTAGCAAATCCGGATTATTTGGTAGAAATTGAAGCTGTTGCTTTCAAAAAGGACGAATAAAACACCCGTTGGAGTTATCATAACCCAAGCCGAAAAATGTGTGAAACTCAAATGAATAGGTTACTCGAAAAATTCATCTGAGTATTTAACCTTCCCGTTTATAACGCTGGAAAAGTCGTTTCCGCTTAAATCAATGATCATTGAGTTTGCCTCGGATATTTTATAGGGGATTTCAATATTGTATTTACTGGTGATCCCATAGCCGAATTTTGGATAATAATCCGCGTGACCCAAAACAGTGACAAATTCAAATCCCAAACCTCTGGCTACGCGGTGACTTTCCATTACCAATCTCTTTCCAATACCAATGTTTTGATACTCTGGCCTAATAGAAAGCGGCGCCAAAACCAGCGCGTCCAAAAACTTTTCTTTTTTAATGATTTGAATTCTAGTTAATAAAATGTGACCTACGATTGTCCTTTCATCAAGTTCGGCGACAATGGATAGTTCTGGTACAAAAGCTTTTGAATTCCTTAACCGTTCAACCATAATCTGCTCACGGTGATTGCTATATTCAACGTTTTCGTATGATGCAATTATGGCTTCTGAAATTGCATCGTGGTCAGTGACTCTTTCTTGTCTAAGTTTAATTTCCATTTGCGATGCATGGGATAAGATAGTAAAATTCGCGGGTCAGAGGATCTGATGCGTAGTGATTTTAAGCTGTGCTCAAACAAGCCTAACAATGCCTTTTATTTTTGTTCCTCATAAACATCCACTGAATAACCCTCATCAAACCAGGGTGCATTGTCATCATTAGCCTGCTGTCTGGTATCACGGAATGGACCCGACCATTTTGGCTTTCCCCCGTTTTTGAAATGAAAACCTCTGTAACGGATAACTTCATTGATAAGAGAAGTGAATTCTGCCGCAGTTATCTTGCCTGCAAAAAACTGTTTTTTCAAGACAGAGCGGGTTGGTTTGGGTTTCTTTTCCATTTGAAAAACAGTTTAGTTTTTAAAGATCATAAAGGGTATAGCTGCTGATACGCCCAATTGGAGCTGTTTCCAGCCGCTTAAATCATCTTTGAATACGTCCTTCTTAATATCTTTGTAGGTAACAAAAAGTTCAATATTCAAAAGGCGCTTCGCACCGGAACTATTCAGCCCGAGTATAAAACCTGCACCTACATCATAGAGCTGTTTTTTGTCACTGCGCAACGCCGCCAGAGCATACGCATGCCAGCCAAAATTCAAATCTTTTCCAAAAAAACGGTAGTAATCAACTGGCACATTCCAACTGGAAAAGTTCTCAATGGGATCAGTATACACATTATATTCTGTGCTGGTTTTTCTGCTTGTAGATCCGTTGATGATCACAGTTTCATCCACAAGCCTGGAAGTAGACAAATCATCGAGATTAATATTTTTTTTGTAAAGCAGTCCAATGGTTAAAAGGCTTGACTTTCTGAAAGGACGGTTGAATGTGTAAAAGTTGGCCTGTAATCCCAGTGTCATGCCATTGAAACTGTTTTTGACAATTGATGAATCAAAAGCCAGCGCGTTATTATAGGTCCGGTAAGTTTTCCGGTTCCAGTTTAATACGGCACTTAACCAGTTCAGATGCATCCCTGCAATGGGCCTGCTCATTTCTATGTCGTAGATTTTGTCTTCGTACTGCTTTTGCATTTGGTCAATCAACAGATCTTCGAGCGGCATATTTATTTTCAGCCCAAATTTTGTCGTCAGGAATTGCTGCTTCGGTGTGCGCCTTGCCCAGGGAAGTGACGGATCTAAAAAGGCTATTTCGGCCAGTTCATTCAATGTAACAGAATCCCGGATCTGGGTTTGAAGTGACTGTCTGTCTTTGAAAATTTTGTTTTTTAAAGACAGTAAAGATTCCGTATTTTTCAACCTGCATGCATCCGTAGTACAGGCGCGAATGGCTTTTCGTAAAGCCGCTGTGTCTGCGGCGGCCAGTTTTAAATTCCTTCTGCCCTCGCTGATCGCGTAATTAAGCCGGGCCACTTTCTCAGGAAGTAAAAGCAGTTCGTTGCGGATACTATCGATTTTCTCATTCCGTTCAAAAAGGAGTTTTTCTCTTTTTGATACCATTTCCAGACTTTCAGATTGAAGCGATTCTATTTTCGGCGTGTTCATACGCCAGCTAAGTCTGAGCCCTAGATCAGTACCTGAGTTAAGCTTTGCTTCCTGAAAAAGGGTGGCCACATTACCACCAATAACAGAGCCGGCGGCAGAAAATCCTACTGCAAACGACTCATGTCTGCGACGCTGACCTGATGTATCGTTATTGATTTTGAAAAAATAATTGCCTGAGAGTGAGAATCTGCCATCAGTTGGAATAAATGAGACATAATTTGCAATACTTGGCACATCGTCCTGGCCTACAACCATTTTGGAAAAAGCCCTGGTTTCAATCGTATCGGCAGTGCGCTGGCTCACGGCGACGTTAAAGTCATTAAATGAATTTTGCCCGTTTGCCTTTGTTAAAAATAACACAGCAATAAAAATGAATAGCACCTCAGGGATCCGAAATTTCATGGGCTTGAAAATGTTGATACTGAAAAATTAAAAAGGATAATGCTTTCAAGTTTAACGGACGTTCCGAAAGCCAAAGTAAGTATGCGCTGGTCAAATAATTAACCTGACAAATTTAAAATTTTAACTCAGAAAAAATACGTTTAAATATCTGATTTTCAAATCCGGTTTCGGGCCGGGGGATGTTCGTGGTTAAGCTGTTGTGAATGTTTGAATATGCAACTACCTAATATGAATTGATAACATTTTAAAATGTCTTTTCAGAAAGATTTTAAAAGTATGACAAGCCAAAGGTGTGCCTTGGCTGGTCATACTTTTGAGCCAGATTTAGTCAAATGCTCAATGAATATTTTCCTCGTTTTCTTCAATAACCATTGATCTTACTTTTTCGTCTTCAAAGCTGTAAGTATGCGTTACAAGTCCGTCGCTCAATACCTGGCCATTTAAATCCCTGATAATCTGATGTACGCCCACCGCAATTAGTCCGCCAGGCCTCACCTGAAAAGAGACCGGAACCACATTAGGATCAATCTCCTGCCACTGACGCAGCCAATATTCCCGCACCTGATCATGACCGTACACATAGCCGCCTTCCCATCCGTTTGGCCAGGTCACATTCGTGTGTACATGTGCTAAAACCGCCTCAATATTCCGCTGATTAAAATCCTGATAAAGCCCGTTAAGGATTTTTTGATAGTCCATGGTCATAAGTTTAAAAAGTAATTATTAAGAAAACCAAAACTAATCAGGCCAATCGTGAGCGCGTGTCAGCGATGCTTGAGATAATGTAGGATTTGCTTGAGAATATGGTGTTTGCCGCCCATTACAGGAAAAATGGGAGCAATGGCCACTAGATTGTATCAGATTTCAGGAGCAATTACTTGCTTTAATCTTAGCTCTATGGAAGTTGTTTCAAAAAATTGCCTTATCCAAAACCATGCTTGATTGCACCATTAGGCGTTGGATTTTGCATACAGCGAACTCATGCAAAGCAAAAGCCGCGCTATAAATGAATGCTGTAAAACAAAGATTGTCTATCTGGAATGGTTACGAAGGAATTTTATCCCCAGACGCAGAAAAACAATAAGAAGATAAGTAACGTACAAACCAAGGCCAAGTAAAAATATGTTTGCAGCAATAGCAAAAAAGAAGGGAATAGAGCTAAAAATATTATTCATGTAATTAACTTTTAAGTTGTAACCTCAATTTACTACCAAAATTAAAATGTCCAAAAAATAGTGATTTTTTTCTTGGTTGGATTTTCGTTGCCAACAAATGGTCTCCATGTTTGACATTGAAATTATTTTGTAACCGCTAAATAAAAAGCCCGATTTTTATGAGTAGTAATCATTGATAATCTGTATTTTACAAACGGTTACTAAAATTTGAAAAAATTGAACACCCTGATTGTTTTGTGAACGAAATCGACGGATTTTGATGCCTTGTTACACGACTTGAAAATGTAAACCTCCTTTATTTATGATTAGAAATTATCTTAAAATCGCCCTTAGAAATTTGTGGAAAGATCGGTTGTTTTCCATGATCAGCATCGTTGGACTGGCAGCCGGACTTGCAGTTTCTATTATCATTATCCAGTTTGTGGTACATGAATGGAGCTATGATAAATTTCACGACAATGGGCCAAACATTTACAGGGTAATAGGTCGTAACAAACAATTTTCTTTTCCATTTACTTCTTCAAAACTTGCCGGTCAGCTTGCCGCAGAGAATCCGGAAATTAAAGCTTATACACGTGTTATCAGAAATACCTCGGCGATCATTAAAAATTCTGAAAACCCTGGTTTACCCAATGAAGAAAAGGGATTTATATTTGCTGACCCCTCGCTTTTTTCGGTTTTTACCTTTCCGTTAAAATACGGGAATGCCCATAACGTTCTGGAAAGACCATATACTGTGGTGATATCGGAGAGGATGGCGGATAAATATTTTGGGAAGGAAAATCCGGTTGGGAAACATATCAGCTATAACGTTCGGGAGTTATTTGAAATCACGGGTGTTGTCAAAAATGTTCCTACCAACTCGACACTTAACTTTGATTTTGTTTCATCCCAGGAAACCTTTTCAAAGGTGAACCCGACAATTTTTGAGAGTTTGCCAAACTTTGAAACTTTTCTTTTGATTGACCGCAAAGAATCTGTTCCTAAAATCGCAAGGAACATCAAAGTTGCCAACAAATTGATAGCAGCGCTTAATTACAATGAAAATGACAGCTATGAGTTGGAACCGTTTTATGGGCTGAGGCTGGGCGATACGCAAACATTTAATGAAAAACCAGGTCCGAAGCTATTGTATATTCTTTCCGGTATTTCAGTATTGATACTTTCTCTGGCTCTGTTTAACTACATCAACCTTGCAACGGCGCGCGCAACTTTACGGGCAAAAGAAGTTGGAGTCAGGAAAGCGATCGGAGCCAAAAGATCAAGTCTTGCCAAACAGTTTTTTCTGGAATCAACCCTTGTTACTTTTCTTGCGTTTTTATTGAGTATTGTTTTTGTCCTGATTTTCAGAGAATCATTCAATAATCTATTCGGCTTCACGATCGATTTATCGTTTCTTGTAAGCAAGATTTTTATGGTGGTGCTGGCCGGTTTGTTTGTAGTCTGCACAATTTTGGCCGGGATGTATCCTGCGCTGATTCTGTCCGGTTTTTCTCCGGTGAAGGTTCTGAAAGGAAATTACCTAAGCGCCAACCAGGGAACAAAAGCCCGGAGCGCCATGCTGGTTTTTCAATTTTCGGTATCGGCGATACTTATTTTATGCAGTCTGGTTATACAGCAGCAGATCCGGCTCCTGAAAAACCAGGATCTTGGTTTTAATAAAGAGCAGATGCTCAGAATATACCTGGGCCAAAGGATTACTGAAAGAAGTGATAGTTTCAAAAAGGCGGTCGTGTCGCGGATTGGAAGTGAAAACGTAAGTTTATCAAAATCAGCCTTATTTGGAGGATATGCATTGGGTAACTTCCAGACTGCATCTTCGGGTAAAACCGCTGATATGGCAATGTTTGAAGTGGATGCAGATTTTGTTAAAAATTCTGGTGCCAAATGGATTATAGAGCCTGAGAAATCAGCAATAAAAAACAGAGAAGGCTTTTATGTTACGCTTAACGAAGAGGCGGTAAAAAAACTTGGTTTTACAAATACTAGTGTTATTGGTCAGACCATTATGAGGGAAAAAGTTCATGAGTTCGGTACAGTGGTTGGGGTGATCAGGAATTTTTACCTGACCACTACGGTAATAGATGTACAGCCGATGTTATTTTGTGTCCAAAATCAATCCGTAGCGGCTAATGGTTTTTCAATCATGTATGTTCGTTTTCATCCAAGTGATGATGTGAGTGAAAAAATAGCGTTGCTGGAAAAAATTTATCATGCCTATGATCCTGGAACGCCGTTCCGGTATTCATTTCTCGATGACGATTTTCAACATATGTTTATATCGCAGACACGTATTTCGTACCTGATACGAATTTTTACAGTCGTGGCGATTTCGTTGTCTTGCCTTGGATTACTTGGACTGATCACATTTATCAGTCAGACAAGATCCAAAGAAATTAGTATTCGGAAAGTAATGGGTGCCAGCATCGTCAATATTTTCACGCTTCTTTCAAGAGATTTTATTTTACTGGTCCTCGTTTCGGTCCTGATCAGCACGCCGGTTTCTTATTATTTTATGCATCAGTGGTTGCAGAATTTTGCACATCGGATAGAAATAAGTTGGTGTCTATTTGCAGCTGGTGGAATAATTAGTTTAATCGTAGCATTGCTTTCGATCAGTTATGTTGGGCTAAAAACTGCCATGGCGAATCCGATTGATTCGCTCCGTTCGGAGTAGAATAAAGATATTGGTAAACTTTTTTTGTCTACCAAACGATTTTGAAATGTTGGGTTATTGCGCTTGCGGGAATATTGGCATCCGGCATTTCCTCATATGTGATTAGCTTTCATAGCTTTAACGTGGCACAGATGAATCCGGCTAGAAGTAGGCGCAGAACGATCATCACTAATCTGTATCAAAATAATCAGCAAAGTTTTAAGAAATACTTTTTTTCAAATGACTGGGCGCGATGCCATACTTCTTTTTGAAGGCGTATGAAAAGTGGGAGAGGTCTTCAAATCCTACTTCCAGGTACACTTCCGAAGGATGTTGTCCCAAATGTTCCAATCTGAAATGTGCTTCGGTGAGCCGCTTTTCCTGCAACCAGCGTCCGGGAGAGGTGCCAAAAGTCTTTTTAAAATCTTCCTTAAATACGGTAAGACTGCGCCCTGCAAGATAGCTGAATCGTTTAAGACTCACATTAAACCTGAAATTGCGGTTCATAAAGTTTTCCAGATCTATTTTGCCCGGATCACTGAAATCCAACAATACATTTTTCAGTTCCGGATTGGTTTTCAAAAGGAGCAGAACGATTTCCTTGGTTTTAAGAAACATAAAATGGTCGCGTTCTTTCCCGGTCAGGTCCATATAGGGTTTTATGGACTTTAAGTAACTTTCAAGCAAGGTATGCGGATCCAGTTTGATGACCGCATCACAACCGAAACATTCATTCGGATCAGCTTCATATCCATATTCTTTACTGAAACTTCGCAGGAATTCCTGGCCGACAAAAATTGAAACCGACTTGAATTCCTTGCCGTTCGCCCCACCTTTTTTATATCTCGCAAAATGGTTGCGGGAGATAAAACCATATTCGCCAGCTCCAAAAGTATATGTCTCGTTACCGTCATAAATTGTTAGAAATCCTGTTTCAAGATAAATAAAAATATGCTCGGCAATGAATTGCTCATTGGAAATGGTAGGTTCAACGTGGCAGGGGTACGGGGCGTTTTCCATATTGCTAATTTAAATAAAAATCAGCTGCCCCATGCACCCGTGCAGAGGCAGCTGATCGTTTATGCGGACATGAAAGGTAAATAGGATTCTTTGACAGAGTTCACATAATCCTGATCCGACATGGTTAGCCTGTTGTTTACACGTTTTTTAAAATCATCATTTCCAAACAGATAACGTAATGTATCGGTCCCGTCGGTAGTGGCGTTGTAGATCACTTCAGCAACTTCTTCCGCCGTAGCCAGCCTCATATCTTTCAGCTTACCAAACATCTGGTATGCTGCATTAATGAACCTGTCGTATTCGGGTAAAGGTTTGAGTGAAATTTTTTCTTCGCTCACTTTGATGAAATTGGTAGTAGTCCCACCCGGTTCCACGATTTTCACACCGATATTCAGGGCGGCCAATTCGAATGACAATGCTTCTGAAAACCCTTCGAGTGCAAATTTTGATGCATTGTAAAGAGAAATCAATGGCAGTGTAAAACGTCCGGCGCCGGAGCTGATATTGATAATCATCCCTTGTTTCCTCTCGCGGAAGTGTGGAAGGATAGCCCGGATTGTGTTCATTACGCCAAACACATTCACGTCAAACTGCTCCTGAACCTGCTCGGGTGTGACCGCTTCAAAAACGCCGTATTGTCCATACCCGGCATTGTTGACGACAACGTCGATTTTCCCGAATCGTGTTATACCTTGCTGAATCGCAAGTTCGATGGTTTCAGGATGCTGCACGTCGAGCCGGGTCACGAAAATATGGTTATTATCTACCAACTCGGTCTCTTTTTCAGGCGTACGCATGGAAGCGATGACATTCCAGCCTTTGGCTGCGAAATATTGTGCGGAGGCTTTGCCGATTCCCGACGATGCCCCGGTAATTAAAACTGTTTTGCTCATAATAGTTGACTTTTAATATGACAAATTTCGTCATCTTATCAAGAACCAACTTTGTTGTGGAGCCGGAATTGCTTTGTTGCCGGGCCAGTATCCGACAACAAATCCTATTCTCAATTTTTTCCATTTAATCTGTACTAAACAGAATTCAGTATCTGTCGACTAATGAACACAAAGAACCGATTTTGGGTTACAAGCTGCCGGTGAGCCGATGGGCTGGTGCAATTCCGCTCGACCATTTGAAAAGTTTACCTTGTGCTGACCTGCATGGCGGGCATTTATTTATTGGTGATTTTTGCACTCAATAATTGGTACACATCGATCTGAATAACTAGAAGGATTTAAGGTAATCCGGGTCGCAGATAATTTGTGCAAAATGATTACGACTATTCAGCTATTGATCACTTGAATTGAAGTCACTAAACAATCGTTACAGACAAGTTTTAACATGTACCGATGAGTAATTGATTATGAAGTATGTAGGGTAATAATAAGAAGATATAGTCAAACTTTTGTCTTTTTTTATCAATTCTGTAAATTGTATTAAGGGAATGCATTTGCCTTGAAATCAACTGCGAAAGTTGGCACAAATTATAATTGGTGGCCCTGCAAAAGGGAGTACCAATCAAATATAAATGATAACGATGAAAGAAGACAAAACTGAGAATATTTCAAATGCATCAGGGGCAACACCTTTTGCCCAAACCTTTTTTCATGGAACAAAAGCTGACTTAAAGATTGGAGATATCATCAACGTTGGTTTTAATTCGAACTTTGGGAAGAGAAAAATTGCAAATTATATCTTTCTGACCTCAACTTTGGATGCGGCAATTTGGGGTGCTGAACTGGCTTTTGGGGAAGGGCGAGAAAGAATTTATTTGGTAGAAGCAACGGGCCCAATCGAAGACGATCCTGATTTGACGGATAGAAAATTCCCGGGTAATCCAACAAAATCTTACCGGTCCCAACATCCGTTTAAGGTTGTTGGTGAAATTACAGTTTGGCAAGGACACTCGGCAGAAAAGGTTAAAGCAATGATAGATGGATTAGCAAAGCTCAAAGAGCAGGGTATTGATTCTTTGAATGATAGATAGGCAAATTGATAATAATCTATTTGCACGACGCCTCATTGAAATAGGGGACGACCGCGCCTTGCGATTCCAACGTCTTATCGTTTAAATGAGACCTTTTACTTCCAGGTGTAAGGATATGTCAATTCCTGGACCAAGTTTTTTCAGCATTTATCACCAAAAATGTTGCGCCTTTATGGTATACGGGACTCATAACCCCAATTCTTAAAGAAGTAATATTTCACACCGCTGCTTTGCTTGCTAAATTTACCTTTCTCTTTCAGATATTAGTCAATTTCTGACCGCTTAATAATCCGTCCAAGGAATAACGAAACTTGCTGCATATCAGTCAATATTATGCCTATATTACGATGCTTTTGTTATTCTATTTCATAAACGCTTACCCAACTTATGACGACAAATTTTTACTCCTTTTGCACAATTTCTTTTCGTATTGTAGTGTTCGTATTTTTTCTTGGATTCACTTTCGAGAATGCGCTGGCGCAGCGCTCAATTATTCAACATGCTCTGCCACCTTCCAAAAATAAAACACAAATTTCAGGTCAGTACATTGTGATCTACAAAGATAATGATGCAGTTAATGCCAGAATGGCCTCAAACCCAGGTATTCAGGCCCGTCAGCAGCTTATGCAACGGCAAGTAAGCGCCACTCTTTCAAAACATAATATTTCACAGAAAAAAATTCTGCATGTTTACGAAACCGCCATTAAAGGTTTTTCCGTAAGTGGTCTGACAAACCAGGAGGCGGACCAGTTGCGTAAAGATGATCAGATTGAACGCATTGAACCTGACAGAATGGTATACCTGAATGAAACCAGCGCGCCCAGGCCCATGGCAGTGGCATCAGGTTGTAATGGTCCGGTCATCCTTTTTAACGGGCTTGAACATTTTGCAGGTTTAGCCGAATTCGGATCAACCGCAAATATTACGGGTGAGGCTGTTGTTGCGAACAGCAACGGTTGTGGTGCTATTACCAATGTGTCGGGCAAGGTTGCCGTAATTGACCGCGGATCCTGTGCTTTTGTAACGAAAGTTCTCAACGCACAAAACGGCGGAGCAATTGCTGCTATAATAATAAACAATGCTGGCGGATCTCCTCCCCTCATGGCTGGTGAAGATGCTACCATAACAATACCTGCCATGTCATTAAGTCAGGCTGATGGTAATTTGTTAAAAGCGGCCATTAATGGCGGTGTGACCATGGTTACGCTTGACAGGGCACTGCCAACAGCTGTTGGCCCGCAATGTACGCCTTGGGGAATTACCAGGATTGGAGGAAGTCTTCCAGCCGTTACGGGCAGAAAAGCATGGATCATTGACACGGGTATTGATTTTACACATCCTGATTTGAATGTAAATACAACACAAGCTGCTTTTTTCGTCGGTTCGAGCGCGAATGATGAAAATGGTCATGGTTCCCATGTTGCCGGTATTATTGGGGCAAAAGATAACGGTTTTGGCGTGGTAGGGGTTGCGGCAGGTGCGGAGGTTGTCCCTGTTCGGGTTTTCGCGGCCACAGGAAATAGTGCCTTTTCAATTATCATTGCAGGTGTGAATTATGTGGCAGGTCTTGCTGGCACTAATGATGTGGTTAATATGAGTTTAGGAGGTGAGCCAAGTAATGCGTTGGATGCTGCGGTTCGTAATCTCGCAACAAAATGTAAAGTGGTAATTTCCGCTGGGAATGATGCTGTCAATGCAGAATTTCGAAGCCCTGCACGGGTGAACGCGCCAAATGTTTACACAATTTCAGCCATGGACATTAACGGTGCGCTGGCAGGTTTTTCAAATTTCGGTAATGCTCCGGTTGATTACAGCGCCCCTGGGGTAAGTATTGCATCATGTTATAAGGATGGACAATATACTTATCTGGACGGAACTTCTATGGCGGCACCACATGTCACTGGAATATTGATGCTGGGAGACATAGGTGGAATAGACCGGGTAACCGGCGATCCGGATGGAAAGCCGGATGTGATTGCCAGAAGGAAAATTCTTTCAGAAGATACAAACCATGATGGTGATGCGTATACCGTTTATGCAGGAGATCCGGATGATTATGATGCGTCGGTTTATCCAAACGCACCAGAATTATGCGATGGCAAAGACAATAATGGAAATGGACAGATCGATGAGGGAACCGTTTGCTGCCCGGCAGGTAATACCGGAATTTTGTATGTTAACGCCGCAGCTGGCGGAAATAATTCCGGGACTAGCTGGCCAAATGCTTTTACTTCCTTGCAGTCGGCCTTGTCGGCAGCAAAATATTGCGGACAGATTACGGAGATATGGGTTGCGAAGGGCACATATGTTCCAACGATGGATGCACTTGGCAATACAAATCCAGCCGATCAAAGAACGAAAACGTTTAGAATGACCAATAATCTCGCTATCTATGGTGGTTTTGTGGGCAATGAACCGTCAAATTACAATCTGGCACTAAGAAATTTTGATAGCAACGAAACTGTTTTAAGTGGCAATCTGCAATTTGATGGCACTGCTTCAAACAATGCATACAATGTCATTTTAAATTTACCACCTTCCGGTACTACAATGGACAACACTGCGATACTGGACGGATTTTCTATTCAGGATGGCTATGCGTCGCAATTAATAGACGACTTTTTATCATTTCCTGCTTCTTACGGTGGCGGGATCCTGAACTATGGGTCAGATGTAACCGTCCGAAATGCTGTTTTTTACAACAATCTTGCTTACGTTGGTGGCGGAATGGAAAATCAGTCTTCCAACCCGGTTCTGAAAAACGACTGGTTTGTAGGTAATTACGGTGCTGACCAGGGTGGCGCTATCGATAATCGGGGCTCCTCTCCCAATATAACCAACAGCTCTTTCCTTCAAAACCGGGGTTACTATGGAGCAGGTATCACGAACGTCTCACAATCAAATCCGGTTTTGCTTAATTGTTCTTTTTCCGGAAATACCTTTACACAAAATGGTCCGGGTGGTGCTATTTACCATGTTGATAATTCTTCATCCAACATTCAGAACAGTATTCTTTGGGGGGATAACGCAGAAATTGTCAATGAAACTCCGAGCAACACGACGATTTCTTACAGTATCGTTCAAGGCGGATGGTCAGGTACAGGGTCCAATAATTTAAATGTTGACCCCCGGTTTGTAAGTCAACCGGTACTGAATAGTGGCTCGATTGGTAATATTGCGTTGCTTGCCTGTTCTCCGGCAATAAATGCTGGCAACGCCTCAACAACTACGGCAAATGTAGGAAATCTTGACCTTGCGGGAAACAACCGCATATTCAATAACCGTGTAGATATGGGTGCTTACGAATTTCAGGCAGCACCGTTCCTGGTTACGATCTCTGCAAATCCGGGTCTGACCGTAACGGCTGGACAGAGTACAACGCTTACTGCTTCTGGTGCCGATACATACCTTTGGTCTACATCCGCTACTACTCCGCAGATCACAGTTTCGCCAACCGGCGCAACACAGTATACGGTGACGGGAACTTCCGGAGCCTGTTCAATGGCGGTAAGCGCGACAGTAAATACAACGCCGCTGCCGGTTTCGCTGGTCAGTTTTTCTGCAAAAAAGCAAGCCAATGGATCTGTTTCGCTGGACTGGGTTACTACTAATGAAATTAATAACGCACAGTTTGTACTGGAAAGAAGTAAGGATCTTAAAAACATAGAGACCATCGCCGAAGTAAATCCGGACGAAAGTACCGCTGCAACGCATCTTTACCAGTATACAGACGAGCTTCCGTATCAGGGTACCAGCTATTACCGGTTGAAGCAGGTGGATTTGGATGGTCACACCACTGTATACCGATGGGTATCTATTGTGATTGACCAGACTTATGCTGTGTTTCCTAATCCTGTCATAAACAAGCAGTTTAAGCTGAATCTGGATGAGCCGAATGACGCGGTTATTGAGTTTTTCAGCGTGGACGGTCATCTTATTCCTCTGCACACCATCAGCCGTAGTCCTGGTATGTTGGAACTGAAATTACATAAAAATTCGGCACCAGGCGCTTACATTTTAAAGGTTGAAGAGCGCGGCGTGATTCGCAATTATCGGGTAGTTGTGCAATAGGAATACTCTTTTTTTAAATTAATAACTTAGTAATCAGTGCATAACAATTTGAAATAAAAGGGAAATAGACTGTCAATGGAGGCAGTTTATTTCCCTTTTTTGTTAGTTCTTAGTCAAGCGAAAAGTATATGGTAATAATATACAATAATCATAGCATTGAGTTTAGAGGACACCGTTTATAATCTTCGACATCAGACATAAAAAGTGATATTTTTGGTGCGTGTCTTCGCAGTTCACTCCGGATTGAAACGGCGGATTTTATAAAAGAAAACAGTGGTATAAAAACAACAATTCCAACATTTTTTAGGACACGTCTCAATTATTTTTTACTTTGAACTTTTTACCGCTTACCGTGCACGTGATTGATAATGAGACCGAAATTTCTGAGTATAAGTGATTCTGTTATTGAAAAAATAAAATCCGGAGAATTGCAGCCGGGTGACAAGATTCCGTCTGAAAATGAGCTCATTAAACACTATAAAGTAAGCAATACAACGGCCCGTAAAAGTCTTCTTGAAATTGAAAACAGGGGATGGGCAAAAAGGATTAAGGGGAAGGGTACTTTTGTTTTAAACCGCACGGTAGATCACCGGCTGATAAGGACCCTGGGTTCAATTTACGCTACACGACGCGGTTTTCATGAAAGTCTTTTGGCAGAAGGTTTCAAGCCGCATAATCTGGTATTGGAAAAGACGGTAATGGAAGACGGGATTTCTTCGGAAATAGGAGGGAAACATTTTATTATCGAAGGGCCGGTACTGAAAATCCACCAGCTTCGCTACGCAGATGATGAGATTATCAAAGACGAAATCAAATATATTTCATTAAAACTTTGTCCGAAAATAAACCGGCTGCCAACCGAAATTTCTTACTTCAAAGTATATGAGGATACCTATCATTTGAGGATTGAAGAGGTAAAACAAACACTGAGTGCAGAAATTGTCGAGCCCGATTCGGAAATGAATAATTTCGAGCTGACAAAAGCTACACCCATGTTTATTCTGGACAGCGCTGTGATTTGCAAGGATGAAAAGATTGTAGAAATGGAGCGCTCTTTTTACCGCGGCGACAAATACAAATTCGCCATTATCGCTAATCCTGACTATAACGACGTTCAGTAAAAGTAAAGTTTAATCGCCCCGACGATAATCATATGACCTTCTTTATTGGGATGATTGATTGAGGTCATATAGTTTTTTACATTTCCTTCTTTTACGATTTTTTTGAAAGGTGTATACGGATCAGCCAAACCGGTTTTGTATGTTACGGCGAGTGATTTTATTTGTTCTGCATACGGATCGAGCGGATTTGTAGGGTCACTGATATCAATTCGCTGGTCTGGCGAAGGCGTCAGAAGAATCACTTTAATGTGATTAGCCAGTGCTGATTTAATCATCTTTTCCCAGGCGTCTCTTACTTTATCCAGTGGAGAAAAACGGTCGTTCAGCGCATAGTCAATAAAAAGTACATCCGGTTTGTGAGGCAGCACATCTTTTTCAAAACGGGCCTGACCGCGGATGGCGTCTTCTCCGCCAATCGCAGTTACAATCACGTTGATCACGGCATATGGATATTTTTCTTTTAGTGTTTTTAAAAGCAAATTCGGATAAGCTTCCAGCGTGTGTACCAGATGATTATCCCCATATCCGGAAGGTACAGAATGGCCGTGAAAAACAAGGTTAATCGTACGGTTTTTTGGCCATACAGTATTTAATTCTTTTTTGATATCAGACAGATAAGCTGCCGGATCTGCAATTTGAGCCTGTGTTTTTGCACAAAAAGTGATCAGGATGAAAAGGATTGTTTTGAGAGTATTATTTTTCATAAATACGTTTACCGCTGCATGTGAAATTATAAAGGACGTTATGAATTTGTTTTAACTGCTATTTTTCAAACCATTTAAAGATTTCACTGGCATAAATCTCGTGCCCTTTTTCATTAAAATGATTAATACTGGTCATATAATCTTTGACAAAATCAGTACGCTTTACCAACTTTTGAAAAATGACAAAGGGATCCGCTATACCTACTTTGTATTTTGTTGCCAGTGCCCTGACTTGTGAAGCGTGTTGTTCATATGGATTACCGGGAGCGTTAATATCCAGCCGCTGATCCACGCCCGGTGTAATTAAAATAACTTTTATTTCTTTTTCCAAAGCTAACTGTATCATCTTTTCCCACGCAGTCTTTGATTTTTCAAGTCCCGCACCTGTATCATTTCCGGTATAATCAATAAAGACGACATCCGGTTGGTGCGTAAGCACATCACGTTCAAATCTTTCAGCACCGGAGATAGAATTTTCTCCACCGATGGCAGTAACAATAATGTTGATCACAGCCAATGGATAAACCGCTTTTAATTTTTTCAAAACCAGATTCGGATAGGCTTCCAGGGTATGTACCTCATGATTATTGCCAAAACCTGCCGGTCCGGAATGGCCATGAAATACCAGATTAATATTCCGGTTTTTGGGCCTTTCCTTCATGAGCTCTGTTTTGATCGATGATAGGTAGGCTGTATCAATTACGGATGCAGATTGTCCACGGGAATCAAAAACCAGGAAAACAACCGCTGCAAAACTTAAAATCAGGTTTTTCATAAATATCTGCTTTACCAGGAAACCGTTAAATTTCCGGTTATATTTTCGACAACAAAATGTTTTCCCAGTTTTGGATCGCCCATTTTGAAGGCTATTTTTCCGGTTTTCCAGGGATAATCCGAATTGATGTAAGCATTAAAATTTTCCGGAGTAATATCATCTGCTGCGTAAATGCGGATTGTTGCATTCTTTAAACCGCTTGCCTGATACCGTTTGGTAATATCTTTCTGGCCCGAGTGCAGCTCTTTGCAGGACACAATACCATCATTCTGCTCTATAAAAATCCGGCATTCCCGATTCCAGGAAGTAGGCAGCGTGTAAACTGAATTTCCCTGATCCAGTTTCGTTTCCAGTCCAAGCAGCAGCGGAGCACCTTGTGGAAATTTAAAATGATTTGTAATGGTGCTGTTGGGATTGTAACCCGAAAATATAAAAGCGTTGTTGCTTCTTGAAATCGTCATCACAGGATTTTTGACACCCGGATTTTCTTTTTCAATCAGGGAAGTAATTCCAAATTCATTCAGTGAATAGCGCAGTAAAAGCGGCCCGGTAAAAAGTTTAGAGGGATCATCCGGATTTAGCAGTTTCCCTCCATTGAACTTGCTTGAATTGGTCCCGCGTACGTACACAACTTTTCCACCGTTCCATTCTGGAAGCTGCCGTGCCAAAACCACATCACGGGACTGGTCATTTTGCTGCATTCTTGTCAAAATTTTTGTATACTGATCGCCCATATCACTTACTTCCGTAGATACGCCTCCGCCGGAAAACAAGGCGCTATGCTGGATTCTGTCCGGGTAATGAACAGAAAGCAAATCGCCTTTGAACGACGGCAGTATTTGGAATTCACCTTCAAGACGTGTAGTGTTTTTTATATTTAAAAGTGCAAGGAAATCTTTTCCTGCATGATCAGCAGGCCCGTAAATCATTAATTTTCCACCATTTCTCACAAAACTGATAAGCGCTTTTTCCATGGGCGAATTGGCATCAGGAACCGTAGCCACCAAAATGGATTCTTTGAAAAAAGCGGGTTTGTCCTTGATTACATTTTGAAATGAACCGGTAGAAATAATTGTATTCAGCGGAAAGCCATTGTTGATGGCCTGACGGATCAGCCAGTCGCCATAATAGATCTCCGGCAGCCGGTCTTTGTAGCGGTAAGCCCAGTCGTGGTATTCATCAAACGGATAAACCCAGACCAAAGGTCCCGGGGCGGTCGGGGCATCGTAGCGGGCTTTTAAAATATTCGGCGTTACCTCGTCAGGAACCTGGGTTGGCATATTCCCATAGGAATCATCAATGCTGAGCAGACTTAAATGCGACGGCAATTTTATCTCTCCTTTTTTATTAATTCTGGAAACCGACATAGGAAGATAAATGTCATGCGGCTCTCTTCCATAGCGGTCCAGCCACGGACTGTTCAGCCACCAGGGGTCATGCGTGTAAAAACGGAAAAGATAACGCTCGTCGGGAAGTTCAGCCATACGAGACATATATCCAACCATTTCCAGACCAAAATCTCCGTCCAGCGCCGCCCAGGGGGAATTTGGCGGAGGAAGCAGGTTTTTGTCCTTATAAATTGCTTTCAGATTTACCCCGTCACGCGCCAGATCCGAGCCTGCTGAAAGATTTGTGCCTCTGGTCTGAATTTGGATATCAGGACATTCTGCCCGGAAATATTTCCAGAATCCCGCTATCTTATCCTTGGTATCTTCAAGTTTTGCCTGGTCAAATCCTTTGCCATTAAAAATAGCTCCGGTCGACGACCAGCCTTCTATGCCATAACCGAATCCGTTGCTAAGCCAGATAAAATCAAAGCCCATGTCTTTCAGGAAATGTTTACTTTGCCGTCCCAGAAATGTGCCAAAAGGCGTGTTGGCAGGAATTCCTTTTGGAAAACCTGCATAGGCTTCACTATCTGCATTTAAAACTGAGTAACAGCTTACCATCGTATTGTGGCCCATGGCACTTCCGCCCAGAATTTCACGGTGTTTTTTGTATTTAAAATCTGATTTGGCAAACTCAGGCCCAGGGTCAAAAGTTTCTCCGACACGGATCGGTTTTCCGGTAACTTTATAACCTTCTTCTTTCAGCGTCTGGACTATAAATTTCAGATCGCCGTATGTGAATTTGGGCGGATTTTCAAGGTACAAATAAGCGCGCTCGTGAATCGATAATTCCTTGGGGCCGGAATTTACCGCATGCTCCGTATTTGGATTTCCCATATAACGTGCCCATTCCAGTGGCTGATTTGCGGCGCCTTTGTAATCTAAAATTTCAGAGCCATCGCTGGTCCAAAGCATTACCGACACCGTATCGGCATGCCGCAGTAACGCATGCCATTGCACGAACATTTCTTTGGCCACTTCACGGATATAAGCCTTATCATTTTTCTTAAAAGGTTTCAGCGATACTTCGAGCGTTATGTTGTTGAACGGTTTGCCTTTCAGTGTAGAAAGTGCGTACGGGTCCCTGGATTGTGCCGGACTTTTTGTCAAAAATCCTGCAAGCAGAAAAAACAGTAATAATATTTTAATTTTCATGGTAAATAGGCTGATTTCAATTTTTCAAAGTCGTGTAAATGGCCACACCACGGGCCGGTATCTGATCGCTGATATTTTTGCCGGCTTTGCGTTTTTTGTCAAAGGATAGCATAAGCTTTTCTTGTGATGGGGTAATGTTTGCAGGATCAAATAAGGCACGGTTTAACACCGGGTTAATTTGCTTTGAAAATCCAATCTGAAACTGCTGCGCTGTATGCGCACTGTTTACGACCATAACAGAAATCTCATTTTCATTAGGCTGCGTGGCCACGATATACAAACTATCATTTCCCAGAGTTTTAAAGGTTTTCGAGCCTGCTCTTCCGCCAAGATATTTGCTCATCAGACTGAATGCATACCATGACGGATAAGGATCTTTTGGGTTTGAAATACTGTCCTGCGGTGATTTTGTTAATCCCCAGCGTTGCACACCTTTGTAAAAACTATCTTTGTTGGTGACTTTTGAGGAAGGATATTTCTGGTCAAAAAGGATCCACAACAGCGAAGTTTGCGCGCCACTGTTTACAAAAGCAGCTACGCACTGCGCCAGATAATTTCCATAATCTGCTTTAAAACGGACAGATTCATCGGGCTTGCTTGCTCCATATTCATCGATCCAGAAGGGTTTGCCGGTCTGCTTAATTTTTTCTTTTCCAACTTCAACTATTTGTTTCCAGCCATCGTATTCCAGTGGCGGATTTGTGCCGGATTGTTTGCCGTTGTAGCTGTGCCAGCTGTAAATATCTATGACATCATTCATGTGGCCTACGGCCCATCCTACGTAAGCGGCTGTGTCAGTCGAGCCGCTGTTTGGTCCGACAAGTTTTACGGAAGATCTTAGGTTTGAGATTTTTAGCTGATTGTCAATCTCGGTACAAACCTTGTCATAATACGCAGGTTCTGAGAAATTTTCTGGAATAATTCCCGAGCGGTAATTGAGCGGTTCTGTGAAAAGCACCAGATATTTTATGTTTGTATAACCTCTGACTTTGATCAGTTGATAGAGCGATTCGTTGACCCACTGTGCATAACGGGCCGGGTCTTTCGTTGGGTCCGGTTTTGCTTTGTCGGCCGGAATTTTTGTATTCATGTAGGTATCGCGCGTAAACCACCAACCGGCCTGCAGAGCCACATCAACCTTTAACATTTTCATTTTATCAAGCCACTGATAAAATGCTTTCATCCGCTTTGATTCCCAGTCAAAATCGTTGTAAAGGTTCGTTCCGCAGGCCCAGTCGGGGCGATACCATGTCCTGGCAATTTTAAGATCCATCGCCTTCACCCTGGAAAATTCCAGCTCCCGGTCTTCATCACTCATCGGCTTTACGTCAGGATCTTCCATATAGGCAAAGCCGTGATACACGCCATTGACGCCAAGAAAATGATCTGACAAGATCGAATCATTGTAGACAAATAACTGCACAGGCTTTTGCCAATTTCTATTGGTGAAGCTGCTGTAAAAAACGGTAAGCAAGGTTAGCATGGGAAACAGAAGCAGTCCGGTTTTTGATCTCATAAAATGCTTGATATAAATTATCACGAATTCTTTTCTAGTGCAATCAGCTGTCAGATTAGGAAACTAAATTTCGGCTGATCGCCGACAGCCAATCTAATAACCTGGATTTTGTTGCAATTTTGTTGCGTTATTGATCTCAACCTGCGGAATTGGATAGTGGTACATGCGCTCGTTGAAAACACGGTTTTCAACGGTGAAGCGTTCGTAGGTATTGGCGTTTCCGGTATTAGTTATGCGCATACCCGTCACGGCTTTTCCAAAATCTGATTCCCCGGTTTTCCATCTTCTTACATCAAAAAATCGGTGCTCTTCAAAAGCGAGCTCGACCCGTCTTTCGTTACGAATCCGCTGACGCATCTGGTCTTTGGAAAGTCCGTCGGGAAGATTGGCGACACCGGCGCGTTTGCGAATCTGATTAATCGCGTCATAAACGGTTGCATCGGGACCAACAGCCTCATTCTGTGCTTCTGCATAATTCAGAAGTATTTCACCATAACGGAAAATCACCCAGGGACGGCGTACCGTTGCATTGGTCGTCTGGTTCCAGCTTGCAGATTCGCTTAAAAATTTGCGCATGTAATAACCGGTTTTAGTCGCATTTACGCTTTTGCCAATACCATCCTTACCACCAACCGCTGTACTGACCGCTGTCCCTTTAAATAGGGAACCATCATAAATGATCGACTGGGCAAATCTTGGATCCCGGTCTTTGTAAAGATTATTTGGATCATAACCGGAAGTGGGATCTGAAATGGGAAGTCCATTTTTCATGCCATAAGCATCAACAAGTTCCTGGGTAGGGTTGGTGAGTCCCAGCGCGCCATTATAGCTTATCGGCGCATTGTTAATTTCAATATCATTTCGCAGGTTTGCCGCAGTAGCAAAAATAACTTCGCTGTTGTAGGCGGCCGTGGTGAAATTGGAAATATTGGCATAATTAGCAAGCAGACTATGTGCTTTGGTATCGATTAATTCTTTTGAAACCGCTGCTGCTTTCTGCCAAAGCGTAATATCACCCGAAGGATTATTCAACGGACTTGCCGCGTAAAGCAATGCTCTTGATTTCAGGGCTAGCGCGGCCGCTTTTGTCGCACGGCCTTTATCTCCCGCACCATACTGAGTTACTGACAAAGGCAACTTGACTGCTGCTGAATCACAATCTTTTAAAATCTGGTTTAGCGTCTCCTGAGAAGTATTTCGTGGCAGGTCAAGGTCATCAGATGTGGTGAAAACATGGTCGGCGATGATGATACCACCATAACGTTTCCAGAGCTCAAAATGAAAAAAAGCACGTAGAAAAAAAGCTTCACCCCGAAGTCTGGGAATATCGGTAATTGGTACAATATTGGCCCGGTGGCTATTAGCCAAAAATACATTTACCTGACGAATTCCGTTGTAGTTGATTGCATAGTTATCATCCAGTGTCCGCAGCGAACTCCAGGTTCCGTTATTGAAAATATTAACAGCAGAATTCAAATTTGAATTAACCGCTTCATCCGAGCCTGCCGCCAGCATAGCACCATTATACCGGTTGTAGCCATCCTGCAAAAAAGTATAACCTGCATTGAGCTGACCTCTGGCCGCGCTGTTCAGATTCCAGTACTGATCCTCGGTAACCGGACCGTCGTAATAATCGAATTTCAGAAATTTGGTTTCCTTGCATGCGGTAAGCAACAACAGGGAAAGAAATGAATAAAGTATTTTTTTCATGATTCAGGAAATTAAGGGTCAGAATTTCAGGTTAAGTCCGGCTGTCAGCGTACGCACATAAGGGTATGAATTGTAGCCGGAAAACGGCATTTCCGGATCTACATTCAATCCTGTCTTATTAAAATTGAGCAGGTTGAAAGCGTTGGCATATACACGAAGGCTTCTAATATTCAATTTCTGCATAAAGCCTGCGGATAGGGTGTAACCCAGCTCTATGGATTTCAGTCTTAAATAATCTCCTGAACGAAGCCAGAAATCTGAGTCCGCAATGTTGTTGCCACGGTCTGAAATTCCAAGGCGCGGATAGGGTGCGTTTGGATTGGCAGTAGTCCAGGCCTGGGTGCTGAACTGATTAATGTAACCTGTATTATTGGTGCCGGCCATTACCAAAGTACGGATGTTGATCGTGCGCCCGCTAACGCCCTGACCAATCAGTGAGAAATCAAAAGCTTTGTATTTTGCGCCCAGGTGAAAACCGTAATATGTATTTGGCGTATCGTTATAATCGGTTGTTACCCGGTCATAATTATCAATGACACCGTCGCCATTAATGTCTTTGTATTTGATATCGCCGGGTTGTAATCTGGCCGCAAAACGCTGAACCGGACTGGCGTCAATTTCCTGCTGGGTTTTGAAAATGCCATCCGAAGCAAGCATAAGTTTTCCGTAGTCAGTCACCGCGCCAATGTTATGTCCCGCTTGTTTCTGATAATCGGCAAGACCAGCGGATTCTGTGATGCGCAAGATCTTGTTTTTTGCATAAGTAAAATTACCGCCGATGGATAGTGTGACTTCCCCGAATTTCTCCGTGAAATCTATGGATCCTTCAAAACCACGCAAGCGCGTTTCCCCGCCATTGATCCGGTAGGTTGCCAATCCCAGGATAGAAGGGTAGGTGGGATTGGTCAGGATATTTTTGCGTGATTCGTTAAAGTAGTTGGCATAAAGTGAAAGGCTGTTTTTGAAAAATTTTGCATCAATGCCGAGGTCTGTTTTATAGGCTGTTTCCCAGGTAATATCAGGATTAGGAAGTGTGGCCTCAGAGGCCCCGGCCTGGGCGGCGAAACTTGTGCCAAATGCATAACTTCCGCTGGCAGGATTATACAAATAAGCATAAGGAAATTTATTGGTTTCACCCGTCAGGCTGTTTCCGGCTTTTCCGTATGCCGCTCTTAATTTCAGATAACTTAAAGCAGAGAGGTTTTTAAGAAAGTTTTCTTCGGAAATTACCCAGCCGGCAGCAATCGCAGGAAAAAATCCGAACTGTTTGCCTGGCATATAATTATCGGCGCCGGTATAACTTGCCACAAGGTCTGCGTAATACCTGTTGTTGAACGCATACGAAGCTCTCCCTGAAAATCCCTGCCTTTTATCCTGCAAACGGGTTGGATTAAAAGTGACGGCTTGCTGGTAACGTGTTGTTATTTTGATATCATGTTTTCCAAAACTGCGGTCGTAGTCAAAACCAGTCCAAAGCTCGTTGGTGCGGATGTTGTCAGCAAAAGTTGCTGCCACGTAACCAAGCGGCGTCTGGGTTCCGAAACGTGTGAGCACGCCACTTGTCGAGCGCTCGTAAACCTCGTAATCCTGGCTTCGGCCGCTCAGGTAGCGCCCCTGAATATCGAAGGTGTAAAAGACATTGGCACTTAATCCTTTCAACCAGAAATCAAGTTTGTGATTTGCATTTAAGGTTCCCAAAAGCACACGGGTCACTTCGCTTCGGTTTCCCTGGCTATTGAGTTGGGCCAGCGGATTGCTTCTGAAAAGATTATTTCCTCCGTATGATCCGTCTTCATTTCTTAAAGGAAAGGCATTGGAAGGCGTGCCAAAAACTGTACTCAGAAAGGTCGCACTGGTACTGCCAGGCTCGCGTCTGTCTTCAATACGGCCTGCCATGTCGAGTTGAACAGTCAAAAGTGGCGTAACCTGAATATCCAGATTTGTTCTCAGATTATAACGACGGTAGCCGACATTGGAATTAAAAAGCGGATTGTCGGTATGGTTAAAAAGTCCACCCTGATTGAAATAACTAAGATTTGTAAAATAACGTACCGCTTTGGAACCACCCGAGGCAGTTAATACGTGACGCTGTACAAGGGCATTATCTTTGAAAAAATCTTTGACAAAATTATTGTTGGGAAACTGATAAGGATCGGTGTTGCTTTTATAGCCATCGAGCGTTTGTTGGTTATAAAGCGGACTAAAACCATCATTTTTCAGCGCCTGATTGTAAAGCGTTGCAAAATTGTAAGAATCAAGTGGTTTGGCAAGAACCGTCGGCTGCTGCGTGCCAATCTGCATGTCGTAAGTAAAACGGGTTTTGTCGGCATTTCCTCTTTTAGTGGTAATCAAAAGAACGCCGTTCGCGGCCCGGTTTCCATACCAAGCCAGCGAGGCAGCATCTTTCAGCACATTCACCGATTCAATTTCGCTTAAATCCATATCAGAGAAATCTCTGGCCACACCATCTACCAAAACAAGCGGCACGTTGGTACCAGCAAAAGTGGCGCGGTTGCGTATTACGATGGTAGTTTCATCTCTGCCGGGAAGCGTACCGGTTTGCCAGACGTTAAGTCCGGGAAGCTGCCCTGCAAAAAGATTTGTGAGCGAACTTGAAGGAATTTGCGGCAAAGTGGAAGCTTTCAAAGTGGAAACCGCGCCGTTGATCTCTCTTTTCTTACGAATGCCGAAAGGAATGAAAACATCATCCTGCATACCGGCTTCGGGCAAAGTTTTGCTTAGCTGTAATTTGAGTGCTTCCTGACTAACCACCGTGTGATAATAAGTCAGATAACCGGGTTTGCTGAAAATCAGAACGTCTCCCTTGACGGCAAGAATTTTGAATTTTCCCTGTTCATCGGTCATCGTTTCAATACCGCCTTCCTGCACCGAAATGCTCATACCCGAAACAGGATTTTTGTTAATATCTTCCACAGTTCCGGCAAGCTCAGCCGGGGAAGAATTTTGGGCTTTTACCTGCCCCGCCAATAGCGGAAGCAGCAGAAAAAGCCTGAAAAGTATATCAGAAAATTTCATAGTGATTTAAAGTTTAGGGCTTGATTACCATCCGGGATTTTGAACCAGTTTTTTACTTTTCTGTATCTCATTTCTTGGGATGGGGTACAAATGCATGTGATCCTCATAAACCCGTTGGAAGGATTCTGCCAGCGGAACTTTTGTATAGGTAAAACTGCCGTCGCTGTTTTTGACCACGTTCATTGCATACATTTTCTGCGCGACAAGCTCTTTGCCTTTTTTCCAGCGCATGATGTCATACCAGCGGTTATCTTCAAAGGCAAGCTCCACGGCGCGTTCGTTGTAAATTCTTGCGCGCATCTGGTCTTTTGTCAGTCCTGTTGGAAGTTCCGGCATCCCGGCTCTTTTACGGATCTGGTTGATGGCATCGTAAACAGTAGCATCCGGCCCCGCGGCTTCATTTTGTGCTTCGGCATAATTGAGCAGAATTTCGCCATAGCGGAAAAAGATAAAATTGACAAATGCTGACTGCGTACCCGGTGTCTGGTAAACCTCCGGCCAGAGTTTTTTTCCATAATAACGCGTTGCTGTGTAAGCCGAGCTGGTAGAACTATAATCCGCGCCACCGTCCCACATCTGCATTTTTCTTCCCTGCCAGGGTGCGTCGTTGTAAAGAATATTCGCATAAAATCTTGGATCCCGGTTTTTGTAAGGATCATTGGGATTATAACCTGATTTTGGATCTGTTATCGGAAGACCATTACTCATTTCATACAGATCCACATGATTTTGTGTAGGATTATAGGTGCCAATTCTTCCGCCGGAGCCCGGAGACATTACTGCCTGAATCGCCCAGTTAAAACTACGGGGTGCTTTTATTTTGATCAGAATATATTCATCAATTGTTCCATTTCCGGAAGGTGAGACAATCTCCTCATATTTGGGATGCAGTGTATACTGATTCATATTCATCACCTCTTTGGCAGCATCAGCGGCAGCTTTCCATTTAGCCGCATCGTTTTCAGGGTTGTGAAGTTGGCTGGCGGCGTATAGCAGCGTTCTGCTTTTTAAAGCACGCGCAGCGCCGATTGTAGGCCTTCCATAATTGGCAGCATCCTGTTCGATCGGAAGAAGCGTAACAGCCTGGGCAATATCGGCCAGAATAAAACTGACGCATTCTTCATAGGTATTTCTGGGCAGGTCAATATCTTCAAATGCAGTATAGGCCTTGTCGATCAGTACCACGCCACCGAATCTTTTGATCAGTTCAAAATACATGAATGCCCGCAGATAATACATTTCGCCTTTAATGCCTTGCGGATTTTGCTCAGGTTTCCATTTTACTTCATCAATCTTTGAAAGCATTTTATTCACTATCCGGATGCCGGCATAACAGCGGTCATAAATTCCGGAAATATCGTTGACGGCCAGTGCCGTATAAGCAGAATGGTCATGGTACAAACCTTTGGCAAGCGTGTAGAGCATTGGATTGGTAACGTCAATGCCAACGGCTTCATCAGAGGCCTGCGCGACTCCGTTTCCTTCATTAAATCGCAGATAATCGTCGGGCAGAAAACTGTAAGCATTATCAGCAAACTGAGCGGCCATGACCGGATCTGCAAAAACTTTCTCCTCGTTCAGAGCCACGTCAGGTGCTACATTCAGGAATTTGTCATCACAGCCGGAAAAGACAAACAGCAGGCTGGCGAGCAAGAATATGGTATATTTTTTCATAGCAGTAGATCAGAAATCTAGGTTAATGCCAAGATTGTAAATTCGGGAAGTCGGGTAAACATTGTAGGCGGCCTGCGGTGCCCGGCGCTGAAAATTTTCAGGATCGCGGTATAGTACTTTTGTCCAGGTTACCAGGTTTTGTCCGGAAAGAAAAACACGGATTCCATTCAATCCGACTTTTTTAACAATGCGGCCAGGAATCTGGTAAGCCAGCTGGGCATTTCTGATTTTCAGATACTTCGCGTTTGTTAAAAGAAAATCGTTGGTTGCATAACTCATAAAATTCCCTCCGACTGCCGGCTGTAAAGAAGGCCAGGTTGCATTTTTTGCGTTTTCAGGCGTCCAGCGGCCCAGCATATTTTCATACATCTGGTTGCTGCTGAGGTTTCTCTGATCAAACTGAATATCAGAACTTACGTGCGCAACACCCTGAAACATAACTGAAAGTGAGATTCCGTGGTAGCTGATATTGGGCTCAAAACTGTATGCATATTCCGGCACATTTGAATAACCGATCGGGGTGATATCATCCGTGGAAATGACACCGTCCTTATTGATATCCTTATATTTAAGATCACCCGGAATCGGTTTCCCCAGAAGATTTGGAAGATAGGCATTAATATCATCCTGCGACTGGTAAAAGCCATCTGTCACATAACCCCGGTACTGACCGATCTGGTAACCGGCCGACTTTTGGTAGGCAGGCCTGCCAACGGGCTCGTCCAGATTAATGATTTTATTTCGGGCAAAACTCACCTGGGCATTAAAACCATACTTCCAGTTTCCAACCCGACGCTGGTGACGGAGTTCCACTTCGTAACCGTGGTTATGTACTTCTCCAAAATTTACGCTTGGATAAGCTTCTCCGTAAGTGGTGAGCCCGGACTGACGGTTCAATAAAATATTGGTCCGCTTTTCATCAAACAGATCCACGTTCAAAGAAAACATATCATTGAAAAAACTGCTTTCAAAACCAATGTTCCTTTTGGTGGAAGTTTCCCAGGTTATATCCGGGTTCCCAATTCGTGAGTGTGTGATGACAGGATAAGTATTGATGGCAGTCGGAAGTCCGAACTGTGCGGCCGTATTTGGTTTTGCCGTAAGCGCCAGATTGGATGCACCAACGTAAGCGGCTGAGTTTCGTGTATATTCATCAAGATACAAAAAGCGGTTTCCGCCAATTTTATCAAAACCAATTCTACCATATGATCCCCGGATTTTCAGATAACTTAGCCAGCTGATGTTTTCCATAAAAGATTCCTTGCTCACAGTCCATCCCGCAGAAACTGCCGGGAAAAATCCGAATCTTTTGCCGGAAGCGAAGTTTTCTGAACCATTATAGGCACCATTAAATTCTGCAAAATAGCGGTCTTTATAGCTGTAAGTGACCCTTCCAACAATACCCTGTGAAGCATAGGCCGGCTGGGCGCCGATTACCCGGCGGGCCTGGCGCTGAAAAAGTCCCAGCGCTGTAACAGCATGATGTCCAAAACTCCGGTTAAAATTCAAACTGCTTTGCAGGTTATAGCTGATGGCCCCATCATAAGTGGCTGTCACGGGGCCTAACGGCGTATCTGCGTCACTAAAAGAGCTGTTTCCTTTTACGATTTCATCGGTCTGTTTGTTGATATAATACGAAGTGAAAGTTCCCGCCTGTCTTCGGTTCGCAATGAAATAGGCATCGTACGCGTACTGCGTTTTGAATGATAAACCTTTCAAAATTTTATGCAGGTCATAGTTAAGCGCCAGGGTACTTTCAATTGAATTCGTTTGCTGTATAAAATAGCCTGACCGACTGATCCAGCCCAGTGGATTCGTCAGATTTACACCTGCATTCGGGTTTTCCATAAATCTGCCGTCCGGAAGTGTGGGCACATAAGCATAGGCAGGTATCCCGTTAATTCGGGAAAGAAGATATTCAATTTCCGCATTTGCATAGAAGGCCGCAGCAGCAGGGGAATAACGTTCCTCCATTCTGCCGCCGAGTTTGACAGAAACGGTAAGGTCTTTGCTTAAATTCAAGTCAACATTTGAACGGAAATTGTAACGATCATATTTGTTGGTTGTGGAGTAACCATAAGGATTATCGAACTTTTTCAAAATTCCATTCTCCAAAAGGTAACCCACCGAAATAAAATATTTTGCGATTTTTGTTCCGCCCGAAACATTCAGATTATGCTGGGTTTGCGGATAATGTTTCCGCATGATATAATCGAACCAATTAAAATCAGGATACTTGTAAGGATCTGAATGATCCTGAAATTTTTGCAGTTCGGCATCAGTGAAAGCGGCAGGTTTACCAACATTTTTATTGGCTTCATTCAGAAGGCTGGCGCTGGTAAATGCATTTAAAGTTTTGGGTAACGCGGTATATTCCTGCATGGCCACGTTTCCTGTGTAGCTAATTCTGGGTTTTCCTTCCTTGCCGACCTTCGTTGTAATCAGAATAACACCGTTTCCTCCTTTAATACCGAATAAAGCGGTAGCGGAAGCATCTTTTAATACCGAAATATTCTCAATCTCATTCGGATCAATATCTCCAAAAGATTGTCTTTCAGCACCATCCACGATAATAAGGGGCGAACTATCGCCCGTTGTGGCGCGGCCCCGGATAAAAAGATCCGCCTGATTATCGCCTGGTTTTCCGCTTCTTTGTACCACAAAAACACCGGGCATGCGGCCTGTTAAACTGTTGGTGACGTTACCTGTAGGTGCTTTGATGATATCTTCGGATTTTACCGTGGCAACCGCGCCCGTCAGTGTAGATTTTTTCTGGGTTCCATAACCGACAACCACTACATCTTGCAGTTGCTGCTGGTCCGCTTTCAAAACAATATCAATCACCGAACGGTTATCAATTTTGATTTCCTGCGGTATGTATCCGATAAAACTTACAATAATACTGTTGCCCTTGGAAACTGAAAGTTTGTAATTCCCCTCAGCATCAGAAGAAGTACCATTAACTGTACCTTTTTCCGCAATGGTTGCACCAATAAGTGCAGTCTGGTCGGTTTCTCCCGTAATTTTTCCGGTAATCGTGATTTTTTGACCCGTTTGGGCTTGCAGATTCTGGACGCACAGCAGGATCAGGAACATAATTCCTGTAATCCAGGGCGGCCGCACTTGGAGTAAAATTTGGTTCATTGAAAATTGAAGTTTAGGGTTAATCCTGAGATTTTGTCCAAAGCAGAAAAAGGGATCTGGATATTATTAAGACCCTTTTCTGCGGGAATTTTACGCTCTGTTGTCTATTATTACTGCTTCCAGATTCAGGTAATTCGCAATTTTTTTAATTGTTTCTGCATGATGCCCGACCCCCAAAGCGAAATGGTGCGTAGGCCCTTCTTTCATCCATCTTTGCAGAAACGTTCTCACGTCAGGTTTGAAAAATCCACGCGTATTTGTGTTGCCGGTAGGAGGTATGGGGCCCTCGACAGACTGTCCTTCGGCAATAACAAATTTGAATTTTCCATCAAAAGTAGAGTTGATACTCAGCATCGTAATAGGTCCTTCCTTGATTTTAAATTCAACGCCTGCGCCAAATCCGGGTTTCCCATGGTATTTTATAAGACTTCTTAAAACTGGTTTTCCTTCGGCAATCGCTACATTGTGCGGCCCGTCGTGACCGACCAGCACAAAGCCTTCTTTGAAATCCACCGGATGGAATTCGGCAAAGCTACCGCCTATGCCTAAACGTTCCATGATCAGCATCGCAAAACAGGTTTTCAGATCTGATTCACCACACATGGGAAATCCAGCGCCTGTCAAAAGCGAATTGCCCACGATCAGATTGGACATGACCGTTCTGGTTTCACTGTTTTCCGGTCCCTCATAATAATAGGCCAGTCCGTTGAGCTGTTTTGATTCAATGAATTTTTCAAGCGCAACAGTTACCCTGGCAGCAGTTTCCAGGTCAGAATCTCTCAATTTTTTGGAAATGGGATCTGACACGGGGTCTGGTGTATCAAAAAAATCAAGAATCCTTTCTTTCACCGGGTCAATCTGGCTGCTGTCTGCACTTTGATAAAACGAAACAATTTCATGTGCCTCACACTGTACAATGTGCGCGCCGAAATGTGCGGTAAGCATCGTAGAATCTGAATGCATATCCAGCATCGCCTCAATCGGGTGCCCGATGTGCCCGATCCGGGATGTTTTCAAATCATGCAAAACTGCCGCAATCCTGCAATATTCTTCAATCTCTGCATCTGCGGCCGGATCGTCGTACAAAGTTCCAATGATCATATCTGGTACTTTTTTTCCCATCCTGGCTGCCACACCGGCAAATTCGGGAAGGGAACAAATATCATCATTGTAAAGCTGCATGTAGGTGGATGCCTGGGAATAATCCATCGCTTTATCGGGCTGCAAAGCCACCAGTATAATAGGAACCTGCATATTTCTGATCACGACGCCAAAAGTATTGGAGGTTGCATAGGTGAGCATATCACAGAAAATCAGGTCAAGATTGGCCGCATTTAATTTAGGTACCAGTTCATAGGCCTTCTGCACATTGTCAACCAATCCGAAATCAATCACTTCTGCGTAAGAGCTGTTTTGTATCTTTTCAATAAAAACAGTCTGTTTGGAAAGCATATCATCCAGTAATCCTTCAAACTGACTCCAGTACTTATAGTATCCAACGCCGAATACACCAATTCTTGGCCGGGTCGGACTGCGTTTTTCAATGATAGGAGCGGCTGCGGTTTCCTTTTCGACGGACGGGGAATTTCCCATAAACGATCAAATTATGTTTGTAAATATTTTCTTAACGCACTAAGTTAAATTTTGCAAAATTTTTTATTTTTTTTTACTCTGTTCAAGCCGTTTCGGGTTGTAAAATATCTTTCTTTTCGCTGAACAAAGGCTTTATTTTTGGGATGAACAAAATGAAAAGTATAAAAGCCAGTGGATATAATAACCCTGATACTATCCACATAGGTTGGTAAGAATAATGTTGAATGATGCTTCCGATCAACGGATTAAGTATCAGGCTGGATAAAGCGCCGGCTGTCCCGGAAAGTCCTACGACGGTGGACGTAGCGCTCTGACCGAAAACGTCGGAGATGCTGGTTATATAGTTGGTGATCCAGCACCCATGGGCAAACATATAAAGGGCCATAAATGCCAGAGACATCTCCACTGTGGAGGCATATTCAGCAAAGGGAACTGCCAATGTTAAGCCTGCCGCAATACCCATAATGGTTTTTCTTGCTTTGTTAACCGTAAAATTTGATTTGATCAGTTTGTCAGAAAACAAACCTCCTAAAATATTGGATATGCCAAGAGCCAGAAATGGTATCCATAGCAGATTTCCGATTTTCTCGTAAGGCACATGGCGAACTTCGCTCAAATATTTGGGGATCCAGAACATCATAAAATACATAACGGGATCAAGAAGAAAACGGATCATAATAAAAACCCAGGTCTGCCGGAAGGATAGGAGTGCAAGAAATGAGGGGCCGTTCGGTGTTGCATTTCCTGGCTCCGCAGAAATTACTTTTTTCCAGGGAATTAAAAGCCAGATGAGTACCCAGGCCATGCCTGCCAGGCCGGGAATCACAAACCCTGCTCTCCATCCATAAATATTTGATATCCAGATGGTAAGCGGAGGCGCGATGACGGCTCCAATCGCTGATCCTCCTATCGCAATGCCATTTGCCAAACCTCTTTCTTTTTTATCAAACCAGTCAAATACTGTTTTTGCTGCTCCCGGAAAACAGGCCCCTTCACCCATGCCCAGAAAAAAACGGAAGGTAAGAAGCTGCGGAAGATTTGTCATCAAACCGTGAAAAGCATTGGCAACAGACCACATCCCGACGGCAAGTGCCAGTCCTTTTTTTGCTCCGGCTTTGTCAATCAGCCAGCCGCCCAGTGTAAACATTAATGCATAACTAAGCAGGAAACTGGTATTGACCCAGCCATACTGCACATCGCTGAAATGAAACTCTTTCTGTATTTTTATAATTGCAATCGATAGTACCTGACGGTCCAGAAAGCTCAGGCCCGTAGCCAGAAATACCATGAAAACAACAAACCAGCGGATAGAGTATTTTTTCATATAACTTAACGCACTAACTAATTTTATTTCAAAAATAAAACCAGAAAATACCAAATGCAAATTTTTGGATTAATTTATTGAAAATTAATATTAAACCGGGTTTGGTAAGTACTGAAAACCTGCAAAAAAGCCTGGTTCATTATTGATTTTACCTGCTTTGAAAGCTGGAATTGGAAAACCCAAGAATGTTTTCAAAACGTCAGAAGTGAGACGGGTAGAAACTAGCCTGTACCGAAGATATTTCTGATCCGCTGTCCGCCAGAAATTTACAGCGGTTTATATCGATAATCTGGATGGCGAAGCTCAGTATAAATATAATCTGGATCTGAATCACTGGTTTTATCCGCTCAGCCAGGCAAATCTGGATGCAAGTTCGGCTTTAAAACAGAATGTAGAGTGGGGTAGAACCTTTAATCCGTTAGAGTAGAATCAATTAAGTTTAAAAGTGGTGATATTAATTTTGTGAAATTGGTATCACCACTTTTAAATTTCAGTAGCGACTTGAAAGATCATACTTTACCAAAGAATAACTTATTTCTCAAACTTTTTCCAGTATGCGATTCCGGCCTTTTCTATTCCTTGTTTTAAGCATTTTTACCAGGCAAACTTTTGCTCAAAATGATTTCAGTACGCGTTATTTTAAAATACATATTGATAACAAGGGATGGATCACAAGCATGCAAAATATTACCAGGAGCACGGGTTGGCGTGAATTTAGCCCGGCAGACAAACCGTCTCCTTTGCTTTCACTTTACGATGGTAAAAAGCATAAATCTTATCTGCCTGCCGCAGCTGCTTTCGATAAAACAAAAAAGATTTTTACTCTGAAATATCCCAACGGCTCGGTAGCAAAAGTTTCGCTGTCCACTCATGAGAAATATTTTAAACTTACTTTACTTTCGCTTCAACCGCGCAATGGCGTTGACGGCATTCAATGGGGTGCTTATCATACCAATATCACCAACCTGTTTGGTGAAATTATCGGTGTTGCGCGTGATACCAGTGCTGCCGTGAACTATGCAATCGGAATGCTGGCGCTTAACGATAATACGCTTGGCGGCAACTCAGAAACCATTGCCGATGCTGCACCTTTTCAATACATTATTCATAGTCCCGATAAACAGCGTTTTCCACTTCCGTCTCATCTTCATGAAGGACAAATCTTTCCCATTGGTGGTGATGGAATTAATGATGTAGCCTTTTATGCGCACAAAGAACCTTATTACCGAATTTTATATGGCAATGCTGCCGAGATTGACGCAAAAGGCAGGATATCAATTACCTATAATTCCAGAGACAGGTCTCCAAAACGCGAGGTTTATTTCTCGCTGATACCCAACATGGCTGTCAATACGCCAAACCATTTGCAGGTTCAGCCTTTACCGGGCGTTGATTACATTGGTTCGTCTGTCGCACTTTGGGGAAGTCCGGACAGTACTGCATTGCTGGATGTTATGCAGAATATTGTATTATCAGAAGGTCTGCCTTATCCCGCGATCAACGGTAAATGGGTGAAAGACCCCTCTGCTTTTGTACCTGATGCCATGAGTGTCGGCGGTGTTTATGACAGCATTGTTCCCTATGCAAAACAACTGGGTTTTAAAGCGATCAGCTTGTATGATCAGGGTTTTATCAGACCTAACCGCGGCGATGAAGGGTATCTGGATGGCAAAAATTTCGAGAAGAAACTAATAAAAATGGGCTTAGGAGATAAATCTCACAAAGAATTTTCTGACTTGGCAGCGCAACATGGAATCATAATCGGACGCACCCCCATTACCACAGCATTGGCGCCAGGCACAAAAGATGCCAGCCCGGTTCCAGGTGATAGTCTTTGTTACCAACAAAAACGCCTGCTGGTGAAAAATATCGAACCCGGCGATACGATTATTCTGGTCGATGATCCCAAATACCTTGACGAAATAGCTAGCTGGGAAGGGCATTCCAAAAACCTGAATATGATTAAAATCGGTAAGGAGCTGATTTATTATATGGGCATTTCTGACAAAGCTCCTTACCGGCTGTTAAATGTAAAACGCGGCTACTGGAAAACGGCTGAGGTTAGCCATGCCGCCGGCGATACGATCTATAAACTTCAGGTCACGATCAATTATGGCTACGACGGACTGGTTCCAAATATCCAGTTGCAGGATAAAATAGCTGAATATTACGCAGCGGTGTGTAAAATAAACGGTCTTGCCTATTACGATTTTGATGGCCAGGAATTTCTTTTCAACAATGGACACGGGTATTATTCTGTCAAAAGATTTTTTCATAAAATGTTTGACAAAGCAAAGGAGCTCGGCGTCCCCTATATCCGTTTCACAGGCTCTACCTTGTCAGAAGGTTCCTGGCATTACCAGAGCATCTGGAATGTTGGAGGAGGAAACAATCTTTATGATGTTGAAACCAGGGAATGGGGAAGTGCCACCAGTCAGGGAAAGGACCTGAGAGACGTGACCTACGCCAACTTTTTTCCGGTTGGAATGGGCGGAAATTTTCCTATCAAAAAAGAGTCAACCGCAGCACAGTATGAGCATATCCAGGCCATCTCGGTCGGCATAGGGGCAACTTACAGTCTCCAGCTCAATCAAAAAGACGTTGAAAGCTGCCCTGAAAAACAAGCCATTTTCAAGGTGATCAGAACCTGGGAGAATGCCCGTGCGGCCAACGTTTTCCCTCGCTGGCTAAAAATAGAGCTTGTCAATCCTGCCAACCAGTTTCATTTGGAACAGCTAAACAGCGGTAGCTGGAAGCTTTATAAAACAGATCTGGATGGAAAAAATCCAAAACTATATTATACACTTATGGGCGATACCATAAATTCCAAAAGGAAATAAGCGCACTATTGAAAGTCTATGTTCAGCAATTTCGAAATCAGAACCTTATGCTAAAAAATCAACTCTTCGTTTGAAAGCGAAATGTCAGCTGCGGCAATATTTTCCTGCATGAGAAGTGTGACATTCTATTTCTCTTCCCAACGATTTTGTCAGCTGGGCATCAGCTTCATGGGCTTTCTAACTTACTTAAAAAAAATAACTTTTCATTGCGAAGCCATTTCCAATGGTTTTTGTCAATTCAACTGCTTGTGCAATACCCCCAATTTGGCAACAACTTAACACGATCTGGCAACATGAAGCGTGGTTATTTCCCGGAATTTTGCATCATCATTATAAAAAAACAGAAAAATGCAAAAAACGATTTTTATAACAGGGGCGTCGACAGGTTTGGGAAAAGCTGCTGCCAAATTATTTCAGAGTAAAGGCTGGAACGTAATTGCTACCATGCGAAGTCCTGAGAAAGAAACAGAGCTAAACCAATTGGAAAATATAACGATCCTGCCGCTTGATGTGACAAACCTTCAGCAGATTCAGAGCACATTTGAAAAAGCGATTTCCTTACATACCATTGACGTGGTTTTTAACAATGCAGGCTACGGGTTAATGGGAGCCATGGAAGCATTTGATGACGAACAGATTTTAAAACAGATCAATACCAATCTTTTGGGTGTCATCCGGGTTACCCATGCTTTCATTCCTTATTTCAGAGAAAAGAAAAGCGGGATGTTTATCAGCACCACTTCGATGGGTGGATTTTTGGGTTTTCCGTTACATTCCATTTATCATGCTACAAAATTTGGCATTGAGGGCTGGTCGGAAAGTATGTCATTTGAACTGGGTATTCATAATATTGGGATAAAAACCGTTGCTCCGGGTGGTATTGCCACTGATTTTTTATACAGGTCCCTTGATCGGAATCTTCACCCGGCCTATAAGAATCTGGAGGATAAGTTATTTGCGCTTACCGATAGCATGATGGAGGCCGCAGCAACTGCGGAAAAGATTGCAGAGGTTGTTTACGAGGCAGCTACCGATGGTAAAGACCAGATTCGTTATATTGCAGGAGAAGATGCGAAAGCAATGTATGCAAGACGTTTAGAGCTTGGAAGCGAAATGTCCAGAAAAGAAATCAGAAAGCAGATACTGGGATAATCCTAAAAGACAGACAGCTATATAAAACCAGCTGTCTGTCAAAAATTGAAAGACAAAATCTGAATGAATATCATCAATTCCATTTCCGAATTTCATCGCCTGGCGGGTTTATCTCAGCCCTTACATCCGCTTGTAAGCGTGGCCCGGGTTGCCGACATGCGTTTTACAAACAGCGAAGCCTGGCAACACTTTTCTTTAAATTTCTACTGTGTATCGCTGAAAAGAGATGTTACAGGAAAAGTAAAATACGGTCAGCAGTATTATGATTTTGACAAAGGGGTGATGACTTTTATTGCTCCAAAACAGGTCCAGATGCTCAGTACCACACACGAAGAAATGCTCGGACCGGAATCGTCAGCAGGTTATGCGCTGCTTTTTCACCCTGATTTTCTGTATAAACATGCACTGGCCACGACAATAAAAAATTATGGTTTTTTCTCCTACGCGGTTAATGAAGCGCTGCATCTTTCCGAAAAGGAAGAAAAAAACATGATTGAAATCTTTGAAAAAATAAGTGCGGAATATCAGCACATTGATCGACACACACAAGACATTATTCTTTCACAGATAGATCTGTTACTAAATTACAGCAACCGGTTTTATGAAAGACAGTTTATAACACGCAAAGCCGTAAATCATGATGTGCTCACCAGAATGGAGACACTTTTAAATGAATATTTTGATAAGGAAAAAAGCCTGGAAAAGGGACTTCCCACGGTTGAATCGCTGGCTTATGAACTACATTTGACACCACATTATTTAAGTGATCTGCTGCGTTCACTAACCGGCCAGAGCGCTCAGCAGCACATTCAGGAAAAATTGATAGAAAAAGCAAAACAGTATCTTTCTGTTACCAATCTTTCTGTGGCTGAAATTGCTTATCATCTGGGCTTTGAGCATCCTCAATCATTCAATAAACTCTTTAAAAAGAAAACAAATATTTCCCCGCTGGAATTTCGGCAAACATTCAACTGAGCATTGAAAAGGGACTGGCAGAATGTTAGGTGGTAAATCGCCACGACTGTCATAACACATGGTAAATCATAACTATTAGACCTTGCAGGCACTTGGAAATATATTCTTAATTATCGCTATAAATAAGAATGTAAATTTGTAGAAATCGATTAATTTCCTCTACCTTGTCGCTTCAATTTAATCTCACGTTTTTACCTTACCCTGATTAATTTCAATGGAGCAAAATATTATTGATGGCCTAAAATCTAAGAAGGACCAGATTTTAAAACAATGGCTTGAAGACCAGTCAAGTGCATCGGAGTATTCAAACAATTTCAATACACATGAAGAGCTGGAAAGCCAGTCTTCTGAGCTCGTTGACATTCTGTTAAATTCTATCAATGAAAATAATCTTAAAGATTATTCATCAAGCGATCTTGAACCTTTGACAGATTATGTATCAAGTTTAACCATTTCAAGGGCCAGACAAGGATTTTCTCCACGTGAGACGGCAACCTATATCTTTACCTTAAAGGATGCGTTGCTGAAAGCGCTGAATGACTTGATCTCAAACGATCCTTCCCAGCTTTATCAGCTTACGATCCTTATCAGCAAATTTGTTGATAATATCGGTATTCTAAGTTTTGAAACCTTTATTACCGGCAGAGAAGATGTTATTTCTCAGCAGTCCGATGAGATGGCAGAACTTTCAACACCGGTGATCCGTGTTTGGAATGGTATTTTGGCCATGCCAATCATTGGCACGCTTGATAGTGCACGCACACAGGTTGTAATGGAGAATCTTCTTCAGGGCATTGTTGATACCGGCAGCAGTATTGCCATTCTGGATATATCCGGTGTTCCCGCAGTCGATTCACTTGTTGCACAGCATTTGATCAAAACAGTCAATGCAACCCGTCTAATGGGTGCTGAGTGCATTATTAGTGGTATCAGACCTGAGATTGCACAGACTGTGGTGCATTTAGGAATTGATCTTTCTCAAATGATTACAAAGGCAACTTTGGAAAGCGCACTGAAATATGCGTTTAATACACTTCAGTTGGAGGTTAAGCGTGTTGAAAAAAAATCTAATTGATTGACAAGCAAATAACACTATGGAAAGAATCCCGATTCTAAAAATGGGGGAGTTTCTGCTTGTCACCATTCAAGTTGATTTATATGACCGCCTTGCATTAACACTCGAAGAAGATCTCATTCAAATGGTTTATAAAAACGCATCAAAAGGCGTTTTAATTGATATTTCTGCATTATCGATTGTTGATTCATTTATGGGTCGGATCATTGGAAATATAGCCGGAATGTCAAGCATTATGGATGCCGAAACTGTTGTCGTGGGCATGCAGCCTGCTGTTGCTATCACACTTATAGAACTTGGTCTTCCGTTGGCCGGAGTTCATACTGCCTTAAATGTAGAAAGAGGGATGGCATTGCTTGAATCACGGATGTCTGCACGTCCAGATGATACTTCGGACGGCGATGATGATTAAAGAAACCCTGGCTATCCAGCAGGAGCGTGACTTGGTTTATTGCCGTAACCGAGTCAAGGAAATAGCGGCTAAAATAGGTATGGGCATTGTTAACCAGACAAAGCTGATAACTGCGACCAGTGAAATCGCCCGCAATATGCTTACCTATGGTGGTGGCGGCATTGTTAAAATAGAAGTCGTTACAAGAGGAAAAATGGAGGGTGTTCAGCTCATTTTTGAAGATAAGGGGCCGGGCATTCCCGATATTCCCAAGGCGATGCAGGATGGCTTTACAACCGGCCGCACACTTGGGATGGGCCTTCCGGGAGCAAAAAGATTGGTAAATGAGTTTGCAATTCAAAGTTTAGTGGGTAAGGGAACGACTGTGAAAATTTTAAAATGGAAAAATGGATAATTATAAACAGCAGGTTTATAACCTTGCGGATCGTAGTTATCTTAATATTCTGAAAAAAGATATTCTTAGAATCGGGCAAGCCATGGGCCTTGCTGCCAAAAGGCTGGCCGAACTGGATCTAGTGGTATCGGAAATAGCAACCAATCTTTTAAAACATGCAGGTGGCGGTGAGATCATCGTCAGGGCTTTAATCGAGCCTAATAGCCGGGGTGTTGAAATTTTGAGTATTGACAAAGGTCCGGGTATGGCAGATCCGGCCAAAATGATGGAAGACGGCGTGTCGACAACCAAAACACTTGGACATGGACTTGGCTCTATAAAAAGGTTGTCGGATCAATTTCAGTTGTACTCGGTGAAAGGCTGGGGGACAATTCTTCTGTCCAGGGTTTTTGCTGAACCTGCGCCGGTTTTTCCTGTGTCAAAAATCGGTATTTACCCGATCATACTTAATAAACCAGGTGAGTCGGTTTGTGGAGATGCTTATGCTTTTAAGGCAAATCCTTATTTTGTCAAGGTGATTCTTGCCGATGGTTTAGGCCATGGTCCGCTGGCTCATTTGGCTTCTGAAAAAGCATGCGAAGTTTTCAGAAAATCTACTTTTAACAATCCAAGTGATATCATAAACGATATTCACCGGCAGGTTAAAGATACAAGAGGGCTGGTCGCGACAGTGGCTGTTTATGATGTTGTGAATAAGATCTGGAAAATCTGTGGTGTAGGTAATATTTCAACACGGCTTTGCAATGCGATAACGTCCCGAACGCATGTTCCTTATAATGGAATTCTGGGTTTGAATATTTCTTCCCGTATTGAATCGCAAACAATCTTGAATGAATCAGGCAGTTACATGGTTTTCTGTTCCGACGGTATATCATCGCGGTGGGAGACAGGAAAACACACTTCGGTATTCAAATATGATTTGTCGATTCTTGCCGCAGTAATCTATAAAGAGTACGCCAGGCATTCAGATGATATGTCCATTGTAGTTGTAAAAGTGAGCTAGCGCATGCAGGAAATTATAAATTTTAAACTGGAAAACGATCTCGACCTGGTTTTGGCTCATAAAAGATCCATGCAGCTGGCTGAAACCTGCGGTCTTGGACTTGTTGCCCAGACAAGTTTTGCAACAGCAGTTTCAGAGGTTGCAAGGCTGATGATTGAGCGAGGTGCCCTTTCAGCGATAAGCCTGTATGTGGGAAAATCCCAGAAGAACCATGGGATAATCCGTGCCAGCGTTAATAGTCCGACGTTGTTTGAGATAGATTTATCCAATGAAAAAATATTGTATGCCCAAAGACTGGTAAATAACTTTGTCCTTTCGGCGACAGAAATATCGATGGATCTTGATCTGCCGAAAAATTTATCTTTGACTGGTGTCTTTATAGAAAAATGCAAAACCCGCTTCAAAACGGCGTTGCCGATTTCCCCTTATGAAGAGGTAAAACGGAAAAATGCAGAGCTTCAGCAACTGGCAGATAATCTTGTGCAAAGCGAGAACCGCTATCAGCAGCTGACTAATGCTTTACCGCTGATGATGTTCATTCTTGCAAAAGATGGCCAGATGTTATACGCCAATGAATGGTTCCTTAATTTTACCGGCAAAAATCTGGAAAGCCTGACAAACACCAACTGGCTTACCTGGCTGAGTGTTCACCATGTTGAGGTGGATTTAATTAAACTTAGGGTGACACTTGAAAAAAGAATGCCTTTTCAACAGGAAGTGTTGCTGACTTCACTGGATGGGAATACCATCTGGCATTTATTATCCCTTACCCCTCAGGAAAATACATCAGGAAAAGGAATTATCCAATGGTTTGGATTTATTGTCAATATCCATGCACAAAAGGTGGTGGAAAAAACCCTTCGGGATAACCACGAACTGATTCAGATAAAACGGGCGATGGAACTTCGGGAAAAGCAGCTTGACCAGACCATTCTGGAATTAAACCGCAGCAACCAGGAACTTGACAGGTATGCCTATGTAGCTTCGCACGATTTACAGGAGCCCACACGTAAAATCATCTTGCTTTCGGATATGGTCATTGAGCGATATGCACTACGGGTACCGCCCGAAGCGAAAGATCTGCTTGTTCGGGTCAAGGGAGCTGCTGAAAGGATGCATTCTCTTGTGACAGATTTGTTGGCTTATTCAAGAATAAACTCTGGCAAGCTTCTTACCAGCAAAATCAGCCTTTCAGATATAATCAGAAACATTACAGAAAATCTCGAATATTCAATAGTAAAAACCAACGCCAGGATCAGGCTCAATGACTCTTATCTAATTTGTGGTAACGTTGTGCAGATGCAGCAGCTGTTTCAAAACCTTATTGGAAACGCGATTAAATTTACTGAAAAGGGCAAAGATCCTGATATTACTATAACTGCTGAGCCCTTGACAGACAAGCAGATAGAATCATTAGAGCTAGCGCAGGATCACTGGTTATCCATACAGGTTTCCGACAATGGTATTGGTTTTGACCAGATTTATGCTGAGCGGATCTTTGAAGTTTTTCAGCGGCTTCATTCCCGCAAAGAATTTGAAGGAACAGGCATCGGCTTATCCATCTGCAAAAAAATAGTGGAGCTCCATGGTGGAAAAATATCAGTGGTCAGCAATATCGGTCAGGGATCTTCATTCACTTTTTATCTTCCTTACGAGCCTTGATGTTGACAGATTATTATTGAATCTTACTTTTCGGTGAAAATTGAATTTAAGATCCGTGGGCTTTTATACCTTTTTTATTCCTAGTTTTCTGATTTTTGACACCAGCGTGGAGTACGGTAAATTAAGAAGTTCTGCCGCTCCTCCCGGACCGGCTAATTTTCCCTTTGCTACTTTCAGGGCCTTGGTGATATGGTCAATATCGTTTTCTTCCATCGTCCTGATTCTGTCGTCAGCTGTTTTATGAGCAGTATCAAGAGATTGATTTTTAGGTAATTCTACCGATTTGACCGTTTCCTCCTGAGCCAGTAAAACACTTCGTTGTATAAAATGTTCAAGCTCTCGGACATTGCCAGGCCAGTTATACTGCATAAGGTCTGCCATGGCTTTTTCAGAGAATGACTTGACGTTTCTTCCGAGCTCTTTGTTGAAATGGTTCAGGTAAAACCTCACAAGCAAGGGTATGTCATCTTTACGTTCCCGTAACGCAGGCACGGTGATGGGAAAGACATTTAACCGATAAAAAAGATCCATCCTGAACCGACCCTTTTCCACCTCGGTTTCCAGGTTCTTATTTGTTGCAGCCACCACACGGGCATTGATTTTAATGCTGGTTTTACCGCCTATCCGGTCAATTTCTTTTTCTTGCAGCACGCGCAACAGTTTGATTTGCAGATCTGGGGTCATCTCTCCGATCTCGTCAAGAAAGATGGTTCCGCCTGATGCTTGTTCAAATTTACCGATCCGCCTTTCATAGGCTCCTGTAAATGCTCCCTTCTCATGGCCGAACAGTTCTGAGTCGATCAGAGAAGCCGGCAGCGCGGCGCAGTTTATTTTAACAAGCGGTTTTGATTTTCTTGAAGACAAACTGTGGATGCAGTCCACAACCCGTTCTTTCCCTGTGCCGCTTTCTCCCACAATCAGTACGGAAGTGTCGGTGGGTGCAACAATGCGGATCATATCCAGAGTGTGCTGCAATTTTATACTTTTTCCGACAATCCCCGGCAGCAGCTCGGATGGCGAAAACAGCTCCTGAGATACGATCTGTTTTCGTACAGCCAGTTTTTGTTTCTGCTCGTGTAGATAGGCGGCGATATCAAGAGTAACGAGTACATCTTTCTCACGGAAAGGTTTTACCAAAAAACCATAGGGCTCGGTCTTTTTGGCCTGTGATAGAATTTCCTGATTTGAATTGGCGGACAAATAAACAAAGGCAATATTGCGCTCACAAAGCCAGTAAGCCAGCTCAATGCCCGTTTGCGGACCTTTTAAAAATATATCGATGAGAACCAGATCAGGCCGGTTTTTCTCTGCAATGCAAATCGCTTCTTTGACCGACATGGCAATTTCAAGCACGATATAACCAGCTTTTGCCAGAATCCTTTGAAGATTGCTGGCCTCAACATAATTATCTTCAACGATCAGGATTGTTTTATTCATATCATTGTTGGAGCGCCTGAACAAAGAAAAAATATGAAAAGTGATAAATCAAATACGGCAATGACTTAGTATTCAGGAAATTTCATAAATTTATTTGCCGAATTTATCCTTTATCAGCCAAATTTGCAATCTATCAATATATAAAGATTTCGGTAGTGTCGCAGTCGAAGAAATCCAGAAGTTACAAGTAAAGTATCCGTTGCGGAGTGCAGTGAAAACATTTTTGCAAAAATATTTTTGATCATACACGACTTAGTTGACGTGAATGGTTAATTCCTGATTTCAGAACCCTAATTTCTGCTCTAATGATTCGAATTTTAAAGAATAAATTCAGGCTCATTACTTTTGCCTGGTTGTGTCTGCTGATTACACAAAGCATGGCTGCAAACGGACAGGTACTTAAAAATGCGCCTGTGGATTATTACAGCACGGACATGAAACGGGTACTGGCGTTGGAGACAGGATATTATATCAATGCAGTATCACAGGGCCAAATTGACACAGATAGTGCCATGATTATGGCTTGCGAAATGTTCGGGCTCAGCCGGCTTCTTCCTTATAATGAAGGATATATCAGCGCCGGTGGCCCTCAGGCTGATGCCCTTATCAATGCCGGCAAGATCGGGCGGGCAAAAAATCTTCTTAAAATAAAAACAGGAGAGGAAAAACTTAGGCTGCTTTTTGATCTGGCAAATTATTATCTGTTTAAACCCGGCGCAGCGAAAAATGATCTTGACAGCGCAGGCGTATATATGGATGAGGTTGAAAAAATTACTGCCGGAAATGAATTTAAAAACTGGCGTAACGAATGTCTTAGACTAAAAGGAAAATTTTATTACCAGACCGGGAATATCACTGAAAGCCAGAAATATTTTGGGCAGCTTGTAAAATCTTGCAGGGAATCAAAGGATGCCCAGGCCCTGGCAAAGGCGCTGGCAGATCAGGGTATTGGCCTTCCTTTTAATTCGCCCGATAAACTTCAAATATATCAGCAGGCGCTGTCCATATGCCAAAAACATAAGCTAAAAATTCAGGAGCTGCAACTTACAGCAAGGATCGTAACGATATATTTTGTCGCAGACCTGAACGCAGCGGAAAAGGGGCTTTTAAACTTTCTGAAACTCGGACAAGAACTTGGATTCCGGCACCTGCAATATACCCATAATGTGCTGGCTTATGTATACCTGCAAAAGACCGAGTATTTAAAGGCCATGGATCATGCCCGGTTATCGATCAGGTATATGCAGCAGACCGGCGACAAGGTTCTTCAAAGTTTATATTACATGCGGGTGGGTGATGTTTTCGTCAGATTGGACCGGATGAAAGATGCCATGAATTGGTTTCAGAAATCAACGCAGGGGGCGCTTACTAAAAACACACAGGTTTTCTGGTACAAAAGCTTTCTCGCCCAAACCAAACTTTTAATTTACGAGAATCGGGCTGCTCAGGCAGAGACTTTAATTAATAAAATTACCGGATCTTTTCCGCCAGCGACCATATTTGACCAGCTGCAACTGGCGTTTGTCAAAGCAGAATGTTATGCCGCACTCGGCCGCATCCCTGAGGCAGAAAAACAGTACGGTATTTTCCTCTCTATCGCTGACCACTTTCCTGCTGAGCACATTCACCAGGAGTTTCCCAATGTCTATATCCATCTTTCCCGCTTTTATTTTAACCAAAAAAAATACAGGGAGTCCAGGCTTTTTGCTCAGAAATGCTTTGACATGACAACCAAACGTCATTCAATTGGAAACCTTTCTTTAAGCCATCTGATGTTTTTCAGGTTGGATTCAGTTGAGGGAAATTATCAATCTGCCATAAGAAATTATCAGACCTATAAAACACTGGCCGATTCTTTGAACAACATACATCAAAAGGAAAAATATGATCAGCTGCTGGTTGAGTACCAAACCGTGAAAAAGGATCAGCATATTAGTAAATTAAAGCAAAACGGTATGATGCAGGATGCAAGGCTTCGTCAATCGGATTTTGAGAAAAAACTGACTTTGGCCGGGATTTCTATCCTGCTTATTTTTTCAGGCGTATTGTTTCAACAGTTCCGCGCCAAACAAAAGAGTAACCTCAGGCTGGAAAAACAGCGGGTGCAGATCAGTCAGAAAAACCAGGCGTTGCAGGAGCTTGTGGAAGAAAAGGAATGGCTTTTGAAAGAAGTCCACCATCGGGTTAAAAACAACCTGCATACAATTGTGAGTTTGCTTGAACACCAGTCGGATTTTCTTACCAGCGATGCACTGGCAGCCATACGGGACAGTCAGCACCGGGTATTTTCCATGTCTTTGATCCACCAGAAACTTTATCTGAGCGAAAATGTAACCACGATAAGGTTTGCAGAATATGTTGGCGAGCTGACCGCCTATCTTGCCGAAAGCTTTAAAACGCAGCACCGGATTATGTTTGATGTGAAAGTCGATCCGATTGACCTGGATGTGGGAATAGCAATTCCGCTTGGCCTGATTTTAAATGAAGCGGTAACCAACGCAATTAAATATGCTTTTGCGGACGCTGCCGGAAAAATAGAAATTAAGGGCTCCAAAACAAATGATCATTACCGCCTTATGGTATCAGATAACGGATGCGGACTGCCTGATGGTTTTGATGAAACTAAAAGCGACTCACTGGGATTTAAACTGATGCGGGGATTAAGTAAAGAAATCGATGCAGAATTTTTCGTTTCTTCCGGCAAGGGAACCAGAATCATTATAGCTCTTAGTCCTGAAACCGTTGATTCCATGTGTTAATGCCTGATTAATTTTTCTTAACGGTTCGGCTGCGGCATTTCATTAACTGCTATTTAAATAACGATAAGATTATAACCAATTGTTTATATTTCAACAAAATAACTTAATTGGTTTTAGTTCAATGATTTGATAATGAGATAATTAAGCTTTGGTATACATATTGAATAATAATAGATATAATTCAATATCCTTATCCCGCATAATTATCAAGATCATGGAAAGTCTATGCACGTATCCAACCCGATTTGAAGTCAGCAAAATAAAACCCGCAATAAATGACTGTGGCAGTCTTCCGTATTTGTTTAAAGCAGAATACGTTCAGAGTGACAGCCGAAATTCGGCACAGATTAGGGAAGGACCGAATTTTTTTGAAGCGATCTTTTTCATTGAAGGCTCAGGAATTATCAGAACGGGTCCGAACGTGTATGAAATTAAAAATAATACCATTTACCGTCTGGCCAGCGGACAGCGTTACATACTGACGTCGGAAGGACATTATCGGGGTTACAGAATTTGTTTTTCACGGGAGTTTCTTTACATGACAGGCACGGAAACCACCCGGTTATTTTTGGACGAAAACTGCGCTCCGGCCAATGTATCCTATTCTTTAACTGTCAGTGCGGTTGCAAAGCCGCAAATTGAAGAGGTACTGCAAGCGATGGTGAAAGAAAATACAAATAATTTTCAGCCCAGATCACAGGTGCTGATAGGGCTGCTCAGAATATTTCTGATCTATTTCGTCAGATTAGTCAGGGAAAATAAGTCGCCGGTTTTACCTGGCGCAGAATACGATTTTTTTCAGCGATTTACAGATTTGGTAAAAGAACATTTTACTTTAAAACGAACGGTAGCCCAGTACGCCGCCGATCTTCATGTTACGCAAAACGCGATGAATGCAATTGTCAAAAAAGCTTCCGGTTTTAATGCAAGTCATCATATACACCAGCACATTGTGAATGAGGCCAAACAGCTGGCCATGAATCCTAATTTGAGTATGAAGCAAATAGCTTACCGACTAGGTTTTTCGGACATTGGTCATTTCAGTAAGTTTTTTAAAAACAAAAGCGGTATGAGCTTTACTGATTTTAAAATGAATCATTCTTTCAATCTGATGCCTGCTGTCAAGGCAGTCACAGTAACCAACCTGCGGCCGGAAAGCGGGAATGAAACAAAATTATGCTTTCAGGCAGATTTTCTAGAAAGCGGCAACCGGGCTTTTATAAAAACACAGACCACGCCTAAAAGATCAAAACAATTTGAAATTGTCTGGATCAAAAGCGGAGCAGGAAACTTTATGCTGGACTTTCGCCGGCATGAGATAAAGGAAAATATGCTGTACTGTCTTTTTCCAGGTCAAATGTATGATTTTAATCCCGCGCCTGGTATTTCTGGTTACCGCATATGCTTTTCCGGAGATTTTTTTTGCCATTACAAGGAACAATCATATCTCCCTTTTGCAGTGGATTATCAGTGCCGGGATAATAATGAGCAGATCATGCAGGTGGATAAGGAAATTGAATATGAAATTGAAGGCATTGTCCGAAGCATGATCAGAGAACATGCTAACGATTTTGCGTTCAAATCGGAGATTCTTAAAGGATTGCTAAAAATTTTCATAGCCTATTTTTCAAGAAGGTTCCAGGAAAACCAGGTCAGCGATGCCGGTAGTAATGATATTCGTTTTTTCCGAACTTTCATGGATTTGCTTGACTGCAATTATTTAACCAAAAAAGCGGTAACTGATTATGCAGAAGCGCTTTCTGTTTCGCCCAATTATTTAAGTGAGGTGATCAAAAAGGTGTCAGGCCATTCTGCGAGTTATCATATACAAAAGCGCCTGATACTGGAAGCCAGGCGTGCTGCCGTTTATTCCCAAGCCTCGATGAAGGAGATTGCTTATGGATTGGGATTTTTGGATCCCGCGCAGTTCAGCAAGTTTTTCAAAACAAAAACAGGCGTTAATTTCTCGACTTATAAAAAAGAACTTACACCTTTTTGTCATGACGATGGGTAAATTGTGTTGGCGTATGTGAATAACCGTTCATTATAAAATTTTTCTTACCAGTAAACACAGACAAGCAAAACGTGTATTTTGACATTTCCCAGGCAGCTGTCTGCGGATAACTTTGTATATAAATCTGATATCAGAATATTTAGTTAACCGCTAGAATATATTTTAAATCCTCAATCCATTGTAAACCCATAAAGCGATATGTATGATTTATTAGGCAGAAGCAGGCTCCTAGGATAATATACTTTAAATCAAGTATTTAACTCTTGGTATGTATATGGTATATAGTGATTAGTGTACTCGAAAAATAATCTTTCCATAATTTTAACTTTACGTTTATGAATACTGAGAACATTCTACCTGTTTTGACTGATTACGCATCAGACCCCAATCTTTCGGCGGCCGTAAAAGCGTTTTTGAAACCATTGAACTCCGGCGGACCGGGGCTGGAAACGCTGGGAGTTGAAGCGGCCCGCAATGTGCTTGTAGGTGCGCAGGCAGCTTCCAGTGTTGATCTTTCCGGCATCACCGAGTCGGAAAAAATCATCTCGCAGGATGGATTTTCTTTGACTTTGAACATCGTACGGCCTGAGGGTGCCGAAGGACTTTTACCTGTATTTATGTTTATTCACGGCGGAGGCTGGGTACTGGGAGATTATCCGACGCATCAGCGCATGGTACGGGATCTGTCCGTGCTTTCGGGATTCGCAGGCGTTTTTGTCAATTATTCGCGTGCCCCCGAAGTTAAGTATCCCCAGCCTGTTTATGAGGTTTATGCCGCTGCTAAATGGCTGTCTGAAAACGGGGAGCAAATCGGAGTGGATGGAAGTAAACTTGCGATTGTCGGAAACAGCGCAGGCGGGAATCTGGCTACGGCCACAACACTTCTTGCCAAAGAAAAAGGCGGTCCGGAGTTTAGGGTACAAGTTCTTTTCTGGCCGGTAACCAATGCTGATTTTCAAACAGAATCATACCTGCTGTATGGAAAACAGCGGTTTTTGACATCGCCGCTGATGCAGTGGATGTGGGACCAGTATGTAGAACCCGAAAAAAGGCAGGAAATATATGCCTCGCCTCTTCAGGCTACTGTTGAGCAGTTGAAAGGGCTGCCTCCGGCATTGATACAGGTAGCTGAAAATGATATTTTAAGAGATGAAGGAGAGGCTTACGGCCGAAAATTGGGAGAGGCAGGTGTGACGGTAACGACTGTCCGCTACAATGATGTTATTCATGATTTTGGGCTGCTGAACGGTCTTTCCGAAATACCTCAGACCAAGGCGTTGTTTGTGCAGGCGGCTCAGGAATTAAAAAAATATCTCCTGTAAAATTCCCAGCCACAAAATATTAGTGGCATTAACAGGTGTCGTCAGCCAGGATTTCTTTTCAATTTTCTCAACTATAAAAAACATGTCTACAAAAACTGTTTTGTTCGTTACCGGTGCATTTGTTACCCATCACTGCTGGGATGACTGGAAAACTCACTTTGAACTTAGAGGGTATAAAACAGTTGCTCCGCCGTGGCCTTTTAAGGATGGCACAGCTGCTGAACTCCGTGATCGTCAGCCTTATGATACCGATCTTGCAGATCTTACCTTATCAGAACTGATTGATCACTACGCCGATATTGCCAGACAACTGCCGGAAAAACCCATCATCATTGGTCATTCACTGGGTGGGATGATCACACAGATTCTGCTCAACCGGGGACTGGCGGCTGCGGCGGTGGCCATTCATTCAGTACCACCACAAGGCATTATTCCTTACGAATTCTCTTTTCTGAAATCAACCTGGGGTGCACTGGGGCTTTTCACTTCGATGAAAAAAACATATCTGATGCCTTTTTCTACCTGGCAATATGCATTTGTAAATGAAATGCCGCTCAGCGAGCAAAAATCAGCTTATGAGCAGTTTACCGCTCCGGAATCAAAAAGAGTAGCACGCGGTGGACTTACCAGTGCGGCGGCACTGGATTTTGAAAAACCGCACGCGCCGTTACTGCTTACGTCGGGAAGTCTGGATCATATCATTCCTGCACATCTGAACAAACGCAATTATAAAAAATACAAGCAAAACGGATCTGTTTTGGAGTACAAAGAGTTTGCCGGACGCAACCACCACGTACTTGCTCAGCCCGGCTGGCAAAACGATGCAGATTATGTCTTAAACTGGATCAAAAAATACTGATGTAGTCATTTTTACTTTGATGCTTACATATTCAGATCAACCACTGCCACCTGGCAAGGTCCGGGTTTAAATGGTGAAGGCAGGCTGACTACCCGCAGTAATGCGCTTAATGAGATGCCATTTAATTTCAATTCCTGCTTCGCTGAACAAGCCAGCGGCACTAATCCGGAGGAGTTGCCGGCTGCTGCCCATGCATGTTGCTTTACGATGAAGCTCAGCTTTGTGCCTGGTGAAGCGGGTTTTGTGGCAGAATTTTTAAAAACTGTGGCCGGTATCAGGTTTGTGAATGGAAATATAGCTGGTTCGCACCTTACAGTATCAGCAAAGATTCCCGGCATTAGCCGGGAGCTTTTAATGAAAGTGTGGCTGATGCAGAAGGCAACTGTCCGGTAGGCAGGATCTAAAATATCAAAATTATCATTGAGGCTAAGATCGAAACTTAAAATCATGGAGCCCGGCACCAGAACAGATCATTATGCACTATCCAAACAAAACCATTGAAGATTTGCTGGCAGCGTATAAACCTGTCCTGGGCAACGATTTCGACAAATATAAAAACCATGTTTACCGTGTTTTTCTGAACTGTATTTTACTGGACGAACAACCGGATCATGTTGAGAAATATGCCATTGCTGCTGTGTTTCACGACATAGGTATCTGGACGGATCACACGATTGATTATCTGTATCCTTCTATCGACCAAATGGAAGTCTTTTTGCTGAATAGCGGAAATAAGCGGTGGATCAATGAAATAACCTTAATGATCTACTGGCATCACAAGGTGGGCAGCTACCACGGACATTATGAAAAAACCGTGGAAAGTTTCCGTAAAGCTGATTGGATAGATGTTTCCCTTGGACTTTTAAGTTTTGGGGCGGACAGAAAAAGAATCATAGAAAACAGAATAATGCTTCCTAATCTTGGTTTCCATGTTTTTCTTATCAAAAAAATTGCACGCAATTTTTTGCAGCATCCGCTCAATCCTATACCGATGTTTAAATCATAACGGCGTGTCTCTTTTTGACTGGGGCCAAGATGAAATCGCATGAAACTTATGGCCGCATTATAAGCGATGATTAAAAAACGGCCGCTGGGATTATGGATGTGATCCAGAATAAAAAGGCTTTTTATTTTGGCATTTGTCGAGGAAAATTCGGAACCGATTCACAGTATTTACAACGTCCAAGATATGCTCTCCAAAAATCTTTTTTTACTGTAAAACCCGTTGCTTTAAAATCAACTTTTATTAATTACTACGACTATGAGCATTATTTTATTGACCGGCACAAGCAGTGGTTTTGGATTGATCACTGCGAAACACCTTGCAAAACAAGGTCATTCCGTTTTTGCCACCATGCGTGATATCCAGACCAGAAACCTAAACGCCGCTGCTGAATTGACTGACTGGGCAAAGCAGGAAAAAGTAAAAATTGACATTGTTGAACTGGATGCTACCGATGATAATTCTGTAAAACTTGCGGTCGAATCCATAGCAGAAAAGACAGGTGGCATAATTGATGTGCTGATCAACAATGCAGGAACAGGATTCATTGGCCTAAATGAGACACTTAGCGCAAGTCAGGTAAACCAGATTTTCCAAATCAACGTCATTGCGGCGGACCGGATGATCAAAGCGGTTCTTCCATGGATGCATAAAAACAAAAGCGGACTTATCGTAACCATTTCGAGCATCGCTGCCCGTCAATATATTCCTGTTATGGGTGTTTATGCGGCTAGTAAAGCAGCCATCGATGCATTATCGGTAAGCTATCATTATGAGTTGAAATCAAGCGGAATTGATATTGCCATCATGCAGCCCGGCGCTTATCAGACCACTGATATTGTATCGAAGCAAATGAGACCGGCGAATCCATCCGCAGCAAAATATTATAGTGAGGATATGAAGGGATATGAAAAGCAGGTTTTCCAGTATTTTGAACCTACGGAAGACAGCCGGGATCCGAAGGAAATTGCTGAGTGCATAGCAGACCTGATAGAAACACCTCAGGGAAAAAGAAAGCTGTGGACACTCGTTGGCGCAGGCCCTCTGGAAGAGCCGGTTGGTCAGATTAATACAGCTATAAAAGGGCTGACTGATACCGTTTTAAATGCAAGGGGAGTAAAGGTCTAAGCGTGTCATGCCTTTTGGAAATATATTCAGGATAAACCACGTACGGTTAATGTCTGAAAAATGGCGATAAATTTAACTTAATCATTTTCCGTTTCATCAAGTCCGTCCTGATATACCAGGCTCATAAGCGCTGCTGCCAATTCTTTTGGGGAAAGTATTTCGGCAGGATGATCCTTTAAAATGGCACTGTCAGGCATTCCCTTAAAAGTGGCAGTCAATGGGTCGCGTATCATAATCATCCCATTTTCCTGATGCATATGAATAGCACCTTTTGTGCCGTCGGTACCTGCCCCGGAAAGGATAATTCCGATCCCCATCTTCTTAACGTTTTCTGCCATCGAATGAAAAAAGATATCAAAGGCCCAGTTACTTTTATCAAGCGGATCCCGGTCGTAAATTTCCAGATACCCTTCTTTGATGGTCATGAATTTATTTACCGGTAACATGTAAATATGACCAGGCTTTACCAGCTCATGATCCGTTGCCCAGCTTACTGGCATGTCGGTATGTCTGGCAAGCATCTTGTCTCTTCTGCTTACATAATCTCTGCCCAGATGCTGTATGATGATAAATGCGGTATTGGGAAATGGGGGTACGGAAGAAAAAAACTGATAAAGATCATCCGTCCCGCCACCAGAAAAGCCAATGGCTACGATAAAAAATTTCTTTTCTTTTTCCATGGGCATTGGTCGTCTTTGTACCAGTCATATCATGTGCGACATATGCGCATGATCCAGGAAAATTCCTGCGTTTTTCGGTGAACGTCAGCTAAGATTGAATTGAAAGATACGACTTTAATATTGATTAGGAGGAATATAGGCTCGTGTGATTTTTTTGAAAAAGTAAAAATACGCTGCTGATCAAATACAAAGATCACAAAAAAGGTATCCGGAAGAGCCCGGATACCTTTTTCTAACTGTGACAGTTACTTAAATAAAGAATGGCTAATAAATAACTTTTTTCCTATTGACTTTGCTGCTGACAAAACCAACGACTTAGTGTGTCAGCTCTGGCGAAGCCTAGTTTTTTACAAATTTGTAATTTACCCGCTGCCCCTCAGGATTGATAAAATTCAAAATATACATCCCGGCAGGCAGCTGCCCAACCTGTATGCCATCGGCTGTATACCTGTCCGGCTTGCTGACCACTGTGCCAGAAAAGTTATAGATGGATAAATGGCTGATTGTGCCAGGATTTTTTACATCCAAAAACAGTTTTTCCGTAACAGGATTTGGATAGGGACTTATTTTAATGACCGGCTGGTCAAACAAAACGCTTCGAATCCTGCTGTAAGCAAATGTTCCGTCAAGATCCACCATTTTAAGGCGATAAAGATTTTCTCCGGACAGAGGTCTGGTGTCTTTATATCCGTATTTTTTTAAAGATTTACTTTCCGAAATAGCCGTTACTGATCCGATCAGCTCCCAGTCAAGGCCTTTTGTACTTCTTTCAATTTCAAAATGAGAGCTGTTCGTTTCCAGCGAAGTGGTCCAGGAAAGTTCAGATACAGCCTCCTTTTTCAATACTTCAAAATTTACCAGTGTCACTGGCAAAGGATCATTGATTACTCTTAAAATGACAGTTCCGTTTGCATTACTATATGCGGTTTCCCATATTCTTGGCGAGACCGAAGGCAAATTAACCGTAGAAAAAGTACCGCTGCTGCTGGCAGCATCAATAATGGTAAATTCATCGCCCAAAACCGGAGTGTAACCGTTGATAAGCGATACATTCAATATACCTGAGATGCTTAGCGCACCAGATATCAGAATTTTATCATAACCACTGCCAGCCGCTGTTCCGCCGATTTCAATATTGATGGTGCCGTTATTGATAACATTTCCGCTGAAAGAAAGTAAACCAGCCGAATTTCCGGGAGCTATGGAGGCATTATTGGTAAAACTGTAAGTAGCGATCGTTCCGCTTCCCTTGATTGTTCCGGTGTTCGATAACGTACCAGAAACCGTTAAGGTACTTGCATTGGTGTTGATGGTTCCGGCACTGTTAAGATTTCCGGTAGTGGCATTAAAACCTGTTGGAAGATTGATCGTCTGGCCAGCCAGGATACTGACCGCAGCGGTATTGGAATTGGGAAAACTTGTTGCAGCGATCCAAAAAGAATTGTCCGGCGAAGACTCCCAGCTAGCCGTTTGATTCCAGTCGGCACTGATATTTTTAGTTCTGAAATAATTTGATGCAGTGGAGTTTTTATATATATCATACGCGTTGGCAGAAGTGTAAGAGGCATTTACGGCTGGCTGTGTACCTGATATTCCTGTAAAATCGAGTCTGATTGTGCCGTTTCCGGTACCAGTGCCAATGGTTATGGTATAGGTTGTACCTGATCCGGTGATGTCCGTAATTGCTGCACCGGTGACACCTGATGTAGTGACTGTAAAATCTGTTGCATCCAGGCCTGTGATACTGTTGGCAAAATTTACTGTATATGCCACAGAGCCTGCATTGGTTGGCGATGAGCCTACTTTTGTGATGGAGCTCACCGTTGTTTTGGTATAAAAATCAACCTCATTTCCATAAGCCGTTCCAATCTGGTTGGTGGCGTAGGCCCGCACAAATATGCGCGTGCCGGACGGAAGTGAACCTACGGACTGGCTAAAATTACCTGTTCCGGACCCAATACCGATTTTATTATTTAGAATTGTAGGTGTTGTCGAAGTATTCCACACGATTCCCCGGTCAGATACTGTGCTTCCGCCGTCACTACTTACATTTCCGCCCAAAGTGGCCGAATTGGTATTAAATACAGTCACGCCAGCCGTTGTAAGTGTAGGCGCTGCAGGCGCAGTTCTGGTTGTAAAAACAAGCTTTGTGCTGCTGGTTATACCCGCAAAAATTCTGCTATCTATATCCTTGAAAGCGCCTTTGTCAATCAGAACGTAATAACCTGTCGTTTCCTGAAAATCAGTAGCCAGATTAACCGTGATCGTAGCGGTGGAGCTTCCGCTAACCTGTGCGTCTGTGACAGGTATGGTGGCAAAAGTTGAATTATTCGAAACGCGTTTGATCACAATATTTTTACCCGAAACCGCCGTCACGGCCCTGTTAAAAGTTAGGGTGATATTGGCATCCGTTGAAACGCCGGTGGCTGCACTGACAGGAACTGAGCTGCTTAAAAGCGGCGGAGCATCTGACTGCACAAAAAGAATATTCTGATCCGTAGCGGTTCTGTAAGTTACAAAAACATCAACATCCTTATCATTGTCCCAATCGGCCACAAATGCCTTTGTAGATGTCGAATAAAATGTTCCATTGTTGGGAATGTCGTTAAACGGGTTATTCGCTCCGGTTACGTCCGAGAAACTGCCGCTTCCGTTATTCTGCCAGAATTTCAGCGTGGTGACCGAATTGGAACTGGATGCCTGAATATCAATATCGCCATCCGCGTCAAAATCACCATAAATAAACTGGTTGTCCTGCACAATGGCAATATTTTTAAAAGGACTTGCATTGCCTGCTACTTCAACAAAGGTTCCGCCGTTATTCCGATAAAGAATGTTTTCTCCTGTTACGGCTGCTCCTATGCTGCGTTTGGTTACAAAAATGTCAGAATCTCCGTCATTATCCCAGTCTGCCACCCACGCAAATTGTGCACTTGTATAAAATGCAGCAGCATTGCTTAAATTTCTGAAAGGGTTCCCTGCGCCTGTTACCTTTGTAAACTGTCCGCTGCCATTATTTTGCCAGAAGTCATTGTCTGCTGCTCCTGTCTGGTAGGAATGAATATCGATATCACCATCCGAGTCAAAATCACCGTAAATCAGCTGGTCATCACCTGATATGTGAATAGAATAAAAAGGGCTGCTGCTGCCAGAAATTTCCTGATAAACGCCGTTATTATTCTTATAAAAAATATTTTGACCCGACGACGATCTTTTGGTTACAAAAATGTCATCATCCCCATCATTATCCCAGTCGGCCACAAAGGCGTATTTTGCGCTGTGAAAAACCGCTTTTTCCGTAATGCCGTCAAAAGGATTGGCACTTCCTGTAACTTGTGAAAAACCACCGCTTCCATTATTTCGCCAAAATTGATTTTCTGACGCGCCCGAAAATGGGTACAAGTGTATGTCAATATCGCCGTCCGCGTCAAAATCGCCATAAATCAGCTGGTCATCCGTAAAAATTTTCATTGCATCAAACGGACTGGCTGAGCCACTTAATTCTGAGAATTTCGGAATCAGAAGTCCTTTGAAATGGATATATTTTAATACATGATCCTTGATAATGCGGCCTGCGACATATTCCAGGTCCCAGTTTCCGCCCTTTTGACCTGAGCCTGTATTGTCCACCGAGCCGGCCACGGAAATACCCAAAAGATCATGCAGTTTGTTTACAAAACTTTTTCCCGCCTCGCCAGCTGCCAGCTGACAGCTATATATTAAAAGCTCTGATTTCTCAGATTCCAGACTATTGCTAATCGCTTTCCAGAATCCATTGAATTTTTCCAGGTTTTGCTCATTGAGCTGCTGGCGACCTAAAACCAGATTTCCGCGCGTTCCGTGCGTGAGAATATGAAGGCGCCGCACGCCACGCAGGGAACTGATTTTATCTTGCAGGGCTAAAAAACCCGAATCCGTGTTTTCAGCAAGAATAACCAGCGCATCTTTCGCAGAAGAGTGCACCAGATCCTGATAGTTTTCCAGCGATTTGTCAATGATAACCACATCCTTGTGATGGGTATTATTGAAAAGATCAAAAGAAGAGAAAAACAGTAAATAACCGGCGATGATGCACGCAGCGGTCAGTAGAAAAGTAAAGGTTTTTTTCATAACATTTCTTAAAGCAAAGACAAGATTTACAGAGTGGTGAGAAATATTTCAATGTTGTCGGTAAAGAATTTTGGTATAATGTGAATAGTGCAATTCAGGTCAGAAGTCAGTAAAATCGCATTTCAGTGCTTAACACTGATCAGATAAAAGCGGAAGACCGCTTTAAACCAGCAGATTTAATTTTCTGTCCTCTGTGGTGGCTTTGTGCTTTTTAAAAGGAAAAACACTGAGGCAATCGCTGCGGTCAGATATACAATGGCAAGGCCAGTATTTGCAAATTTCATTGTCTGAAAGTTAAATATCCAGTATGCCGAAACGCCCGGAATAATGGCCAAAATGAGAAAAATGATTCTTTGCATATTTTTAAAACTGTATTGTCTTACTTATTTATTCAAGCGTTATATGTGGTTGTTATTTTTATAATTAATCGTTTTACTGTTGTTTTTTAGATGTGTTTTTAAGCTTTATGACAGTAACTTTTCAAATCAAAATATATGTGCTGATCATAAAGCCCTTGCAGCAAAAAGATCAATTTCTTTTATCTAAACTGCGAAGCTGAAATATTTTGGAAATCGGCAAGGCACAAGCAGATCATGCTGATTCATAGGCATATGTAGTACGCTGATTAAAGGGGTACAGAATTTTTTCGAAATCTATGTTTCCTTTTTTTACAAAACCGTAACATGCTGAATTATATTTATCTTTTTAAAAGTCCTACTTTTCTCGGCCTGATGGCTATGTGGGAAGGGGCGGTTTAACTTTACGGAAGAAGGAGACCAGCGGTTTTTTAAAATAAAAATGCCGTTGAAACACGTGTTTCAACGGCATGCAGGTCATGTTTGCAAAATTCCTAACCAAGGCAGATTATATCAGCTGCCAGCTTTTTCATAGGCCCAGTCTACCATCAGGTTTACGGCCTTTTGTACCTCTTTGATATCTTCGCTCTTATTGATATCAATTCCGCAAAACGTGCTGCCATTAACCTTGGCATTAAGCACAAGATAATAAATGCCCGGAACGATCACCGCCAGCAGCGCGCGGAAATTGACACCGGAATCTTTAAAATGCGGGTCCGATATACCAAGCATTTCTTCACCCAATCTTTCCCTTGAATCTGCAAGGCTGCGGGCAATAACATTGGGTTCGCTGATCTGCCAACGCATGATCTGCTGCATTTCCTTATTTTGAAAAAAATAGGCAATTTGACTTTCCAGAATGCTCTTGGCAAGCTCCCGGCCCGAATCGTGCCTGTTTGCTTCGAGCAGCGCATCAACATGATCTTCAAGAGATATCCAAAAATCTTTTTGAGAGAGGTACACCTTAAAAAGCTCCTGAACATTTCCAAAATATCTGTAAATCAAGGTTTTGCTCACGCCAGCCACATAGGCAATTCTGGATGCCTTTAAAGCTGAATAACCTTTGGTCATAAAAATTTCACCTGTCGCAGCGATTAGCTTTTTTTTAGTTTCCTCCTTGTCTTTTTTGTGTAAAATATCCATTGAGTAAATATTTTTTATAGGAATAAAGTGGTGTTATCAGTATCAGCCCGGGACCAGAACTTTGGTATTTGTCAGCCAGCCACAGACTTGAAAAAAGATCAAATTAAGAATAACGCGGATTATTGTGTCTTCGAAAGCTTTGCTACCGGCGTATTTTACTCTACACAGACTCATTTATAAAACATCTTTTTAAAGTTGATAATATGATGAGGAGATATTTAAGGTTAATGCAGTTGAAAATTATTCCTGATAAAAATCATTTCTTTTTAAGTAAGAAGATCAGCATTTAAGCGACCGGATTTAGAGATTTTTGTAACAGGTTTTATGCTAACCTGATTTATTCTCAACTAATCTTTAAACCAGTGAAAACATATTGTTATATTCTATTTTTCTCCTGCGCGATAATGCTGATGTTCGCATGTAATTCCGGCCCTACACAGCATTCTGCGGTTAATATGAAAACATCAGATAAGGACAGCACCTTCAATATTTGTTATTCATCCGTGGTGAAGAAGGATACGGTTCTTTTAAATGCTTTGATGTTTGGAGATAGTGTCAAGGGAAGTTTGGGTTACAAACTTTATGAAAAAGATCACAGCAATGGTTCTTTGCTGGGAAAAATGTATGGTGATACTTTGAAAGCAACCTGTACATTTATGGTCAAGGGTTCGGAGTCGATTCAGGAAGTGATTTTTCTTAAAAAGGATTCTTTGTTTGTGGAAGGCCTGGCCAACCGGAAAACAGAAAATGGGAAAATCGTATTTGCTGATTCTGAAAAACTGCATTTCGATGGAATTATTTTAAAGCAGGTGCCTTGTAAGTAATAGTAAAATAACGTCAGCAATAGAATATTTTTAAAGCTTATCATCAAGACTGCTCCGTTATATCGGGCAGTCTTTTGGGTTTTAAGTTTCAATAGAAACAAGAAAACCGGCTTGAAAATGTTGTAGCAAAAATCATATTATCAGGATCGGATTACCATTTGAACGGTGGCGAAAAATTTTATTCAGTAGTTTAGTGTGCATTTTAATAAAAATTGTCTTCTACCACAGACAAAATCATTAATCACATGAATATTGGAAGTCACTACAAATTAAAAACGTTTGTGCTCTGGACGCGCCGAACGATTTATTGGCTGCTGCTTTGGGCAATCATTCCAACTTTACTTTTCAAATTGGCAGGTTTTACCTGGCTGACAATTCCATGGGTTCCTATCGCGCTGATCGGTACGGCGACTTCCTTTATTGCGGGATTTAAAAATACGCAGACTTATAACCGTCTTTGGGAAGCGCGGCAGATCTGGGGCGGGATTGTCAATAGCAGCCGGACGCTCGGGATTATGGTTAAAGGTTATATCAGAACGCAGGATGACAGTCAAAAGGAAATTCATCAACAGATTATTTACCGCCATATCGCCTGGTTAACAGCTTTTCGCTTTCAATTACGAGAATCAAAATCCTGGGAAAATATTAAAACGAAAAGTTATAATATTGAATTCCAGGCTAATTATACGGTTGAGGAGTGGGAGAAAAATCTTGGAGATGAGTTAAAACCATTTTTATCGGAAGAAGAAATCAGTTATGTCCTGAGCACAAAAAATCGTGCAACCCAGATTATCGCACTACAATCTGATGCATTGAAGAAATTGAACGAAAGTGGAAATCTGGATAGCTTGTGTTATGTTGAACTGGAAAATATTTTGAAGGATCTGTATGATCATCAGGGAAAAAGCGAGCGTATTAAAAATTTTCCATACCCGCGTCAGTTTGCCAGTATCAATCTCTTTTTTATACGTTTGCTGGTGGCTTTAATTCCCTTTGGTTTGATGAACGAATTTGCCAAATTGGGAGAATATGGTATCTGGCTAAATATTCCTTTCAGTGTTATTGTTTCCTGGGTTTTTACTTCTCTTGAACAGGTTGGAGAAAGTACAGAAAATCCTTTTGAAGGCGGTCCGAATGATGTTCCGATAACATCAATGAGCCGGACTATTGAAATAGATCTGCGGGAAATGCTCGGTCAGAAAGATTTACCGGCGCCAATTGCTGCCAGAAATGAAATTTTGATGTAGTGGTCTAAGCGTGCTTTTTTTCAATAGTTATCATAAAAATAGAAAACAAAAACCCAGTTATCTCGTCTGTTTGAGATAACTGGGTTTTTGTTTTTTATCAAATTGTATTTCAAATTTCTTCGCTATTTTTCTCCTACGTACCGTTCAAAAAATTCGTAAATTCTTAGAATTCTGTCGATACGTTGACGTGGATTTCCGCTTCTGCTAAGCTCGTGCGTTCCGCCTGGCATACGTACATATTCCACATCACGACCAAGTATTTTCAAGCTTTTGTATAACAATTCACTTTGAATAACACCTGTTCTCAAATCGTTTTCACCATGTTTGATCAAAAGTGGCGTATGAATATTTTCTACGAAAGTCTGAGGAGAATTGGCATCCATTACTTTTTTAATTTCTGTCTGCCAGGGATAACCTCCAAAGTAATTGGGTACAAGACTCCATGCATTTCCTTCGCCCATAAACGTCGTCAATTCATACACTCCGCGTTGTGAATGTGCTGCTTTGAAACGGTTGTCGTGACCAACAATCCAGGCAGTCAGGTAACCGGCATAAGAACCGCCTGTGATAACCTGACGAGCTGTATCTGCCCATGATTCTTTAACCGCCATACTTGCTGCTGCCAAAACATCTTCCGCCGGACCGGTTCCCCAATCCTGGAAATTAGCTTTCATGAAATCAAGCCCATAACCTCCTGATCCACGAGGATTTGCATAAACCACCCCGTATCCCTGCGCGCAAAAGAACTGTAACTCATGCCACATGGAAATTTCTCCCGGTCCCCACATGGCAGTAGGTCCGCCATGCATTTGTAATACCAACGGATATTTTTTACCAGCTTCGATTTTCGCCGGTTTCATGATCCAGTATTCGACCGTCTGCCCTTTGGAGTTTTTCAGCGTATATTTTTCCGGATAGCTTAGCAATTTATCTTTGAGCCATTCAGTGTTATGACTGCTGCGTTTGACTTCTGCTTTCAAGCCAAGATCGGCCGTGTAAAGTTCAGAAGGATCAGCAACCTCCGTTTTGGAATAAACTATGGCAGTTGCAGAAATATCAAAACTGTTAATACCCGTGTCATAACCGGTTAGCTGATCAATTTTCTTGTTTGATAAAGTTAATTTGTAAACTGGAAAACCGCCATTGGAAGCTGCTGCAAAGTAAAGAGATTTGCTATCGGCAGTCCAGGTAAGGTTTGAAGCAATCCTGTCAAAGTTGGAAATGTAAGGTTTTGAACCTGATCCCAATGTTAATATTCCGATATGACCTTGATCCAGCGTGGCTGGTTTCACTGCCGCGATTGAAGTGATATAAGCCAAAGATTTGTTGTCTTTTGAAATTGTTGGCTGACTGAAACTGTAAGCAGGATCGCTCAGAAGAACGGATATTTTGCTTCCGTCGGCGTTCATGCTCATGATTCTGCTTGCCTTGCTGCGGTCGGGATGTTGCAGACTGTCACCTTGTGTGACAAGAATAATCTTGTTATCAGGCGTCCAGATCGCTTGTCCATAGCTATAAAATCCTTTTGTAACCGGTTTTGCTTTTGCGCCTTCTTTTGGTTCGATCATGTAAAGATGCGTGAAAGTAAGCTCGGGCTGAGTTGTAGATTCTCCCTGAAAGTTAAGCCGGTTGATCACCTTGGCTTTTTTGTCCTCCACATCTTTATCCAGATAAGCACGAATTTCCGCCAGGGTTCCATCCGGATTTGCCTTGATGGATTTATCTTTTTTTACAAAGTTATTATTTTGAAAACCAGGCTTTTCCATGGACCAGACTGGAACCGTTTTTCCAGGATTTAATACGGAGTCTTTCAACATTTCTCCCATCGAAAGACTGGTCGAAAACATGATTTTACTTCCATCAGGAGACCATTTTGGATTAGAGGCACCATAGCTCAAATCTGATAGCTGCCAGGCTTCACCACCATTAACGGGAAGAATAAAGAGCTGCGTTTTGTCTTTAACTTTTCTGGAAAAAACGATTTTACTGCCGTCCGGAGACCATTCCGGAGCACTCGCACTTTCTGTGCCGTGTGTCAAAGCAACAGGTTCGTTTTTATTTGTAAGATCAACCAGGTAAAGATGCGTGCGGTAATCGTATTCGAATGGAGAGTCGGGGAGAGGTTCAATAGTTAAAAGTGTGTAAATGGCTTGTTTTTCTGTCGGTGAGATAGCAATGTTGCCGACCTGCTTCACTTTTGTCAAATCACTGACTTTGATTTTTTCTTTTTGCTGCGCCTGAGCAAGTCCGGAAATGGAAAAGATCAGAAATAAAACATACAATTTCTTCATAAGGTAGAATTTAAATAACGTATTATAGTAATCAGGAGTTAATGAAACAATTTAAGACAAATTGCGGGAAATCGATTAATAAAAAAACGGATATTGGCACTATTAATCCACTTCAAAGTTCGGGAATTAAGGTAAAATAAGCGCTTGCGACTTCTTATTGTCGGAAATCACTTTGACCATTTGTAATACTACTGAAAGTATAATTAATCCGAGTCCGGCGTAAAATGCCCAGTTGAGTTCACGGTTTTCTTTATAAAGAAAAATGGCTAGGATTATGGTGTAAACCGGTTCAAGATTGAAGCTAAGATTCACCGTAAAAGCAGGGATTTTGTGCAAAGCTTCCGTTAAAAGCATATATAAAAGTACAGTGCAAAATAAAGAAAGCAAGACAAGATAACCGGTGTCGGACCAAGAAGGCAGCATGGTAGCAACCGGGAAAAAATGCAGATAAAATGGCATGACAACCGCCAAACCAATACTTCCGCCAATCATTTGAAAGACGGTAATTGTTTCACTTTTATAAACGTGGGCGAGCCGTTCATTGGCTATTGTGAAAAACGCGACCAACAGTGAAGAAATAACGCCAAGACCTATTCCAAGGCGATATTTGGAATCAAAACTGAAAATTAATGCGATTCCCAGTAGTGTCAGACTACTGAGAAAAAGCTCGGAAAAGACAAATTTCCTTTTATTAATTAGCGGTGCAAGAACAGCAGTGAAAAATCCAGTCAGTGAAAAGCACACTACCCCGACCGAAATATTGGAATACTTAATACTACCATAAAAAAATATCCAATGCAGTCCGAGCAGGCAGCCAACAGGTGCGATGCGCGCAAAATCCTTTATCGAAATTGTTTTAAGTTTTCCCGATGATGTTAGAATCAGTAAGAGTAAAATTCCTGAAATCAGCATTCGATACCAGACGAGCAATCCTTCATTAAGCGTTATCAGCTTTCCAAAAACTCCTGTAAAACCTGCCAGCAGGATGGCGCTGTGTAATTGTAGAAATGCTTTTCTCATTAATATGACTTATCCGGGAATTTAATTTTATCAGACTTGAACGAGCTGATCAGTTGATAGGAGCGCTCAATTTCCAAACTTTACAAGTGCCGGTTGAGGAAATTGCAGGTACAAAAGAGTAGTGAATTGAATGTTTAATCAAACCTGAACAATTTACATCTGCTGTTACAATCAGTGTCTTATACCTCTTTAAAATGCTATCGGGCACTGTTATCTGCGTAGTAGTTACTTCATGGATTTTTAAATCGGTTTCGGTATATCCCTTTGCAGCAGAATCTTTTACGGCATAAATCATCCATTCAATTCCAACTTGGTCACCGTTACGTTCAGCTGTTAATTTCAATCCGCTACCCGTTTGACAGGCGGGATCTGCTGAAATGTTCGATACAGCATTACAAACTCCATTATCTGTATCATCATTACAGGATGTAAGAATTTGTAATGGAAACAAAAGACATATTAAATATGAAAGTTTTGTCATTCCCATACTGTTGTAAGTTAGCATCAGTTACTTAAAGATAGAAAAAATATGCCGCAAGCTTTAACAGAATAAACTGATCTTTTTTAAAACTGAACAATTAGGGTTTAGCCTTTTCGAGATAACCATTATCACCTAACCAATCTGCCATGCGCTGCGGCCAGGATTTAATACTTTGCCAGGGAGAGCGATTTCCCATGTTGAATCCGTGATCACCTTTTGTGTACAAATGCGCTTCCACCGGACGTTTCGCTTCACGATATTTTACCAGTAAGCTTGTTGTAGTGACTGAGCAGCAAGGGTCATCATTTGCGGCGAGCAAAAATGCAGGCGGTGCATCCTGAGGAACAACATCCGGAATTCCCAGAGGTCCTGGATAAATCAGCATTTGAAAATCAGGTTTTCCGTTTAAGCGGTCAATGGGATCTTTTGCGGCCGCATCACCTTTTCCTGATTCATAGGCAACGGCTGCAACAACCTCACCACCAGCGGAAAATCCAAGCATTCCAACGCGGTTATTATCAATTCCATATTCTTTTGCCAGGCTTCTAACCTGCCGGATAGCCCGCAATCCGTCCTCACGAGGTTGCTTTTCCAATGAATATGGAGAGCCTTCTTCTCTTGGAAGACGATATTTCAATACAAAAACCGTAATGCCAAGTTTGGCCAGATACTCAGCTGGCTCCGTACCTTCGGCGTTATAAACAAGTAATCGGAAGCCGCCTCCAGGACAAATCACAACCGCTGTTCCGTTGGCTTTTCCTGCGGGCGGGAGAAATACCTGAAGAGAGGGATTGTGAATATTTTTCACCCAATAATCCTTGGCAGATTCGGCCTCTTTTGATTTTACTTCGAAATCGGGAGGGCCGTTTTTCCATAATGGGATTATGGTTTTGGCTTGTTGGGCGTTGGTTATGAATGAGGTAAGTGTTAGAAAAAATACTATCCTGATTCTTACTTTTAAGATATTGTTTGGAAAAGATTTCATATAAGTGTTTAGGTAATTTGCCCGTATTAATTGTTTTGAAGAAATTCGGAAATTGTAATAATTGAAGTATTTTGAAAAGGATTTAAGTCTAACAAATCTTTGTCGCCAGTAAGAAGAAAATCCGCGCTGCCATCTATTGATAGCCCCAATAAGAAATTGTCTTTGGGGTCCCTGCAAACTTCTATTTTTGAAGTTACAAACACAAATTCGGCATGCTCTTCAATTGTTTTTAAAATTTCTTCAACATCCTTTTGAGGGAAAAAACGTCGGAATTTTGGTCTTTGAGCAACCTCTAGAAATTCTTCAAGTAACTCCGAGCTGAAAATCAGGATAGCCCGTTTTGAAAATATTATGTCATCAAGTTTAGACAGATCCTTTGTAATAAGAAAGCTTATCCAAAGATTGGTATCCAAGATGATTCTTACAGCATTATTTTGCATAGCGCTGGCTTCTTATTAATTCCACCTCCGCTGTTATTTCTTCAAGTGAGGGGATATTTTTAGCCTTTGTTCTAAGTTTTTCCAAAATAGATGCAAAGCCATTTTTTGATGAATCCTGAATAGCGATTAAATCTAGGTCAGCCAGATCCTCTAATAATTTTTCAGCTTTTGGATTCAAAATATCTATTCTTATAGTATTCATCTTTTTCTTTGATTAATTAGATCGAATATAATAATATTCTTTTGGATATCCATCCACAACCATTTCCCTACCCCCGCCACTTAAACGATTTATCATCAATCGCTCGCATGGTGCACAAGATGCCATTCAAATGGTCATATTCATGTTGCAGTAATTCTGATAAATCATCAGCCATTTTCCATTCCTGAGGCTGCCAGTTTTCATCAAGGTATTTGATTGTCAAACTTTTATGTCTCTTTACTTTGACTAACAGATTGGGGAAACTCATACAGTCGTCCCAAAGCTCAAACATTTCATCACTTAATTCGCTAAATTCAGGATTGATAAAAATAACCGGTTTATCGATTTGCATGTAAATCAGCCTTTTCATAATTCCGAGCTGAGGCGCCGCAATAGCCCGGCCAAAATTATATTTTGCCCTGATTTCTCTCATAACATTATCCAGATCGGCTACCCATTTTTTTACCATTGGCAATTCTGTTTGTAAAACGGGTTCACAAACTTCATAAAGAAGCGGATGCCCCAATTGCAGCATATCATTTAAGCCTTTCATTTTTTCAATTCTTTTTCAAAACAGACACTATTGTCTATTCCTATATACTGACCGTAATTAGGAATTCTCTTATAGCCGTTTTTTTCATAAAGTTTGATTGCTTCCGGCTGTCTTTTCCCCGTTTCCAGAACACATTTTGTATAGGACAATTCGGCTGCCCAATTTTCTAATTCTGTCAAAACAGCAGTTGCAATTCCCTTACCGCGATCTTGTGGTGCGGTGTACATGCGTTTCATTTCCATGCTGTCCGGCATAAATTCTTTCATCGCACCACAGCCAACAGGTTCGTCATTTTCAATAGCCACGACGGCGTGTTTTATTTTATCAATTTTGTTGAACTGGGAGTAAAATGTATGATCAGCGCCATCTCTCTGTGCCAGATCGGCATCAAGTTTTTTCACGAGTGCGATGAAGTCATTATCGTCGGAGTTGGTTCGGACCAGGTTGAGCATAGTATATTTCTGACTGAAAGTAATCTTTTTGAGAGAAAACAAAAATATAAATTTAACGAAATCCTTTATCTGGTTTTCTGTTTTTTTTTGCAGGTAAGCTTAACGTTTTCACAAAAAAGTTATTCGCTCAAAAATCGCAAAACATAGTCATTTATTTCTTTTTGCTGTGCTTTTGTTCCATGATTGTCCATGTCGTTAGGAATGGTATCAGGCAGTTTAATAATGGTTATCGCAAATTGGTTTTGCTCTTCCGTCGATGGCAGCACACCTTCATCTGCGGACTGATCGCTTGAACGGAGTAATATACTTTCAGACTTTTTATTCGGGGTAAAGCCATTCTTTTGTTATCCAGCGTGATTATTTTACTGATTATACCTGGATATTTTTGTGGAAACAAAGCCGTCATATCTCCGCCATTCGAATGTCCGATTAATGTTATGTTTTTGAAATCTAGATCCGGATAAGATTTTTTTATTTCATTGATCACAAATAAAATATTATCTGCTCCCCGGTCCCAAAATGGTCGTCGCACAACTTGCGGAATTCCTGTTGCCGGAATTAGGTCATCTGTTTGTAATTCATGCTGGACACTGGCAACGAAATATCCGTGAGAGGCCAGATTTTCGGTCAGATATGATGCCTGTTTATTCCCACCAGGCATATTTTGATAATAACCATGACTAAAAATGACCAGTTTTTGCTTTCTGATTTTTGTTGTATTAGGTAAATAAAGCATGACCGGAACCTGCCGTTTTCTTGTGCTATCAAACAAATTCAGGCTGTCGGTTTTAACCTGAACCAGCTGTTTGACAGATTGAGCTGAAATACCCGTAGATGCAAAATGATTATAATCAGCAGTTTGCCAAAAATGATTCGCGACATTTGAAATAGACAGTTTTTTGGAATTTTATACAAAATCCGTTTAAATATCAGAGAAAAATTGATATGTCTTTAACGATGCCCAATGGCATTACTGTTCGTAAACATCGTACTTATCAATCGTCTTGATCTTTTTCAAACCCTGAAATTCGTAGCCAAGAACATTTGTTGGAACATCACCGCTTTTTACCACAACAAATCTGATCTTTTTTTCCTTTACCATGTTTCTGAAATTCTGAAAATCGAAAATCTTGTTTCTGTCGGCAAGGTAAACAACGTCGGTAAAAGGCAGCAATATATTTCTAAACAAGAAGTGTTTAAGATAAACATTCTGGTAATTATCTGCATCACAAACATATACCCATTCTTTATCGGTCAATTTTTTTTCATTGGTAATAAATTCTGCTACTTCTCTTTCTTTAAAATATTGATCAGTATATAAACTATGAGGCTGCTTATGATAAGCCATATATACAAAAAGCGTGCAATGAACGGCGACAATGACCAGATAAGAGGCAAGAAGTGCTCGTAGTATGTTTGATTTAAATAAATTTGTCCGTTTTGGTTCTGTGAAAAACAGCGTGATTTGGATAACTGCAATGATCAGATAATCCTGATAATACCCAACTCCTGCACCCACTTTGAAAGCTGTGGCAGTGGCAAATAAAAAGAATATGGAACTGACAATGGCCAGGAAGCGGTAAAATGCCGATTCCCGATTAGTCAGGGAATAAAATGTAATGATGAAATTAAAAATAATGAGCGGAGCAAATTGTAGTAGAAATCTTTCTAATGTCCAGTCATAAAACCAGTCCCAGCTGATGGAATTTTCGACTCCACCAACAATGTTTGCAAAGAAAACAGGGATCGAATTTATAGGTAAAATAGCAAGATAGAGTGCAAAGAATGCCACTCCCGCAAGAATTAGTTTTGCCAAAAGTTTCCACTGACTTTCATAAATACAAAAAAGACCGAGCGCGATGGCATGTATGGTGCCACTTTGTTTTACGAAAAATGCCATGACAGAAATAAAAATAGCAAGGATATACCATAAATCATTCCTAGATGCAGATGTTATTGCTTTAAAAACAACAGTTACGTATAATGTAGTAAGTAATACGACAAGGCTGTCGGGCCGGGAGCTGGTTAATATCCAAAAGGCCAGAATCTGAAATACAAGACATGCCGTTAGTATTCCGGTTATCCTCTTTCGTTTTGTCAATCTGGTCAGGATAAACGCCACGGAGAGAGACGCTAAAACTGTAAGCATAATGGAAACAAACCGGCTGCTTACAAAAACCTTATGCACATCATTTGGAAGCCAGCCGTTAATTTTTAAAAACAGACTGATGATAAAAAAATATAAAGGTGTGTATTGGGTAAAACGAAACGGAGCCAATTCCGGATCGGTATATATCGGTCGGTTATCCGTAAGAAACTGAATTGGGAAAATAGTACTCGCTTCACTTCCAGATATATCCGGAAGAAAACTCGTAGAAAAATAGACCTTAATAATAATTAAAATCAAGGAAGAAAGTAAGCTGATCGCTGCCGAAATTTTAAACAAATTTATTCTTATCCAGTTATAAAATATCATTTTGTGCAGGGCTAGGTTCTTTTAAAGGGTACCTGGAACAAATAGTTTGCCAGGGCTTAACTTATTATTAACCAGAGTCACAGATATGCAGCTATTAGATGATTATCGGTAACTGGCAATGGCACTTTAAATCTTAGGGTTGTTGAATAATTTTTGGCTTCGATACACATATGAGCCTTGGCAAATGACTGATTTATTCAAATGAGAGAGAATTCCCAGTATTATATTTAGCAGAAGTAAGTACGTTTTCAAATTTTATTATTGAGGGTGAGTATTCGTTTTTGTCAGACAAATTTATGAATTTGTGTAGAATATGTAACCATTAGAAGATTAATATTTACAATTCTTATAATTTTTTTGTGGTGAAATATGGCCATTGTGAATCTTAATTGTTAAATCAATTTCCGTAGGTCTATTGAAAGCCATTTATTTTCCGCGGTTAGGTATAGGACACCATTTAGGGGAAATAACGTTGTAAGAGGTGGAAAATAAATATCATTTGAATAATAAAAAATTACTATACCAAGATAAATACTAAGTAATTATTAAAGTAAAACAGGAGTTTCAAATATATGTTTTACAATTATTTAAATAAAAATTATGGCATAAGGTGTAAAACTTGAATCATTTACATTTCCATGACCATGATCTTCTCCGTTCGTTTTAAAACGTCCATTTGAGGTGGAGCCATCTGGTCGCTGAAGCCTAATTTGTAATATAATTTATGTGCTTGCGGCATTGACATTGTGGTTTGGAGCCAAAGCTGTTTTACATTATTTTCTTTGCAGCGGGAGATACATCTTTCAATAAGCTTAGTTGCAATACCGAGTTTACGCGCTTCCGGATCGATAAATAATTTAGCAAATTCAAAAGTGTCTTCGTTGAGACGTTTTAAGGCCACCACACCGACAGGTTTATTTTGGTACATTGCAAAAAATAAAAAACCACCTTTTTCGATGTACGCTTTGTCAGGGTTGTGGAGGGTGTATTGGTCTTCTTCTTCCAAAACACCGTTTAATACACCGAGCAGCCAGTTTCCTGCCAGATCGTAAAAATATTTTTTTAGGGAAGGTTTGTAATCCAGAATTAACAGCGGCTCATCTTTACCTATCAATTTTGCTCTTTCATGAATCGGGGTTTTATATATAGCATGGTCAATCCGGTTGATAATATTCAGGAAATCCGGATGTCCGGCGTGGAGAACTTGTTTGAGCGCGAGGGAGAAATCATTCCAGATTATGCGCAGCTTTTCTAAAAGTATTTTCCCGGCATCAGAAATTGAAATGTGTTTTGATCTGCCATCTTTTGGATGTTCAACAACGGTGACCAGTCCGTTTGTCTCCAATTCCCTGACTACATTTTTAACCGTAATATGAGAAAAACCGATTTCCTCTGCAAGCTCGACAACCGTTTTAGCCTCTTCTGAGATTGATAAGATATAGAAAACAGAAAACCAGCTGGCCTTGAAATCGACATTGTTGTCTTTGTAAATTTTGTCTCCGTCAACATGCAATTTTTCACTGATCCGGCGAAATCTGGTTGCTCCGGCAAGAAATCCGATTTGTGTGATTTGATCTGACATAGTGACTATATATGAAAGTACTTTTGTAAATATATAAAAGTACTTTCATATCAAAAAATCTTTTGCTTTTTTGATATTCTAATTTTAAGATTTGGACTAAACACTAATCTGGTTAATGTTATTCAAAACGCTCAGTTATTAAAAGTGGGAATATTTCTGTTTGGCATTTAAAGTAAAACCCCTCCAATAAAATTGGAAGGGTTTTGTGATTCCTGCTTTTCTAAAATAGTTTTTTTTATTTGGCAATCAGTACTTTATGAGTAGTTGAAATACCATTAGCACGTGATATTTTTACAAAATACATTCCTTGTGGAAAGTTGGTAAGATCAATAAAACCATTGCCAGACGCAAACGATATTGATTGGTAAACTGGTGTTCCGTTAAGATTGCTTATCGTAATATTTTTTACAGTACTATAATCCCGGATATATAATTTATCAGTCGATGGATTTGGGTAAACTGACAAATCTGAACTTGTTTCATCAAAAGTTACACTTTGAATACGGCTGAAAGCAAAAGTACCATCTTTGTCTACCATGCGTAAACGGTAAAGATTTTCTCCTGATTTTGGCTGCGTATCTTTAAAGGAATAACTTAGAGTTGCACTGCTTTCACCATTGGAAATTATTTTTCCAATGGTATTCCAGTTTTTACTGGTTTCACTGCGCTCAATTTCAAAATAATCCGAATTAGTTTCGGAAGAAGTTGTCCATTTCAGCAATGCGAAAGGGCTTTCTGATACGTTTTTCTCCACAGTAAAACTAACAAGTGTTACCGGCAGCGGAATCGGGGCAGCCAAATTACAGCGTGCGCCGTCATTTGCAATGGAAGCAATGGAAGTTGACATCAACAGCGCTGTGTTGGACGCAGCATTGATCCGGTAAAAATTTCCGCTGCCATTTGCAAAGACATAAAGATTACCTTCATTATCAAGGAAAGTAGCTCCAAAACCAGATTGTGCGTCGCCGGTAATACTGGCTCCGGTTGATGTAAGTGCATCTGTTTTCCTGGTTACTGTTCCCGTAGCCGGATCAAGTGTGGCCAATATTGCTGTAAAACTTTGCAGGGCGTAGAACAAGCCATCTTTTGGATTGTAGCTCCAGTCAGCTATTGCAAGTGCTGACATTGTGGTACCATACGGTGCTACTTCTGCCGCATAACCAGCCGTTGGATCTACCAGTTTTAGATAGGTAGCCGGGCGTGCAGGATTGACATCTACCACATAGAAACTCCCGTTGTTTTGAGAATATAAAAACAAATATCCACCATTCATGACGTCTCCAACGTTATACGATATTTTGGGCAGATTTGGAATTATAAAACCCGCTACTGCGCCCGATGCGTCAATTCTTGCAACTTCATTTGTATTGGGTGCATATCCCCACATCAGGTTGTCAACATTGTTATATCCAATTGCATTGACGTAACGGTCCAGTGTAGCCACCGAGGTACGCACACCCGTTGTGATGTTGTACTGATAAAGTGTTGAAGGTACGGATGATCCTGTCGACGCTACCTGATAAGAACTGGTGGTACATGAAAAAGGAACTGCTGGCGTTACCTCCGACAGATTGCATCTTGCACCATCATTAGCACCTGATGGTGTAGAAGTTGACATAAATGTGGCCGTGTTTGAAGCGAGATTAATCTTGTAGAATTTCCCGGAACCGTTTGAGAAGGCGTAAAGATTACCTGCATTATCCAGAAAAGTAGCTCCAAAAGCAGCCGCATCGCTCGTAATATCTGCACCCGTCACGGGTGTCGACGCTATGGTAAGCTGGCCGGTTGCCGGATTGAGTGTTGTAATGGCAGCTGAACCATTTTGTAAAGTGTAGAATAGTCCGGTCTGTGGACTGTAACTCCAGTCTGTAATTCCAATTGGAGTTATTGCTGTTCCAAAAGGAGCAGCTTCCAATGCATAAGCCGCTGTGGGATCTACCAGTTTAAGATAAGTCGCGGTGCGTGACGGATCGATATCTACAACATAATAACTGGCTGAACCTTGTGCATAGAGAAATAAATAGCCTCCATTCAACACATCCCCTACATTATAAGCACTTTGCGGGAGATCAGGAATGATGTATGGGGTTGTTGTGCCTGCGGCGTCTATCCGTACGACCTCATTTGTATTTGGTGCGTATCCCCAGATAAGATTATCGACATTGTTAAATCCGATCGCATTCACATAATGATCCAGAAGGGCGACGCTGTTTCTTTCACCCGTAACAATATTATATTCGTAAAGTCTTGAAAATGAGCCTTCACCAACAACCTGGTAGGAAGTGGTACTGCACGCAAATGTAACGGGATCAACTGCCAGTGGCGAAACACTTCCAATAGCAAGTGCAGAAATAGTCCCTGTTGCGGGAATCGTTCCTGTTATTGTACTTCCTTCTGTATTTCCGGTGGCATTGCCGTTTGTACTTAAACTTACCCATTGTGACCCATTCCATCCTGCCAGACGAAGATTGGCGGCAGCTGAGTAGGAGGTCAGATCCGGAATGGAAGCTGTAATATTTAATCCTGAAAATGTCCCTGCCACCGGAATCCAGTCCCAGAAGCCAGCCTGGCTTATCGAGGTTAATGAACCGCCAAGAGAAGTAATACTATGCGTTGATGCATCCGAAGGATCGCTGACCGTCCCCGGATTTCCGCTAAACCAGGCAACCGTAACTTGTGAAGTGACGGTGGACGGAGCAGAAATACTCAATGTACGCAAATCAGTCCCGTTTCCGGTAGGGAAAGTGAATGCAGCATTACCAATTTTAGAAACGTAACCATCTACATGATTGGCATCATCTGCGGCAGTTTGTGTAGCAGCAGGACCAAATCTTAATATGCCAAAAGGAGAAGTCCGTATGGTTTTGATAATACCAGGCTGTGTGCCACTACCGCCGGTAAGGAAATTATGAGCTCCGAAAACGGTAATTTCTGCTCCACCGAAAACAGTCGTATTTCCCTGGCTTGCTTGCTGGGCGTTGGTAAATAGTGGTAATCCCAGCAAGGGAAATATTGAACTTATCCAAAACCTGCATAAGGTGCTGGAAGATTTTTTATATATTTTCATTTCTGTTGCGTTATAAGTCTATAATGATTTTCCTCTTTTCGGTTTGGAAAGTCGGTACAGCATTAATTAACTATATAACATACTCCGTTTAAAGAGACATTGTGTCCGGCAGTGAATTCTGCATCAGGAAGATAAAATCCTACGGCTCCGTTTGTGTAAATGATAGGTGTGTAAATTTCCCATGCATCAGCGTGCTGAGGTCCGAAATTCCCTCCGCTTGGTCCTTGCTGTACAACTCTGGGTGTGTAACCAGCAGGGATAAGCGCTATTCTGAATTCGTTTCCGTTTTCGTTTGGAGCTAATGTTACCAAAGCGTTAATGTTGCCTTCAAGACATACAACATTACCGGTTCTCACGGCATTAACTGCAACATTAACCTGATCACTTGTATAACGGGTAGAGCCTGTCAATAATCCAAGAGGTGCAATGGTTATGTTGCTTCTCAAAGTAAGATTTCCACTGGCATCTGCGGCAACACTCTTGTCAGTCAAGGCAGCGGCTGGTAAGGTTTTTATTTGTGCATTGCCATCAACAACAAGTTTTCCGGCATCTTTTGTGACTGCCGTTTTGTTGCCGTTTGTAGCTTCAACTTCAAGATTTGAGTTAGCTCCAATGGTTGTAGAGTTAGCTCCGATTTTCACCTGAGCGAATAACGTTGATGATGTAAAGATGATTGCAGATACCAATGTAACTGCAAAATGTTTCTTAGAAAATGGTAGTTTTCTTGTCATTTGAGTAAAATAGATGAGGTTTGATTGAAATTGTATCTTATTGACAGACAAGGTATTTTATATATTGTTATAAAATAAATATGATTCCCTTGTCTCATTATTTTAGCACAAATGTAGATTGATAAACAGTATCTATTTGTAGAGTAAGCCGATGCCTTGTGTAGTAATTTCTTTGTAGATATCGTAGTAAAATCTCTGTTTAATTGGGTGGGTCAAAAACAGAAAACCACCGGATCTAACCAGTGGTTTTCTGTTTTTAATATTACTGGACGAATCAATCAGACGTCACAAAACCTGATCAGGCTAATCTGGAAGGTGATATTCCAAACGCTTTTTTAAAGGCAAATGAAAAATGTGAAAAGTCTTTGAAACCGACTTCAAGATAGACGTCGGATGATCTCAGACCTTTTTCCTTGATCAAAAAATAGGCGTCGTCAAGTCTCTTTTGTTGCAGCCAGCGGTTTGGGGAAATGTGAAATATTTTATCAAAATCCCTTTTAAAGCCAGCCAGACTTCTGCCTGTGAGGTAGGCAAAACGGTTGAGATCTACATTAAATCTGTAATGCTCATTCATATAAGCTTCAAGATCAATCTTTCCGGGTTCGGTAAAGTCAAACAGAATATTTTTCAATTCGGGATTGGTTTCCAGCAAAATCAGAATTGCTTCTTTAACTTTTAACGAGGTAAGCCCTTTACTGATTTCTGTTGTTCCGTTAAGATATGGAGACAATGATTCCATATAATTGGTGAACAAACGGTTAGGTTTTAAAAGCAGAGCGTTTTCGCCGGTATAGGGTTTATCCACTGTCACATTATTTTCTTCACTGATACTGCGAAGGGTATTTTGATCCATGGATATGGAAATGGATTTATACTCTCCTCCCACAGGCGGAAGTTTTACATATTTTGTCAGTTGGTTTCTACGCAGAAACCGGAAATCACCCGCTTTGAAAAGATAATTTTTTCCGTTGAGATACATCTCGGATTCACCGGAAATAATAAAACCGAAAATGTGGTCTGCTATAAATTGCTCTCCCTCTCCGCTTTTGTGAGAGTAACAGGAGTATAAAATATGCGGAAATCTTTTGTCTTTTTCAGAAGCATTCATATTGATCATGCATGATGAGAATAGTGATCGGCTTTCTGATTTCAGCCGGAACTGAATGCCTGCCGCCAATCACTATTCATCAACAAATTTTTTTACTGAAAGATTTATTTTTCCGCTGACTCTGTAAATTGCTTGCCAAGTTCGGTTTCCAGGAAATTAACAGCCTCATGATGATCTGTGGAGATACTGACTGACAACCATTTTTCCATTTCTGCGGTTCTGGCTGCGTCGGCGAGTTTTAAGATGCCTATGGCTTCACTTCCTAATACCAGATGAACGGGAGGTTCGGGGTGTTCAATCAGGTCAACCATTACTTTGGCTGCCTTTTCCGGATCACCCATCGGAATAAAATTGCCGCTTGAAATAAAGTCGGCTCTCTGATCCACTGTTTTTTCATATCCTTCAATTTTAGGAGCATAACTCATAGATGCGCCAGCCCAATCTGTACGAAATCCGCCTGGTTCTACACAGGTTACAAAAATTCCCAATGGAGAAACTTCCTTTGCCAAAGCCTCGCTAAAACCACCCAGACCGAATTTTGCCGCCTGATACATCGTTAAACCCGCATTTCCTACACGTCCGCCAATGGAACTTATTTGCAGAATTCGTCCGGAACGTTGCTTGCGCATATGCGGTAAAACGGCACGGGTAATTTCAATAGGCGCATATAAATTTGTATCAAGCTGACTTCTGAATTGCTCATCCGTAAATGCTTCTGCGGCGCCGATAATTCCAAATCCTGCATTGTTCACCAATACATCTATTCTGCCGAAATGAGCTGTGGCATCGGCGACAGACTGGTAAATTTCTTCAAGGTTAGTTACGTCAAGTTTTACCGGGAAAATCTGCTCGGGATACTTTTCCAACAAATCATTTAATTGTCCCGTATTTCTGGCGGTTGCTACAACTTTATCTCCTTTTTCAAGAACTGCTTCTGTCAGGTTACGTCCCAATCCGCGGGAGCTTCCTGTAATAAACCATACCTTTGTCATTGTTTCTGTTTTTATTTTGTAAGACAAAGGTAGAGTGGATTACCAACGATCTTTTTGTTCAAAAGCTCAGATTATTTTGTTGAAAAGCTCAATTTTTGATCCTAAAATAATTTCTAGACGTGATAACCCATTTTTTGACGATGATGACTCGAATTATTACCGAGCATTTATAAACGTTTGAATTCTGGTTAGTGTTCTGTCCTACTTTGGTTATAAGTTTTCAGCTGCATGTTCCTGTCTCATTAACCAGCATAAGGTTGCGCAGTTCCAGAACATTATTCACTTTCAGTTTTTTGAGGATTCTCATTTTAATAGTACTGATCGTGGACGTTTTTCTGTCAAAGATTTGTGCGATTTCAGAAATATTTACACCCTGACAAATATATTGGGCTATTTCATATTCATGGAAAGTGAGATTGCTGTTTTCCTTTAACCTGGTCGTTTTTTCAAAGGCGGACACATCACGGTTTGTGCCCAAAATTTCTTTGCACAAATACCGGTTTCCAATCAATACATCCGTAATGCATTCGATCAATTCTGATTCGTCATTTTGTTTGGAAAGATAGCCCATAACACCAGCCTTCAAAAATGAAATTGCCAGGTAGGGGCGGGGCTCTTCGTCGTACACAATGATTGGTCCAAATGCATCTTTATTATCTAGATTGTTCAGAAAACGAAGATTTCCGGCGTTGGAATCAGGATTAATTCCAAGAATTGTCACGTCACTTTTTGCATTGGTTTTCAGAAAAGAGGTCATGCAGGATGATTCCAGGATCAATATATCATTGAAGTTATCCTTGAGTAAAGCATTCAGGCCGATACGCATAACCGGATGTTTATCCACGAGGGCAATAGTTATCATCTTAAAGAGGGGTTATTTAAATTTTTAAGCTGGCACTTGCAATGCTATTCAGTCTCTACGACAATGCCGTAAGGTGAGTCATGCGCAACATTTATAATTTCAAACTGATGGTTAGTCAGCAGCATTCATTCCGATGAAATGAAGAATTAATCATTTCATCAGCTTTTTCCATACCATAATATGCTGTCTGTAACCAGGCAGTAAAATGCTTCATTTACAGCGACAAAAAATTTCCGTCCCCCGGAAATAATTGGCAATAAATTGACAATCTCGACCAGTGATCCGAATTACAAATACGAAAGCAATATAAGTGGCATCATCCTGACGTCAGACAAGACCTATGCCGCTAAATTATTTATGCTGCTTGAGTTACTTCAAATTAAAGTCCAGTTATAGATTTTACTATTGAAAACCAGAGATTTAAATGAAAAAAGTGTAGCTATTCTGAGAGGGTTAAGATGAGGCGGTTTCAAATAATTTTTCATGATAATTTAAATTAAGTAAAGTGAGAAATATCTATTATAAAGATATGTAATAATTTATAGGAAATCAATTTAGTAACCTTTTCCAACCAGATTTAGAATTATTCGAAAGAATCATCTTACCTGTTTTTCGTCCGATTTATAACAGGAAATTGAGAAATTCGCAGTTTGGTACAGCCATAGGGAACAAGAATTATATCTTCCTCTTCGGGGCTGTTTTCCATATTGTAAATCTTGCTGAAGGGAATCGGGCCGGCCATTTCGTTGTATAGTTTCCATGATGGAATCCGCCTTGCTTTTGATCTCATAATTAGTGGCGCATTTTCAAGATTCCATGGATAATTTGTCGTTACACCAGTTTTTTCAATCTTAAAAAGATCATCCAGTTTTTCTTCCGGGACTTTGAAAATTCCAAAATTCCAAGGTGTAGTGGGACGGATTTCCATGTAAGATTTACCATAATCCACCGGATCTTTTTCATTCACAATATTTTTACTTTCCTCACCGATTTTTAATGCATAAGTAATCGGGCCGCGTTCAACGGAGATAGAATTTTCAAACCACTCGTTCTGGAAAATATGCATGGGCAACGATAATTCTACCACATCACCAGACTTCCATTGACGGTTAATTCTTACAATTTGCTGTCCTTTGCTTTCCTGAATGATCTTACCATTCACTTTAATTACGCCCGTTTTACACCATGCGGGAATACGCAGGTGAAAGGGAAAAGAAAGTGCTTTTACTTTTTCATCAGTCGTTAAAGTGAATCTGATATTTTCTTCAAACGGATAATTTGTTTCTTCTTTAAATGATATTTCCGTTCCATTCGCGACCTTCATTTTTACCTCGCTGGGAGAATAAACCAAAGCAGCAACACCCTGATCTGCCGTAGCGTACCATAAATTTTGTGTGAATTTTGGCCAGCCCTGATGCATGTTTGAAGTACAGCACGGATAACCCGTTAGCAATCCGTAACAGAGATCCGTTCCTCCATGATTATCAGCAAAATTCCGCATCAGACGTGTTGCCATAACCTGGTTGGCCTGCTGAAAATATTGTCTGCCCATGTAATCGTCTGTTACCTGCACTGGCAATGCGTTGAAAGCGATTTTTTCAATTTTATCCGCATAGTCAACATCTCCTGTAATTTCCAGCGTGCTTTCCAGGGAAAACATCATTTCAACTGCGCTGCATAATTCAGATCCCTGTGTTGGATTATTACCATGTAAGGCTTCGTCGCCGCCGTACAAACCGTGCGCCAGACCGTTAAATTTTCGCAAATCCTGAAAACCCTTTTTTGTTGCATCCAGATATTTTTGTTCCGGATGATGCTGATAATAGACTACCGGCTCCTTGATTCCCTGCGCCAGATTTACGCAATGAATGCTTCCCGATGTCGATAGAAGATTGGTGTTTAAAAATGCATTTGTATAATCAAAAGTCTGTTTATGAAGAAGGTCACCAAGATCAAGTAAAAATTTATCACCTGTAATATTGTACAGCCAGTACACGACCATCAGATTATCTCCGGCTCTGAATTTGGCCCAATAAGTCCAGTGGTCAAGCGGATTTTTTGGAAGTTCTTTGAGTTGATATTTGAAATATTCCGTCATCAAAGTAATAACCCGCTGATCGCCCGTCGCGGAATAATACTGTTTTAAGATTTTCAGCATAACCATTTTCGGCCACCAGTCACGACTGTTATCTCTTTGCAATCCTGCTTCGCTTTCGTAATCCTTAGATGGCCCAAAATATCCATCCGGCTGACGGCTGTTTATGGCCCATTCTACCCAGGGTTTTGTTTTGGCAATCAAATCTTTATCGTCAAGAATATACGCCAGCGGCAAAAGTCCGTCGATCCAGTATGGGCCACGTTCCCATTGATCGCCATCGCCTCCAAGCCAGCCATTTCTCTGGTTCATGACAAGCGGATATAGGCTATCGAGATTTCCCGTTGCACCATTTTTTTGGCGCACAAGCATTTCTTTAAGCCAGCCTTGCGGTTTAATTGAACCCAAAGGCAATTCCAGATACGTATTCTGACGCAAGGGAGCACGGCTGTTTACATAGTTCGCGTTTTGAATATGTTTTTTTGGCATTTGCCCAAAAGCAAAAATGGAAAAACCGGATAGGAAAAGTGCCAGCGTATATTTTTTTGTCGTTTGCGAACTCATTCGTAATATTTAGGAAAGCCAAAGTCCAATTTAGGGAAAAAAGCCAGAATAGGATAATATCTAACGGTGGATTTAGTCGTCCTCATTTATATTTCATCTCTTCTGATTACACATTTGTATTTTTGCTACTTTGCACAAAGTATATTAAAGCAATTTGTCATGGCATTTATAAATTTCAATTCGGGTAAAGTTGTGCAGATATGGGATGGCATTTCCGGTACGCTGGCACATACGGAGAACTCGACTTTTGGCTATTTTACAATTCAAAACGGTACAGATTTACCGGAGCACAGTCATATTCACGAACAGTGCTGCCACGTTCTGGAAGGTGAGCTTGAATTCAATATTAACGGAGAAATACAATTACTGACAAAAGGTATGGCGGCGTTCATACCATCAATGGCACCGCATTCAGCCAAAGCTTTAACTGAATGTAAGGTAATTGACTGCTTCACCCCGGTTCGTGAAGATTTTGTAGCATTAGAAAAACAACAGTCCTGATTTGTAAAAGCGGTCACAATCTTTAAAATATTCTATTTTCGATTTTGACCGTTATTGCTGGTATCTAAACAGCCAGTGTCTGCAAAGCGCTGACCAGCTTGTCAATATCACTTAATGAATTATAAATGTGTGGTGCAATCCGGATTCCGCCGGTTGGTGCTGTTGCGATGCCATGCAGATCGTAAAGTTTTTGGCTGATTTCGGCAGGTTTTTTGCCGGGCAGATTAATATTGGTAATGCCGCCACTCAGTTCCGGCGAAATTGGCGTAAGGAATGTTATGGCAGGAATTTTAGTTCTGATTTGCTCCTTCAAATAATCATTCAGCTGGACAACCCGGTTTGCAACATTGGCCTTACCAATGGTTTTATGAAAATTTACAGTTTCGATAAGTCCGGCAAGTGTCGCTTCATTCCGCTGACCTAATGCGCAGTACTTTTCATCCACTGTATTGCTGCTGTCCTTCCAGCCAACGCTTATAATATTCGGCCATAGCTGAGGCATTTTATCCTTTTTAATATACAAAATCCCGTTTTCCAGAGGTCCCATAAACCATTTGTGCGTGCTTCCGGTATAGAAATCACAACCCATCGATTTCAGGTCCAGATCCGTAGAGCCAAGAGACTGGGCGCCGTCAACAAAGGATAGAATATTTTTAGTTCCGGCAAGTTCACAAAGCAATTTTGCAGGCAGCGCAATACCGCTTGTGTTTGAAATATGTGAAAAGGCAATCAGTTTTGTTTGCGGAGTTATCGCTTCCCTGAAAGGTTTCACAAGCTCCTCCTGCGATTTAGGATTTTCCGGAACTGTCACCTTTTTCACTTTGAAACCATATCTTTTTGCCCGTTCCTCCCAGGCAATACCATTGGAAGGATGATTCTGGTCCCATAAAATAATTTCATCACCAGTTTTCAGATCCAGTCCGTTTACGATAATATTATTACTTTCGGAAGTATTTCTGGTAATCCCGATTTCGTCGGCACCAACGCCGGTATATTCAGCTAATGCAGCAATAGAATTTTTTCTGCCTTCCGTGAATTGTTTGCGGTATTGAAATGACACATCTTTTGATAAACCAGACATTATGCCTGTGACTTTTTCATTAACAGAAAAAGGAGCAGGACAAAGATTGGCTGCGTTCATCATGATCAGGTTCGGTGGTATGGCAAACTGCTTTTTAATCTGTGTCCAGAACTTTTCATCGGGTAACATACTGGAATGATGTACCGGCATGGCAACAACAGGTTCCGGATTCCATATTGCCGGAATTGATAAAGCTGCAAGCGAGCCCGTTCCCAGATTTTTCAGGAAATTTCTTCTTGCGTTCTGAGATGTAGATTTGAATTTCATAGAATATAACAGGAGTGATTGAGTGATGCGGATGCAGGGAAAATGCAGGCATTTAAATTTAAACAAATGCTGCTGATTTTGGGCTTTTTTTCTTTTCGTCACATGGAATGAGGTTTCCGTCACAAATATTTTTTTGATGAAAATTACCACCATAACATTGTCAAAAAAATAAGATATGAAACTACGATTGATTGAATTTTGGCTGGCAACACTTTGCTGGATTTTCAGTATTTATACATTTCTGGATAATGCTTTTTCCGCAAAACAGCCGCACCGGGCCTATATTGAGGAGATGACACAGCTATTTGCACAAAAAGGTTTGCTGTACGATTATTACACCTATCATCTTTTACCACAAATTTCGGTTGCTACCGGTTTATATCTTTGTTTTATTTTTCTTAACAACTGGGTTTTCCCAAAGTATCAGCCACGGAAAAAATGGAATATTATTGCCATTTTTTTGCTATTCACATTTGCATTTCTAACAACGGTATACGCCAGTTATTATCGTTACGACAACTTCCTGACTTATCCTTCCTTTGGTGAAAGTTTTATTAATTGTGTCCCGATTACGTTCAAAATATTTCTATTGTTTTTAGCCTACACAATTGTTAAAAACCTGATTTTATTTTATCTGGTTGTAGATAATCAAAGTCAGAATTTACGTGCAAGAATCGTACGGGAAGTCGTTGTAGTTTTCTTGATATGGGTGGTAGTTCTGTTTGTTTTGGTCAAGAGCGATAATAACGATTTTGGCCCTTTCTGGCTCGGTGTGTTTCCATGTGGTTATTTCGTTTATGTTTTTAACTTATATTTTTTAATCCCACGTTATCACAAAGATCCTAATCAGATCATGGCCTATGTTGTCAGGCTCGTGTTTGTATTAATTCTTTCAGGATTTGTTTCAATGATCTTTTTAAAAGGTATTGACAAACTTCCGCCGCCGATGGCATTTATAACAATGGATTTTCTTGTTTTTGCGATAGCGGTTATTTTCTCATTGTTTATTTACAATCAAAATAAAGATCAGCTTCAACAGCTATATTCACTCAAAACAGAGTTGGGGAAATCTTCGGCCGACCTACAATTTCTTCGATCACAAATCAATCCTCATTTTCTTTTTAATGTACTGAATACATTATACGGAACGGCTATTCAGGAGCGTGCGGAACGGACGTCTGAGGGAATTCAAAAACTTGGAGATATGATGCGGTTTATGCTTTATGAGAATAATCTGGACCAAATTCCGGTAGCACGCGAAATAGATTATCTGAAAGATTATATTCACTTGCAGAATCTGCGCCTGGCAAAGTCGGAAAATATCAAGGTTGAAGTAAATATTTCCGAAAATGCATGTCAGCATTCTATTGCGCCCATGCTTTTGATTCCGTTTATCGAAAATGCTTACAAACATGGAATAAGTTTGCAGAATCGTTCATGGATCAATATTTCCATAAGGTGTCAGGAAAGCAAACTTGAACTGGATGTTTACAATAGTATTCATGTCAAAAATCAGCCAGATCCGGAAAGTGATCATAAAGGAATTGGTTTGGAAAATGTCCGACAAAGGCTGGAATTGATGTATCCCGAGAAATATGAATTACAAATCAGGGAATCACAGATAGAATATTTTGTACACCTTACTTTAAGTTTTTAGATACTATATTTATTTTGAAACGATAGTCTGAAATGAATGGAACAATTAAATCGATTGCAGTTGATGATGAGCCTATTGCGTTAGAAATTATTGAATCGCTGGCAGCAAAAGTTTCCTTTTTAAGCTTACAGGCCAGTTTTGTCAATGCTTTTGACGCAATAGAATATTTGCAGCAAAATCCTGTCGACCTGATTTTTCTGGATATTAAAATGCCGGATATTTCAGGATTTGAATTATTAAAATTACTTGATAGTCAGCCGCTTGTTATTTTCACCACTGCCTATACGGAACATGCCGTTAAAAGTTATGAGCTGGATGCTATCGATTATTTACTCAAACCATTTTCTTCCGAACGTTTTATAAAAGCCTGTAATAAAGCCGCAGAGGTATTGGAATTTCGTAGAAAAAATTTGAATCAAAAACCAGATTTTCTATTTATCAAATCTGGTTTTGAACAGGTAAAAGTATTCTACAATGAAATCCTGTATATTGAAAGTGCGGGAAATTATATGGTTTTTATGCTGCAAAATGACAAAATTTTGTCCCGTCTTACTATGAAAGAAGTTTTGCACCTTTTACCGGAAACTGATTTTATTCGCGTACACCGGTCTTTCATTGTTTCAAAAAATCATGTCAGCAAAATTGAACGGAATCAATTGCACATTGGAAAAAGTGTAATTCCTGTTGGCAGTATGTTTTCAGAAGATGTAACGAATTATTTCTCCGGTGTCATTTTGTAAAGTATATCTGATTGTAACCTGCAATTTCCTGAACTTGTCATCCTATCAAAATCCTTCTCAATTCATTATCATTTTCCTCTTTCGCCAAAACGATTTTCCGTTGCCGCACTTCTTCCTATCCCATTTTCTGGCACCACTTTTGATTTCTCTCTTTGGCTATCCGGCTCAGTGGCGGGTTGACTGTCAAGTCTGACTGTAATTGTTCCTCTGGAATAATTTGGATAGATAAACTTACGAGGCCAATAAACCACAGGGATTACATAGCCGATTATTCTTTGGGTAATCTTCATTTTTGAATGAGGAAATTTTGCCTCATTGATAAAATGTCTAGTTTTTAATGGTTTTAAATTAGACTAGCAAGAAGAGATTCCGGAATAAGTTTTAGTATGAAAACAGGTAAATTTTAAGATATGGAAACAGAAGATTTTGAAAATCAATATCCGGAAGATTCTTCCGGCATTGGTGAAGGCGGATCTACCCGCAGAGCTTTTTTGACACAATTGGGTTTGGGAGGAGTCGGACTTGCGGCCGTGCCATTATTTTCACAGGCAAAAGCCCAAACCATACCAGTTGCGGAAGTAGACATGTTAAAAGTAACCATGTCCGTTAATGGTAAAAAACAAATGCTGACCATCGATTCACGTTTGACCTTATTGGATGCGCTTCGTGAAAAACTGGATTTAACAGGAACCAAAAAGGGATGCGACCACGGACAATGCGGAGCATGTACAGTTCTGGTTGATAATCGTAGAATTAATTCTTGTCTACGCTTGACTGCCATGTGCGACGGAGCAGAAATTACAACCATTGAAGGATTGGCAAAAGGGGAGGATCTTCATCCTGTACAGGAAGCTTTTATCAAACACGATGCTTACCAGTGCGGATATTGTACGCCCGGTCAAATTTGTTCGGCAGTCGGTCTAATACAGGAAGGGAGAGCCAAAACGGACGCAGATATACGGGAATCTATGAGCGGGAATATCTGCCGGTGCGGAGCCTACCAGCATATTCTTGATGCGATTAAAGATGTTCAGCAACAAGCTTAAAAAGACGTTTAAAATATGAATCCTTTTAAATATACCTCAGTAAAAGATAGTAAAACTGCTATGACTGCCGCTGCAACTGCCGGGTCAAAATTCATTGCTGGTGGTACCAATATTGTTGATCTGATGAAGCTGAATATCGAAACACCCAGGCAGATAATCGATATTAATGGTCTTGGTTTTAATAAAATTGAAACACTTGCAAATGGTAATATAATGATCGGAGCACTTGTAAAAAACAGTGATCTCGCCTATGACACTACGATTATGCAGCGTTATCCGGTTTTGTCAGAAGCCTTGCTTGCAGGCGCATCAGCTCAGTTGCGTAACGCTGCAAGTACCGGTGGAAATCTGATGCAAAGAACCCGTTGTCCCTATTTTTATGATGTAGCTTTTGCCTGCAACAAGCGTGTGCAAGGGTCCGGATGCTCTGCTATTCCCGGGTATAACCGCGATAATGCAGTTTTGGGTACCAGCGATAAATGCATTGCCACGCATCCGTCGGATATGTGCGTGGCAATGGCTGCTTTGGGTGCCATCATACATTTACAGGGTGCCAAAGGTACCAGAACAATTCCGTTTGCAGATTTTCATCTCCTGCCCGGACAAACCCCCCATCTGGAACATAATCTGAAATCGGGTGAATTAATTACTTCGGTGGAATTACCGGCGTTAAGTTTCTCTTCAAAATCACATTATTTAAAAGCGAGAGATCGTGCTTCTTATCAGTTTGCACTGGCCTCTGCGGCTGTCGTGCTGGATATCAAAAATGGAATTATAGAAAACGCCCGTATCGCGCTGGGTGGAGTCGGGACAAAACCATGGCGTTCGTTTTCTGCTGAAAAATCGCTTGTTGGTAAAAGTGCAGGAACTGAAACTTACCGCAAGGCAGCTGATATGGCGTTAGCAGAAGCAAAAGCATATAAGGACAACGGATTTAAAATTGAATTGGCCAAACGTACACTGGTACAAGCCTTAACCAAAGTTGGAGAAATGTCATGAGCGCACCATTATTAGTTGGACAGGGCGTCGACCGGGTTGACGGCCGCCTGAAAGTTACCGGTGGCGCAAAATATGCAGCCGAATTTAACATTGAAAATCTGGCTTATGGCGTTACCGTGCAAAGCACGATCACCAAAGGTCATATCAGTAAAATTGATACTACAATCGCAAAGAAATCTCCGGGCGTAATTGACATTCTTACATATAGAAATGCGATGCAGCTTCACTTTCCGGCCAGCTCGGATCCAGGCCAGGGCAAATTTGCAGAAAAGGATTTATTGCCGTTGCAAAGCGACAGAATCTTTTATGACGGACAGCATATAGCCGTGGTTATTGCAGAAACTTTTGAACAGGCAGAACACGCAGCTTCGCTTTTGCAAATCACTTATGACAAGCAGGATGCCATTTTTGACCTGAAAGAAAATATAGGGAAATCATATAAGCCGGCTAAGGGACTTGGTGGATCAGAAGTTCAGTTGAAGCGCGGCGATGCTGAAAAAGCACTTCAAACTGCTGCCGTTAAAATTGATGAAACCTACACCACACCCGTTTATCATCACAATGCCATGGAACCGCATGCAACGATTGCGCAATGGAATGGCGATGAGCTGATGATTTATGATGCTACACAATCGGTGGCCGGCAGCCATAGTTTAATGTCGCAATTAATTGGTGTTCCGAAGGAAAAAATCCGCGTTGTCTCGTATTATATTGGTGGAGGTTTTGGGTCAAAAGGTTTTTCGTGGCCGGGTACTGTTATGGCGGTAATGTCCGCAAAACTGGTCAATCGTCCGGTTAAACTTGTATTGAGTCGTCAACAGGTTTTCACAACAGGCGGCCGCCGGTCGCAGACAATCCAAAACGTTGCATTGGGCGCCGATGCCTCCGGGAAAATTTCTGCCATAAAACATGCATCAACAGTTGAAACTTCTTTTGTCGACGAATTTGTAGAGCCGGCAGGTGTGGCAACCGCCATGTTATATGCAAGTGAAAATCTGGATGTAAGTCACAATCTGGTACGTTTGAACAAAGGAACGCCGTGTCCAATGCGTGCGCCTGGTGAAGCTACGGGTACCTTTGGGCTGGAAGTTGCGATGGATGAGCTGGCGTATAAGTTAAAAATGGATCCGGTGAAATTGCGCTTGGTAAATTATACTGAAACGGAGCCGCAAAAGGACAAACCATTTTCTTCAAAAAATCTGAAAGAATGTTATGAAAAAGGTGCTCAGGCTATTGGCTGGGGAGAAAGATCATACGAGCCCCGTACGATGAAAGACGGGAAATATCTTGTTGGATATGGGATGGCCACGGCAACATATCCTGCCAATAGAGGGAAATCTTCGGCTAAGGCAATACTTTTTTCAGACGGTCACGCTGAAATAGAATGTGCAACCCAGGATATTGGAACCGGCACTTATACCGTCATGACTCAGCTGGCGGCTGATACTTTGAATCTGCCTATTGATAAAGTTAAAGTGAAACTGGGTGATAGTAAATTTCCACAAGGTGCAAATTCCGGTGGTTCTCAGGTAACGGCGAGTGTAGGTCCGGCAATTCGTGCTGCGGCAATAGGAGCAATTCAAAAAGTGGCGAAACTGGTTGTGAACGATAAAAATTCTCCACTTTACAAAATGGATCCGGAAAATCTGGTATTAAAAGATGGACTACTGGTTTCCAACGGAAATGGGAAAAAAGGAGAAAGTTTATTTGATATTTTGAAAAGGAATAATTTGTCTCAGATTGAAGGTCAGGCTTCTGTCAATGTTTCTACACGTGGTCAGCAGCAGGAAGCAAATCCGGCTGCCGGAAGTGCCGAGGAAGCGGTTCAAAAGGAAAGTGCAAATAATGAGGCTATAAAATCAGATGAAGCGGTTGACAGGAAAAGTTATGCATTCCATTCGTTTGGTGCCCATTTTGTCAAAGTCCGAGTCGATCCTGAACTAGGGAAAGTTTACATCGATAAAATCGTTGGTGTTATGGATATTGGTAAGGTTATGAATTTGAAACTTGCCAAAAACCAGATTATGGGCGGACAGATTTTCGGTATTGGAATGGCACTCATGGAAGGAACAGAATATGATCCGGTACGTGGCAGAGTAGTAACACGAGACCTTGCCAATTACCTGGTTCCGGTTCATGCAGATATGCCCGATTTTGAGGTCATCTTTCTTGATAAGCCAGATTTGCTCATTTCACCAATTGGTGCCAGAGGTATAGGTGAAATTGGAATAACCGGAATAACTGCGGCCATTGTCAATGCGGTTTATCATGCGACAGGAATCAGGGTGAGAGATTTGCCTATCCGGCCTGATAAACTGATCATGGTATAAACTGACCAATGCTGAGGCTTTAAATTTAAATCTTATTGATCATCAGAATAAAATCAAATCTGAGAATCCGGTAAAGGAAATAAAGTATTTGTGATTTAGCACAAACTAACTAACCCAGGACTTCAACCCTGGTTTTTTTTGATGCCTAAGAATTTCGTCAAAGTATAAATTCGTCAATTAAGACTTATTTGAGAAATAAATCTTCACCGTAACAGCCATGAAAATTCATCAGATTCTGAGCGCACTGCTTATTTTTAGTTTGTCAACGATTGCTTCCGCACAAACATCAAAATCAAAAAAATACATTGTTAACGGTTATGTAGGAGGTTTTAGGGGACTGGTTAATACGGAGCAGATTGATGCGAAAAAACTTACTCATATCAACTATGCTTTTGTAAATGTGCAGGATAGTCTGGCTGTTCTTACCAATCTGGCCACCGATTCTACAAATTTCAGAAAACTGAATGCGCTTAAACTTATCAACCCAGACTTGAAAATTGTCATTTCTATTGGAGGATGGGCATGGAGTGAGAATTTTTCAGACGCAGTACTGACAGAGTCTTCAAGAAAAAAATTTGCTGTTTCAAGTGTTGAGATAATTCGTCAGTATGATCTGGATGGCGTTGACATTGACTGGGAATATCCAGGCATGAAAGGTGAGGAAGGAAATATTTACAGACCCGAAGACAAACAGAATTTTACGCTGATGTTCAAAGCAATTCGTGAGGAGCTTGATAAACTGGCATTTGAAAAAAATAAAAAATATCTGCTTACAACTGCTGTCGGAGGATCCAAATCTTTCGTAGAGCACACCGAGATGGGTAACGTCGCAAAGTACACAGATTACATACTGATCATGACATATGATTACGGTGGAAAAAATGGAACAGTAGGCCACCACACCAATTTATTTGCAGATAAAGCTGATTCAACCATGTCATCCGCTGATCGTTCCGTGCAAAATTTTATTGCTGCCGGAGTTCCAGCTGAGAAAATAGGATTGGGTGCAGCATTTTATGGAAAAGGCTGGGAGGCTGAAAATATTACTGGAAATGGTTTGGGTCAAAAAAGAATAAAATCTGTGCAGGGTGGAGGTTATACCAAAATTAAGGATACGCTGATCAACCAGAACGGATACAAAAAATTCTACGACAAAAAAGCAAAAGCCTCTTACCTTTTCAATCCAACAACCAAGGTTCTCATCACTTATGATGACGAAAAATCCATCAAAGCGAAGTGTAAATACGTAAAAAAGAAAAAACTCGCAGGCATCTTTTTCTGGGAATATTTCAGCGATCCCAAAGGATATCTGCTCTCCGAAATCAACGCGGACCTGGATTAATTTTGAATGAGAGAATGAGGGATAATTAATTTTGAATGATAGAATGAGTGAATGAAAGAATGTTGGATTATGGGAACTTATTGGTTCGATCCCGCACTTTTTTCATTCTATCATTCTATCATTCTATCATTCTATCATTCTATCATTCTATCATTCTATCATTCTATCATTCTATCATTCTATCATTCTATCATTCCTGAATTTACCGGTTAGTAACTGATAGTCAAGTTAGATTCTAGGCATTAAAATGTTTTCTACAAAAAATATTAATTTAGTAGAACTATTTCGAATCTATTAATTTAATATTCAGGAATATGAAACATTCTCAACGTGGCTTGGTTACCTTATTTGTTTTATGCTTTTTTTCTTCCCTTTCGTTTGGCATAGATCTGTCTCAGACAATTACTTCGGGAGGGAAAAGCAGGAGTTTTGTTTTTCATGCACCGGGGAGCATCGTAGCTCAAAATTTGCCTTTGTTGTTCGTTTTTCATGGTGATGGAGGCAGTGGTTCGGGCATTAAGGGAAGTACCGGCTTCGATGCCATAGCCGATGCAAATAATTTCATTGTTGTATATCCCAATGCAGATAATGATGGAAATGGCTGGAACCGTGCCATAGATCAGTTAAAGGATGTGAATTTTACATCCGATATGATCGATTATTTTTGTTCAACCTATCATATCAATGCACAAAAAGTTTATGCTTCCGGACATTCTGCCGGAGGTTTTATGACTTATAATCTGGCCGTAAATTTACCGGGAAGAATTGCCGCATTTGCCCCAGTTGCCGGAAATATGTATGCCAATAATGGTAATTATTCCTATTTCAGCAGTCCCAATTTCAAGCCTGTTCCCATCCTGCATATCCATGGAGATCCCGATGGAACTGTCGATTATCCCGACCCGGATCACCAGCCAACCAATTGGAGCGAGTGGCCGCTTACTGAGTTTTCCTATTATACCTGCGGCAAAATTACATACACGCTTCCCAACGCGACGATTGCAACCAATGTTACAAAACTTTCATTTTGCGTGGGCTCGCCGCCTGCTACAAAGGAAATTTCGCTTATTCGTGTAGCGGGTGCCGGTCATAGCTGGCCTGCGGTCGCGGGATTCAATCCGGCTCAGGTTATCTGGGATTTTGTCAAAGCTTATTCCATTACAACGGTGCCTTCCTGTGTGGTTGTTCCCGAAACACCCACCTATGTTGAAGGCACAATTCATACGCAGGGAAATGCGATAATGAGTCCTTGTAATGAGGTGTTTATACCAAGAGGAATGAATTATTCGCTGGCCGATGACTGGGAATTTCCGGCCAATATGAATGGAGATCCAACCGGTGTAAATAATGAATTGTCGGCCGAAATAATTAAGGCAAAACCAAATATTGTCAGAATTGAATGGTATGCCAACCGTGCTGCAAACTGGAAACCGTATTCAGTGGCAGACCTGGACGTTGTAATTACCCGTTTTCGAAATGCAGGAATTGTTTCAGTAATGGATCTGCATGACCTGACTTGCTCAAACGATTATACCCAATTTAATAACATCATTTTACCTTGGTGGAAACAGCAATCCGTAAAAGATTTGATTGCCAAACACAAAGGTTATGTCCTTGTAAATGTGGCCAACGAATTTGGAAATGTGAACTGGGCCTCGGATAAATCAGCAGCTTATACAACCTGGTTGAATCATTATAAAGCTGTCATCACAGATTTGCGTAGCGCCGGAATCCAGGTTCCGCTTATGATTGATGCACCGGATTGCGGACAAAGTCTGGATATCGCATTGCAGGCTGGTGCCGCGCTCAGAATGGAGGATCCCCTGCACAACATTATTATGAGTGCGCATGCCTATTGGTATGCGGATAATGCTGCCGCCATGGAAACCCGGGTACAGCAAATTGCCAATGCTGCATTTCCAATTGTTTTGGGAGAAATTGCGAATATCCAGGATGCCACGGGACCTTGCTCTAATACGATTCCGGCTTATAAAGATCTGCTTCAAAGCTGTCAGAATCATAATGTTGGCTGGCTGGCCTGGACGTGGACTGATGATTTTTGCGAAGGAATAAACGGTCGGCGGATGAGTATGAATGGCAGTTTTACCAATCTTTCAACCTATGGAAACACGATTGTAAATGATCCGAATTTTGGACTTGCCACACACGCCACGAAAATGAACGTGCAATGTTTGAGCGGACCGCTGCCTGTTAAATTACAATCTTTTGAAGCAAAAGAAACCGAAGAAAACCAGATTTTGGTTCAGTGGAAAACGAGTAGTGAAATCAATTTTAAACAATTCGAACTTGAAAGAAGTGTGGATGGAAAACGTTTTGAGCAATTGGCTATTTTGAAGCCTGAAGCTGCTTCAAACAATTTCAACTACAATTTTGCAGATACCAAACTTATAGAACCAACCTATTATTACCGGCTAAAAATGGTGGATCTGGATGAAACATTTGCCTATTCCGGCATAGTATCTGTTGAAAGAAAAAGTTTTGATCCAGTTGTGGTTTATCCTTCACCAACGCGTGATTTTATCCAGATTAAGGCCAGTGAAAATGTTTTTCCGGCCAAAATTAAAATTATAGATCAATCAGGAAGAATTGTATTATCCCAGACAGTTTTAAAGCAAAGTCAAAAAATAAGCATTGACGGACTTTCTGCTGGAATATATATCATTTCAATGCAGGACATAGTCGTTGGAAAAGTAATTGTTCAAGGAAAATAAACAAAAAATCCTGTCCATAATCAGCTAATGGCTCAATATGGACAGGATTTTTTCTATTTTATTATAATCAGGCTTTGTTCATAGAAATCAGTAATTTACGAACGGCTTCCTGTACATTTTTTCTAAGAAATATACTTGCAGCACCTAAAATTAGAAATGTGCCCAATAAGATTACGTAGCCCAGATAATAGCTGTCCAATTCCTTATTCAGGAAATTTCCCAGCAGAACCAGGCAGGTAATCAGGATTGTAAAAGCTGAAATTGCAACTAAAACATAAAAGGTTACGGTGGCGGCAACAGATTCGAAAACCGGAAGAATTTGTTGTTTTAAAATATCAAATTTGTCATCAATAAATTTGATAACCGTATGAATCAGCTTTTTGCCTTCTTCCGGTAAGGATGCGACAAGTTTTAACGATGGTTCGGATTTTGTTGATGGCTCCGCAACTTCCGGCATGCTTGAACCTTGTTTTTCCACCACTTCTTTCCTCGAAATCAAAACAGCATGTTCATTCGGCGAAATATCTTCACCGTCCGTTTTGGCATAAACCTTAGTAAATTCAGCACCGAAGTATAAAATAATTGAGGAATAATAAACCCAGGTTAATAAAATAACGATGGAAGCCGATGCCCCATAAGTTGCGCCAAGATCCTGCTGTCCCAGGTATAAGCTAATTCCGAATTTTCCAATTGCAAACATGACAGCCGTAAATGCTGCCCCGATCATACATTCTTTCCAGCGAACATGTCCGTCGGGCAAAACTTTGAAAATAGCAGTAAACAAAGCGGTTAGAACGATCAGCACCAGAATGATATTCAAACCGCTAAAAATTATCACTGAAACTTCGGAAAAATATCGTTCAAGTCGGCTGCTAAGAAGGTCAATTGCAGTATTAACACCCAGAGAAACTATCAATAAAAATCCAAGTGTTAATATTACTGAAAATGATAAAAGTCTGTTTTTAAGATAAGCCAGCCAGCTTTTCTTAGGTTTTGATTTAATGGACCATATGTAGTTAATAGAATCCTGGATTTCCGCAAATACTCCGGTTGCACCAATTAAAAGTGTAACAACGCCCACAGTGGCAGCTACGGTTGATTTATTGGAGATTTCTGCATTCTTAATAATTTCCTGGAGCTGAGCCGCGGCATCTTTTCCAACAAGACCGCTGATCTGACCAAATAATTCGCCCGTAAAAGCCTCTCTACCATAAAAAAAACTAACGACAGATATAATAACAAGCAGCATCGGAGCCAGCGAGAAAACAGTATAATAGGATAATGCAGCCGCCAGTTTGAGGCCATTATCGTTCATGAATTCATTAAAACTATCTTTAATGAGCGAAAAGGTAAATTTTATTTTGTTCATGACGGTCTGTACAGTTCACAGTTGTTGGATGAATTTTTCTCCATCAGGTAAATTTTTATGCCAAGGAAATATGGCTTAAAATGTGTAGGTTTATATGCTCACGTGATGGCATGAAATTTGAGTTGTTCAGGAAAATTAAACCATTATTGTTATGGAAATTAAAACAAATCAAGCCACAAAAAATCGTCCGGAAGGAGACCGTGTCATTGATGCTCCTTATGTTTTTATTGATATTCCGGGTTTTGTTGAACAGTTGAAAAGTGAAAAATCCTGGGAGAAAAATGACAGGAACGGTATAACGGTTTTCAAATCTTCGGGTATGACAATCGTCATTACTGCTCTAAAATCGGGTGCCGTTCTTGACCACAAGGGCCTGAATGAATTTTTCACATTGCAGGTAATGCAGGGAGAAATTCAGACTGAAACGGATGGAAAAACCATACAAAGTGTTCAGGGACAGGTGGCAGTTTTTCATCCCAATATGGCGCACACTATTTTGGCACTATCTGATTCTGTGCTTATGCTGACTACTTACGTTTGCAATTCATAAGGTACTTTCAATAGTTTTTTAATTGATTAAACCTGAGCTTTGCTTTCTTTGCACGTAGGAAGAAGATTCCTGCCCTGTTAACTCAAACTTTTCTTATCTTTAAAACATGTGTTTTTGAAGATATTTAAACAACAGGGCTTGTATGAAAACAACTTTTACGTTCACGCTTCTTCTCTTTTCGTTTTTTTCTTTTGGTATTGATGTCAACAATACCAGAATGCTTTCCCAGCCCACAATCAGCGCCGGGCATATTGCCTTTATTTATGCGGAAGATCTCTGGATTGCAAATCCGGATGGTTCACAACCGAGAAGGTTAACCGTTGATAAAGGTATCGAATCAGTTCCTGCATTTTCACCAGATGGAAAACTCATTGCTTTCAGTGCTGAATATGACGGAAACAAAGATGTTTTTGTGCTGCCTGTTGAAGGTGGAATTCCGACTAGGCTTACCTGGCATCCGGGTGATGACGTGGTAAAAGGATTTACACCTGATGGGAAAAATATTTTATTCACTTCAAAACGCGCGGTATTTACAAACCGTTATGCACAGTTATTTACCGTTCCGGTTTCAGGCGGTTTCCCTGTCCAGCTCGAAATTCCAAATGCTTTTCATGCTTCTTATGCGACTGATGGAAAATATATGGCTTACACGCCGTTGGCGGATGCTTTTTTACAGTGGAAAAATTATCGCGGTGGTACGATCGCAAATATCTGGCTGTTTTCTTTTCAGGACAAGTCCATAGTAAAAATTCCACAGCCAACTGGCGGATGTAATGATACCGGACCATCCTGGCTGGGCAATAAAGTATATTTCAGAAGTGACCGTAATGGTGAATTTAATCTTTATTCCTACGACGTAATGTCCAAAGAGATTAAACAACTCACGAGCTTCAAGGATTTTCCGGTACTGAATATGTCATCCGGAAATGGTAAAATTATTTTTGAACAAGCTGGTTATCTTCATACCCTTGACCCGGCTTCGGGAACTTCCGGTAAATTGACAATTGGTATCGCAGCAGATTTGTTGGAGCTAAGGCCAAGATTTGTTAAAAGTCCATCCTACATCCGTTCAGCTGATATTTCACCCTCGGGTTCTCGTGTTGTTTTTGATTATCGGGGAGAAATTGTTACTGTTCCCGCGGAAAAGGGTGATCCGAGAAACGTAACAAATACACCAGGAGCGCACGAAAAATATCCTGCCTGGTCGCCTGACGGAAAGTCAATTGCTTACTTTTCTGATGCTTCCGGTGAATATCAGCTTTACATAAAATCTCAGGATGGAAAAGGAGAAGTCAGAGCAATTTCTGTGGTTGGAAACGGATTTTATGCCAATATCAGATGGTCTCCGGATAGTAAGAAATTAAGTTATGTTGACAACGGAAGGAATTTGTACCTGGTCGATTTGAAATCCGGCGTATCGAAAAAAATTGATGCGGATGAATTGTATACACCAGGACCTTTCCGTGAACAATTCGGTGACTGGTCACCGGATTCCAAATGGATTGCTTACACAAAAGTGGAGGATACTTACTTTAAAAGAATCCTGTTTTATTCAGTCGATCAGGAAAAATCGTTTCCGGTTACCGATGGATTGAGTAATGCTTCGGATCCTGTTTTTGATCCAAGCGGCAAATATTTATACTTTTTCGCCTCAACAAATGCGGGACCGGTCGTAAACTGGTTTGATCAGTCAAACATTGATATGAGGGCGACGAGTTCAATTTATTTGCTGACACTTCAAAAAGAAACTGTTTCTCCTTTTGCGAAAGAAAGTGACGAAGAAAGTGCGAAAGAAGAAAAAGAAGAGGAGAAAAAGGTTGAGGAAAAAGCGGGGAAAGATAAAGGTAAAAGCAGCAAAACGACTGTTGTGGCAGAGAAAAAAGAAACTGATAAAAAACCGGTTTCTGTCAAAATTGATATGGAAGGAATTGAAAACCGGATCATTGATATTCCTGTAAAAGACGGTGATCATAGCAGTCTGGCCGTGGCAAAAGAAGGCGAATTACTATACATAAGATATGCAGATGATGGTAAGGCGATATTGCACAAATATGATATCAAAAAACGAAAAGATTCCGATGTAATGGAATTGGACGAATATTTTATCTCTGCTGACGGAAAGAAAATGCTTTATTCGAAAGCCGGTGCCTATGGAATTTCCAATGCGGGCGAAAAACCGGAAGCCGGAAAAGGGACTTTGAATGTTTCTGATATTCAGGTTAAAATTGATCCGGTTGCTGAATGGTCAAATATTTTTAATGAAGCCTGGCGCGTCAACCGTGATTATTTTTACGATCCAAAAATGCACGGTGCGGACTGGAAAGCAATGAAAGAAAAATACGCTGTTTTTCTTCCTGATCTGGCAACGCGCAACGACCTGAATATGCTGATTCAATGGATGTGCAGCGAACTTGCCATTGGACATCACCGTGTGAGTGATCCGGGTGATAAAATGAATAAACCGTTGAAAGTAAATGGCGGTTTGCTGGGAGCTGACTATGTGATTACAAACAATCATTATCAGATCAAAAAAATTTACGGCGGTCTGAATTACAATCCAAAATTGCGTTCGCCTTTAACTGAGCCTGGAATTAATGCGAAAGTAGGAGATTATATTCTGGCGGTGAATGGCGTAGAAGTTACTGCGGCTGAAAACCTGTACAAATTTTTCGAGGCTACGGCTGATAAAATTGTTGAATTGAAAATCGGGCCGAATGCGGATGGAAAAAATTCGAGAATAGTAAAGGTTGTACCTGTCGAAAACGAATACGCTTTGCGAAACCGTGATTGGGTTGAAGGAAATTTGAAAAAAGTAAACGAGGCCACAAAAGGGCGGGTGGCCTATGTTTATGTGCCAAACACGGCCGGAGAAGGTCATGATTATTTCAAGCGTTACTTCTTCCCGCAAGCCAATAAAAAGGCGATAATTATTGACGAACGCTTTAACGGCGGCGGTCTTTTGGCGGATTATTACATTGACATTTTACAAAGACCATATCAGGCAAACTGGCATATGCGCTATGGCCGTGAATTGAAATCACCAAGTGCCTCTATCCAAGGACCGAAAGTGATGATTACTGACGAAACCGCTGGTTCTGGCGGAGATATGCTGCCGTTTATGTTCCATAAATTCAAGGTTGGAACCTTGGTTGGTAAACGTACCTGGGGAGGTTTGGTTGGAATTTTAGGTTTTCCCGAATTTCTCGATGGTGGCTCTGTAACTGCGCCTAATGTTGCGATCTGGACAAAAGATGGTTTCATTATCGAAAATGTTGGTGTGGCGCCGGACATTGAAGTTGAACAAACGCCATCGGAAGTAATCAAAGGAAATGATCCGCAGCTGGAAAGAGCCATTGAAGTGGCACTGAAAGAATTGGAGAAAAATCCAGTCGTTGAACCTGTCAGACCTGAATTTCCGATTCGCGTTAAAAAATAATTAGCTCAAATTTATTCGCTCAATTCATGAAGTATTTCGTTACCATTTTATTTCTTTCCGTGTTTTTGACAGGAAGTACTCCGAAAAAGATTCAGCCGGGAGAAGGTTTTGTTGAAGTTAAAGGCGGCCGGATCTGGTATAAAGTGGTTGGTACTGGCAAAGGAGTTCCGCTTTTGTTGATTCATGGAGGTCCGGGCAGCAGAAGCTGTGAGGGAATTCCGGGATATTCAACTTTGGGAAATGACCGGCCTATTATTTTTTATGATCAATTAGGTTCCGGTCATTCGGACAGACCAACGGATACCACGCTTTGGCAACTTCCAAGATTTGTAGATGAGATTGATGCACTTCGTAAAGCTTTGGATTTGAAAGAATTAAATATTCTTGGAAGTTCATGGGGCGGAACTGTCGCGGTAGAATATATGGTAACTAAAAAGCCGAAGGGCGTGAAGTCGGTTATTTTTGCCGGTCCGCTGATCAGTACACCAAAATGGATGCGGGATGCCAAAATCCTGATTTCTCAACTACCAAAACCGGTGCAGGATTCGATAAATAAATATGAAAGTCTGCATATTTATGACCACAAATCATACATGGCAGCGACCGATACTTTTAACATTCATTATCTAAGCAGAAAACCCGGTCCAAGAATTTCTGCACCGGATTGTGCAGGTTCCGGAAAAGGGAATGGTGACATTTATCGATATATGTGGGGACCAACAGAATTTAACGCCACCGGTACTTTGAAAAACTTTGAAAGAACGCCTAACCTGCACGAAATAAAAGAACCCGTTTTGTTTATAACGGGACGTTTCGACGAGGCGCGACCAGAAACCATGTACGAATTTCAAAAGGAAATTCCGGGATCAAAAGTTGAGATTGTTGAAAATTCGGGTCATAATAAAATCAGGGATAATCCGGAGCAGTATCTGGGAGCGATCAGAAAATTTCTGAATGGCAAATAGTCTGAACGATGCATTCTAATTCATAAAAAACCTGATCAGCCAAAATGTATTCAGGCTGACCAGGTTTTTTACTTTTCCGGATTTTAAAATTTGTTACTTAGCCGGAATAAATTTCAATGCCCAGGAATTCATACAATAACGTTTTCCGGTGGGAGCAGGGCCATCGTCAAAAACATGGCCCAAATGTAATCCTGTACTGCTTTCAACCACTTCGTCTCTTGACATTCCCAAAGAATTATCCGTCACAACTTTAACAGCTTTGGGATCAATCGGTTTGAAAAAACTGGGCCATCCGGTACCAGATTCGAATTTAGTATCAGAGCTGAATAACGGCTTTCCTGTTGCGGCACTTACATAAGTTCCTTTCTCGTGATTGTTCCAATACGGATTCCGGAATGGGGTTTCCGTTCCTCTTTCAACCATAATCTGGTATGCTTCGGAAGATAAAACTTTCTTCCATTCGGCGTCCGACTTTGCTCCGGGAAACGTCACGGTATCCACAGTGCTTTCCTTATTTTTATTTTTACGACTTTGACCGCATGCATTCATTGACAGCAGCAAAACGAACGCAATTATTATATTTAACTTTTTCATGTTTTTTGTATGAAGTGGTCTGATCTAAACCTGCATTATAAAACAATAATTTGTCAATTAAAATTCTGATTTTCAGGTTGTATTTTACTACAATCCGGAATAATAATCATAACCTCTCTTTGCCCAGTAATCGGGCGGACGTTGATCGCTGAAAGTTATTTTTCCAATACATTTTAAGTTTTTAATTCCGTATTTAACCGGAATTATCAATCTGAGCGGCGCACCATGAACAGTTTGAAGAGGCTGATCATTCATTTCATAAGCCAGGATCGTTTGCGGATGCAGAGCACTTTCCATATCCAGTCCAACCTGGTACTTCCCGTTCGGCGTTTCCATACCCACATATTTCATCGTGGTCAAATTGACCAGTTTATAATGTTTGATAAAATCAATAAAACGCACACCGCCCCAATGCTGGATCTGATCCCAGCCTTCAACGCATTTAAAATCGAAGACAATTTCAGTTTTAGGAAGTGCTTTCAAGGCTTCCATATTTACTTTCAAGACTTCGCTCGTACTTTTTATAACCGAAAGCTCCCAGTTTTCAGGATTGAAGTTTTTGTCATCATTTCCAATATTACTATTAACCCTGACCTTTTGTGCGGCCATTGATTTTGGATATGTTTTCACAAGATGATTATCACTGAAAAACTTCCGGAAAAATATTTCGGTTTTATTCATTGCAGCCCGCAGCGGTTTTCGGGCGCGTGCCGTGATACCATTTGTTTCAGAAGGGGCATGATAAAGCCAATCCCAACCTTCGTAAGCCGCAGCGCTCAATGCAAAAAAAGTAGCAAATGAAATGAAGGTCCGTCTCCTGATCTTTTGATCTACGGTAATTTCTTTCTTATTTTTTGGATCGATAATTTCCATTTTGTGATCGCGGTTTAGTTAGAAATTATTCGATTATTAAATGTTCAGGACCCGAAGAATTTTGGTTCTCATCAGTCAGACCACTAGTGTTTTCCTCGTTTACAACTTCAAAACCGGAAATAACAGATCTGAAATTATTCCAACCAGCAATGATTACCTGGACGATATGTATGACAAAGAAAAACAGATACCCAAGTGTCAGAGAAAAATGCAGAATCCTTGCCAGGTTATAACCGCCAAAAAACCAGCATAACCAATAGAACTGAACCGGTTTATAAACTGCTAAACCCGTAAGTACTGAACCCAGACCCATGATAATAATCGCGGTATACGCAATCCTTTGTGCGGCATTGTACTTATCCTGGGGAGGTGCGGTGTTTCGTATGTGGAGGTCGTGTAGAAGTACCAGCCACGCTTCCTTGAACGACTTTTTTTGAGGAACCAGATTTCTCCATTCGCCAGAGAAAAGGGTGTACAAGACATAAAATATTCCATTCAGGGTAAAAAACCACATGAACAAAAAGTGAAATGCCATGCCTTCCGCCAGCCTGTAAGGAATATGAAAAAAAGTGAACACTGAGTCCGGAAAGAAATGGTAGAAAGTATAGCCGAAAATAGTTACTGAATAAGCATCATTAGCCCAGTATATCAACATTCCGCTCCAAATCATGACAGTTAGTATCGGGAAATTGACCCAATGCGTCCAGCGCATGGCAAGTGAATGTTTTTCTTTTATAACTTTCATATGATCAGATGTTTGATTAATATTTCAAATTAGCTTTTTTCCTCTTAGTCGCTTATCTTTTAAAAACCTTACAAAAAAATGTCTGAAGATTTGTAAGGTATTGCCTTCCTTTCAGACTAATCTTTTAAAAGGTAACGCTAATGATACAAACAACAACCCGGAGAAAGTCCATCAATGAAAATCTTCGCTACTAAATGCTAATCGATAAGAATAAGTCTGTGACTGGCAGTGAACCCGTTGATCCGCTTCAATGGGTTAAAAGGTATGCCGATTACCTTTATACATACGCTGTAACGCGCATTAACGATGAAGAGCAGGCGAGAGATTTGGTTCAGGAAACTTTTCTCGCTGCGCTGGAAAAGGTAAAGACTTTTGAAGGGAGAAGTTCGGAAGGAACCTGGTTAACAGCAATTTTAAAAAATAAAATAATTGATGTCTATCGTAAAAAATCTTCCGGATTATCTAATAAATCCGGTGTTTCAGAGGCGGAACAAGATCAAAAGAATTTTTTCGATCCGGACGACGGGCATTGGAATGAAGATTTCCGGCCAAAGGAACTTGGAGCGGAGGAAGACCTGCTTGTAAATGCGGAATTCTCTATGATTCTTCAAAAATGTATGGACAAATTACCCGCCCTTTGGTCAGCTGTTTTCACTTTGAAACATATGGATGAGGAGGTAACCGAAAATATTTGTGAGACGTTGAAAATAACACCTTCTAATTTTTGGGTGATCATGCATAGGGCTAAGCTTAACCTTCGTGCTTGTCTTCAGAAAAACTGGATTTAATCAAACCGTTATGAATTCTTTAAAAGGAATAATATACAATTGCCGTCAGGCCACTTTTCTGATTGAGAAAAAACAGGTCAGAAAATTAACATTCAGGGAAAGTGTTGAACTGCGGATACATCTTACAGGGTGTTCGGTTTGTCGTGTGTTTCAAAAGCAAAGTGTCATGATCAACCGTATGGTTAAAAATCTGATTCATGATTCACAAAAAAAAGATAGGAAACTGGACGATGCTTTTAAGCGGGATTTACAGGATAAAATTGAAGGCGAGCTGAATAAAAATAGATAGGGAAAAGTTTTTGCAAAACTTTGTAAGGATTTCCGGTAAGCCCCGACAAATAATAAAATAACAAATTTCACATTCTAAACAAAGCCCAATGGAAACGCTAAAATCAAAAGTATTGTCATTTATCGTAATTTCTGCTATCGCAACTTTTTCTATAACGGTTCAGGCTGCACCTGGAAGTTTTTCTATCCAGGACTCGACCAAAATGGACAAAAAAATGTCCAAAATGAGTCATAAAAAAGATGACAAAATGGGTAAAATGGAAGGAAAAATGGGTAAGATGAATGACAAAATGGAAAAGAAAAGTAAGATGTCAAAGAAGGATTCTACGATAAAAAAATAAATTAAAGTTGTGCTGGAGGAGGGATCAAACATCCCTCCTTTTATTTTTATACCGACTTTCGTAAATACTGATCCAATCCTGTGGAGTCATTTTTGAAGCCAATTCTCCAATGAGTTTGTAAGGGATGTGATCAGCTTTTTTAAATCGCAGACAGCTTTTTCCCATATCAAGTTTTGTCTTGATGTGTTTTGGATATTCAGTGGTAAACCATTTCAAAATTTCTTCATCCGCATAGATACCCATGTGATAAACGGCGATGAAGTTTTTTTGTGAAGCAATATTCATGAAAGGAAGCGGTAAGGAAGGGTTGCAATGATAGCCCTCAGGATACAGCGCATGTGGAATCACATAACCAAGCATGCCATAACTCATTTCCTCCTGAAATCCTTCTGGCAAATTTTTAAGAATTTCTGCACGCAGTTCGTTGATGGCAGATTTTCTGTCGTCCGGAAGTGAATCCAGATATTCCTGGGGAGTTGAGGCGCTGGATTGCATATGTAAGAGGTTGATTTTTATGGAAATATAAAATTAGCAAGAGTTAGGATTAATCCTAAATTTTCCATCGTCACATTAATTCAAAAATCTCCGGCAAATCATCCTAGCGGAATGTATATGCCCATCCGTTACGATGCATGTGGAGTGTTTCACTACAAAGATTTTCTAAATCTCATAATTTTCTAAAAATATAAGGATAGGCTCTAGGTTAACTGATTGAACGGTTACTTTCTGACATCATTTCTTTATAGATTTGTTTAGGATAAAAATTTTATTCTATTCATAATTTGTTATTATTGAGAAGTTTACGAAATTGAAAATATCATTCCTACCATCTTAAAAACCTCAACTCTGTGAAATTAACAATTCAGAATCTTCAAAAAACTTATCCAAATGGTGTTCAGGCGCTGAAAGGAATTAATCTGGTGATTGAAACCGGAATGTTTGGCCTGCTTGGACCAAACGGCGCAGGCAAATCTTCTCTGATGCGCACGATTGCAACTTTACAGGAAGCCGATGCCGGAAGTATTTTTCTGGATGATCTTGATGTGCTCAAAGACAAAGCGGAGGTACGCAGGATTCTGGGATATTTGCCACAGGAATTTGGAGTTTATCCTAAAATCAGTTCTGAGCTGATGCTTGATCATATTGCTCAGTTGAAAGGGATTCTGGATGCGAATGAAAGAAAACAAACTGTGGCGGCATTGCTCGACAGAGTAAATTTATATAACGACCGCAAAAAACATCTCGGCACTTTTTCCGGTGGTATGAAACAGCGTTTCGGGATTGCACAGGCACTTTTGGCAAACCCTAAACTGATTATTGTAGATGAACCGACGGCAGGTCTGGATCCCGCAGAACGCAACCGTTTTTACAATTTATTGAGCGAATTGGGCGAGAATACGATCGTAATTCTTTCCACCCATATTGTGGAAGATGTGCGGACCTTGTGCAGCGATTTTGCCATTATTTGTAAGGGCGAAGTGCTTAGAAACGGAAATCCGGATGAAGCTGTAAATGAGCTGAACGGAAAAATTTACAGCAAACTCATCGATAAGGGTGATAAGTTGGGTTACCGGGAAAATTACCAGGTAATTTCTGAACAAATGAAAAGCGGCAAACTGGGTATCAGGATTTTTTCTGAAACTAATCCGGGCAATGAATTTGTACTCGCTGAACCTGTTTTGGAAGATATTTATTTCCATCAGATCGCCAGTAAACTGGACACCATTGCGCAGTAAATCAGTTGCTTGAATTCCGCTTGTTAAATGTTTCCTGACTCAAAAAAGACTCTGGCATGTTCCGTCAAATATTTTTGTTTGAAATAAAATACCGTCTAAACCGGCCGGCTACCTGGATTTACTTCTTTATCTATTTTCTTGTTGGCTTTCTTTCCGTCGCTGGGGGCTGGTCTGCGGCTTCTGAAAAAGTGATGTATAATGCTCCCTGGACAATCGCCGAGGGAAATGTCTTTTTTAGTTTCACGATGATGATGGTTTGCTCTGCAATAATGGGCGTTCCTTTATATCGTGATATTGAGTACCAGACCCGCAATTATTTTTACGCAATACCAATCACCAAAGGTGGTTATTTCTGGGGACGATTTTTTGGATCCTTTGTTTTCGTATTATTCGTCGGAACCGGTTTTAGTTTTGGCACTCTGGCCGGAAGTTTTATTGGTCCTTTATTTGGCTGGATACCTGCTGAAAGGGTTGGCTCTTATGGTTTATGGAATTATTTCTATCCATACTTTGCTTTTGCGATAGGAAATTTACTTTTGTCGTCAACAATATTCTTTGCTCTCGTTTCTTTTACAAGAAATGTCAAAGTGATTTATTCTGCCAGCATTCTGCTGTTGATAGCTTATTTGTTAGGGAATTTTTTGGTGCGTGATATTGAAAATCGTAATCTCGTCAAGCTTCTTGACCCGTTTGCGGTTAATACGTTCAATCTGGAAACTCGTTTTTCTACACCTTATGAAAAGAACAATGTACCTGTACCGTTGACGAGCATTTATTTACTGAACCGATTAATCTGGTTGGGGTTGTCCATTGCATTGATTTTATTCACCTATTACCAGTTCAGTTTTCAAAAGTTTATGCAGCCGGAAATTTCCAGAGAGAAAAAATCTGCGAAGGAAAAGGATGAAAAAGCACCGGCTTTACTTAAACATGTAACCCAGCAATTTGGTGGAAATTATAAAAAAACGATTCTGTGGAATCTGACTAAAATCGAGTTTCTGAACATTGTCAGGGATAACTATTTCAGGGCGATTTTACTCGGGGGACTTATTTTTCTGGTATTGGATATCTGGATCGGGAATACTTTGTATAGCGTAGGGGATAGGCCGCTTACCATTTTTGTAATGGATTTTAAAGGGTATGATTATACTGTTTTCATTTTCATTATTTTGCTTTTTTACACAGGAGAAGCCGTTCACAGGGAGAAAGCAACGCGTTACAATATTTTAAATGACGCACTTCCCATTTCAAATACAATTCTCTATTTATCAAAGCTTTTCGGACTTTTTGGTATCGCCGTTATCATGGCCACGGTTCCACTTTTTGTGGGAACCATCATCCAGACACTCAAAGGTTTTACGGATTATAATCTACCTGTTTATTTTATTGATCTCTATTTGCTGACGTTGCCCGGTTTTATCCAGATGATTCTTTTGTCCTTTGCGGTGCACGTGATTGTCAACAATAAATTTGCCGGACATGGTGTCGCGATGCTTATTTGGGTGGCTATGTTTCTGCTTCGGAATTTCGGTGAATTCGATTATAACCTATTTTTTTACTTTTTTACACCGGAATACAGATGGTCAGATATGAATGGTCTTGGGCATTTTGTCAAGCCGCTTTTCTGGTTTAATTTCTACTGGCTTTTGTTTGGTTCGTTACTTGCGACTATTGCTTATTTGTTTTTTCAACGGGGCGTTGTTGGTGGTTTTAAAGAAAGAATTCGTGTAGCGAAAGAAAGGTTTTCCGGCGCTCCAAAATTATTGGTTCCCTTATTTTTTATCGGTTGGCTGGCCAGCGGAGCCTACATTTATTATAACGTCAGTTATCTCAACGATTATTACAGCATCTCGGAACAAAGGAGAAATCAGTCGTTGTACGAGAAAAAAATGAAGAAATACGAAGGTTTGCCGCATCCGAAAGTTACCAGCCTTATCCTGAAAGCTGATATTTTTCCAGAGGAAAGAAGGATAAATATGTACGCCAAAATGCTGGTTAAAAATAAAACAAACAAACCCATCCAGACCATCCATATGCTGGATAGTGATGATCTGGAATATAAGCTTGTTTACAATGGCAAAAGCCTGAAATTCACTGAACCGCTTCATCAGCCATACTCCAAATTTACCTTTTTCAAAAAGGGTGAAAAGGTTGCAGGTTATCGGATTTACAAATTGGATAAAACCATGCAGCCAGGTGATTCTGCCGTTATGGAAATTTATTCGGTGAAGCAAAATAAAGGCTTTTTGAATAACGGTTTTAGCAGGGAGGTTCTGTACAATGGTACATTTTACAGTGGCGGTTTTCCTCATATGGGATATCAGGAAGGTCTTGAACTTGAAAGTGATGAGTATCGAAAAAAACTTGGTTTGAAAGAAAAGAAGGATGATCTGCCGCCGCAAAATGATCCTGTTGGAAGAAGTACAATGTTGTTCAATGACAATGCGGACCTCATGCACTTTGAAGCCACGGTAAGTACAACCGCAGATCAGATCGCTATTGCGCCGGGCTATTTGCAAAAGAGCTGGACAGACAAGGGACGGAAATATTTCTACTACGTTCAGGATACTCCGATACAATTATTTGAAAGCGTATTGTCGGCACGATACGAAGTTTTACGAGAGCCGCTGAAACTGGATAACGGCAAAATTGTCAACATCGAAATATTTTACGATAAACATCATCCCTATAATCTGAACCGGTTCAAGGCGGCTTATGTGGATGGACTGAAATATTTTTCGAATGTGTACGGACCATTTCAATTCCGCCAGATGCGGCTTATGGAATTTCCAAGATATGCAGGATTTGCGCAAAGTTTTGCCAATACGGTTCCTTATTCGGAAGCTTTTGGCTGGGTTGCCGATTTCAAAAATCCGGATGATTTTGACTACACCTATTTTGTCACAGCGCATGAACTGGCCCATCAATGGTGGGGCCACCAGATTGCTCCAAACAAAACAAGAGGATCAAATTTGATCTCCGAAGCTCTGGCAGAATATACTGCCCTTATCCTGACCGAAAAAAAATACGGAAAGGATAATATGAAGCGGTTTTTGAAAGATGAACTTGACAAATATTTACGCGGCCGGGCGAATGAATCGAAAAAAGAAAACACTTTTATCAACTGCAATCGCCCTTACGAGTGGTATTACAAGGGAAGTCTTGTGATGTATGGTCTTCGTGATTTAATTGGAGATACAGCTGTAAATCATGCACTTCGGGAATTCAGGGATGAATTTGCTTTGAAGGAGAATCCGCCTTTTCCGGGAAGCAATGATTTGTTTTCCTATCTGAATAAACATACACCCGATTCTCTCAAATACTATCTGAATGATACCTGGAAGAAAATTACCCTGTACGAAAACAAATCTGATAAGGTTACTTCCAAATCAGCAGGTAAAGATTTATACGATGTAAGTTTCACATTCACATCGAAAAAATTATACGCGGATAGCTCAGGAAAAGAGACGGTTGCCCCAATGAATGACTATGTAGACATAGGAGTTTTCGCAGCAGAGTCGAAAAACAAATTGGGACAGAAACAGATAAATCCATTGTTTCTAAAAAAATACAAACTAAAACCGGGTACACAAACTGTAACAATTCGTGTAAAGGGAAAACCTGTAAAAGCGGGCATTGACCCCTATAATAAACTCATTGATCGCATACCAGATGATAATTTGAGTGAAATTGATTAAAACGTATTGTATGTATTTTTCCAAAATCAAATTGCCAAATTATTTCTATTCTTGATGAAGCAGATCAGTAGTAAAGTTTTTCAGATCAGCCTGGGATCTGTCAATGTTTTTGTAGTGGAAGATGATGGCTTGACACTCGTTGATACCGGGATGAAAGGAAGTGCTGATAAAATATTTTCAGCAATAAAAAAGGCAGGGAGAAATCCGGAAAATATCCAGAGAATCATTCTTACACATGTGCATCCGGATCATTCCGGAAGTGCTGCGGAAATTAAGAGAAGATTGAATATTCCTGTGTGGGCACATGGTATCGACGCAGAGTTAATGGAGCAGGGTGTAGGCGTACGGGGGGCAACACATTTGTCTCCGGGTATTGTCAACTGGTTGATTTTTAACTTGTTTATCAAGCGTTCGGATAGTGCAATTGAGCCGGTTATTGTTGAAAAACAACTGACGGACAATGAAGTTTTGCCGATAGCAGGAGGAACCAGAATTCTACATACGCCTGGGCATAGTGCAGGACATGTGGCCTTGTTAATCGAAAAGGAAAAGGTATTAATCTCAGGTGATATTTGTGCCAATTTATTCGGACTGGCAATTAGTACGGTTTATGAAGATATAAAACTGGGTATAAAAAGCATTGGAAAGGTAACGAATTTCATGTTTGATAAAGCCGTTTTCGGACACGGAAATTCGCTTGAAAAAGATGCAGATCAAAAGTTAAAGGATTTCTATAATAAGTTGAATTCACAATAGAAAAATTTCTGTCACCTCACGGAATTAAAGTTCGTGAGGTGACAGAAATCTTTTTAAGCTTTATCATATGCCTCCTGTAAAATCGCAATGTCAAGCTTTGACATTTTCAGCATTGCCTGCATGACACTTTGTGCTTTTGCAGGATTTTTATCGCTTAATAATTCAGATAAAAGTGATGGAACAATTTGCCAGGAAACGCCAAATTTATCTTTCAGCCATCCACACTGACTTTTCGATCCGCCTTCGGAAAGTCTTTCCCACTTATCATCAATTTCTTCCTGTGTTTTACAATCAACAAAAAATGAAATTGCTTCTGTAAAATTGAAGGCTGGTCCGCCATTGAGTGCATAAAATGTTTGTCCTTCCAGTTCAAATGTAGCCGTCATAACCTGACCCGCAGGTCCTGGGGCTCCTTCCGGATACCGTGTGACAGTCAGTATTTTTGCATTGTCAAAGATGGAAATATATAAGTTCATGGCTTCTTCCAACTGATTGTCGTACCACAGGAATGGTGTTATCTTTTGCATTTTGTTAATGGTTTAAGTTTTAGGTAATAATTTCCTGAATTGGTTTTCCTGATTTATTATGACAAAATTAAACACATTAGATTTGAGAGAGCGGGTTTGAAAACGACTTTATTAAGGGGGATTTGCGACTTTATTGTAATGAGATTTAAAGAGTTTTCTGTTATGGGTACACAAAAAGAAAACCTGCCCACGACATTTGAAGTCAGAGCAGGTCTCCTGGCATGTTGTGTGCGCGAGTCGGATTATTGAAGATTTAGAACATTACAAAGCTATCGTTTTCCCATTGTGTTGCATGAATTTTATAGGGATAAAGCGGCCTGAAAGAGTAATAATAGGTCACCGCGCCCTGTGTTGGGTCATTTTCCTGTGCAACAAATGTTATATTTTCGGGAATTTTTGAAGCCTGGGCCGCTGCCATATCTTTATAAAGGACCAAGCTGCCTTTTTCCAGATAAGCAGTCTGGTCCAACGGGATTCTAAGAATTTTTGTCCCGTCGTAGCAGTGTGTAACCATGGTGCCGGCGGTATCGTCCCAGCTGTAATCCAATCCAACAGGAAGACTGATTCGCGTAAAAATGGAAAATGTCCTTGCGTAGGATGGGAAATTGTGGTTTTGTTTCACTGAATCACTCGTTGATTCATTTCCTGAATAGAAACCTACGTACCCGCTTGAATAGACAAAAGAACATTGGGTTTTATAGGCAGTATATTCGGGAGATGATGGCAATTCTGATCTGCTTCCGGTACCAATCTGCTTTTCAATTTTAATAAGTCCCCATGTTTTATTTTCAATGAGGGGCAGGACTTCGTCTTTATTTATAACAATGTCCTTTTCATCTTCTTTGGTAAGTTCTTTATCTGTGCAGGCAAAATTTACTACAAGTAATATCATTACCCAATAGTAGCGCATCAAGATTTTCATACAGTAGAATTTTTCATGAATAATAAATAAGATTAATCTTTTATTACGTAGAACTACAAATATGAAGAGGGATAATCGTGTTTGTAAATTTAGGAAAAAATGTTACAAATATTATAATTGACTGTACAATTATTTTGATATTCTTGTAGAATATTCGCTAGTGATACCTTAAAATCTGGACAAATCTGGACAGATTTAAAAGGAAGTCTTAATAACCACCTGTAAAATGTTGTTACGCATATTGGTTTCCTTTTCAATCTGGTAGCGAAACATATACCCAATTTCAAGATCAATATTTTCGGTGAACCGATAACCCGGGCCCGCATACGATCTGTTTTGGTCGAAAAAATGATTATTTACCTGATCTTTTCCCTGAACGTTTAAAAACAATTCATTTTGTACAGAAAGATATATTCCTTTTGTAAAAAGGGGATTTGTAAAAAGCGGTATTTGTGCCTGAACGTAATATCTGAAACGCTGTGCAAAGGCTTTGCTGTTATTTTGATCAAGAAATCGCTGTTCATATCTGAACCTGTTTGTGATTTCTGTCTTCTGTATCTCATTTTCTATCTGAAACTGCTCAAATATCCGGTGCTCAGGTTCATATATTTTGTGCTCGCTCTCTTTGTCCCAAGTGCCGAAATAAGTATAGCCAACTGTAACGGTCTGGTTATCTGCAATTTTATAACCGATTCCCGGACGGATCAATAAAGTATTGACATACTCAGATTTATCGGCAGTACGTACCTGAACATCAGCACTAAACTGCCATCTTTCAGAAATCTTTTGCTGATGGGACCAGAAAAGCCAGCCATTGTGCTCGATTGTCTGTGCATAACTTTGCTGAAAGCCAAACAACAGAAGACATTTTAAAAGAGCACAACTAACTTTACAAGGTTTCATGATATAGATTTTCAATATTACAAGCTATATCTGTGCCAGGCTTTTGTCGTTAAAAAGGGTGTCTGAAAAAGCTAATGTTTCCTCAGTTTTAGATTAAGTTGTGTTTCTCATTGCACAGGCAGGCGATGAGAACAAAGCATAAAGCTGTCACCGCTGCAACTGTCCTGATCAAATGAAGCCGGTTCCACGGTTGTTCAAAATTTAATCATTGGGTCGCTATTTCCTGAATACTTGCTGAATTAATATCAAATGCAGCCAAGGCATTATTCAACGGCACATTACCAAAAATGGTGACACCAAATGTACCGGTTATAAATATGAGCGCAGCGACGATTAAAAAAATAAATCTGGTAGAAAGGGATTGTGAGTAAAATTGACAGGCAGCCAGTGGAAGTAAAACGAGGGTTCCGATAAAACTCAGCATGAAAACCGGATTTAGGATAGCCACGTTGATGGATTGCATGGCGGCCAGATATTCCTTGTCCGGCAATTTTCCCAGTCCTGGATTTACCGAGCACGAGTAAGCGTAAAATAGTCCGGCAATTAGAGCGGTTGTCAATGCGGTGAAACCAAGTGTAATGTTTGCAAAATTTATCATGGCACAGGTGAGTTAATGTGCTATGAAAATAGTGACTTTGATTCTAAACTGAAAGCTTCCTAAATCTGCCGGGATATTTAAAATTATCAAACAGCTAAATCCGGATTCGACAGTTTTCAGAAGTGTGGCATGGAATAAATTTTAGAATGGATTGGTACGATTATTTATTAGTCCCAGTCAATTACAACTTATCAACAAATAAATAATAGAAATTATGAAACGTATTAAATTGAATATCATAGCATTAATGCTTTTAGGATCATCGGCCGCTTTTGCTCAAACTACTCCGGCTTCAACACCAAGCAGTACAACACCTGCAACAGTTCCAAGTACAAGTCGTCCGGCTGGTTCAGCAGGATCCAACGGAACCATGACGCAGCCATCTACATTACCAGGTAGCACAACGCCATCGTCAACGGTTCCAGGCAGCACAACTTATCCTGGCAGCACAGCACCATCAACTGTTCCTGGAAGCAATACGTATCCATCAACAGTTCCGGGCAGTACAACATCACCGTCGTCAACATTACCTGGAAGCAGTACATATCCGTCATCAACAACCCCGGGTAGCACAACATCGCCTGGCAGCTCAACTTTGCCAGGAAGTACAACTACAACACCAGGAAGTACTACGTATCCATCGTCAACTACCACACCTGGCAGTACAACAACGCCTTCATCAACAACAACTGGAAGCGGTATGTCACGTCCATCAACTGGAAGTTCAACATCAAGACCAAAATAATAATAATTCAACCTGGTAAATTTTTTGCCAAATCATAATTGCAAGAAGCCCGGTTACAGATCCTGATGGATTTTGTAACCGGGCCTTTCTTTGAAAAATTTACTATTCAATACTCAGTCTTTTGCTTCCTGTAACTTTTAAGCCCGTTTTGGGCATATTTTCAGTTTTAATATTTTTTCCCAATACGTCACCGGACATTTTTGTGTTCGTAATTTCCACCTGAGAACATCCATTGAAATAAAACATTTTTTTGTTGTCAGATTCTGCGGGCAGCGTATTGCTTCTAATGATCGTATTTCGGCTAAAAATAAGTCCCTGGGTACTTTTGGCATAAAGTACAGGAAAGTCAAATGTCGTAAAAACATTATTTTCAATCCTGATATTGGAATGAACCGGTTTTTTGAAATCTGCGATTTTATTTGACGGATTTATTCCAATCACCGCATTTCCGGGACCTCCCTGATAGGCGCAGTCAATAAACTGATTATTCCGGATCGTCACATCCCGCACAGGACCAGACTCATACCAACCCTCAGCATCCGCTTCAATCAGGATTGCGCTCATACCTGTCCGATAAAAAATGTTGCTTTCTACCACTGCTTTTCGTGGAGTCGTAAGCAAGATTCCTCTTGTATTGGTTCTGGTGAAATAATTATTTTTGATAAAAACCTGTGGAGTCCAGGTCATATTTTCCACACAATCATGGGCTTCAAGTCCAGCTGGTACCACACTTTGAAATGTTAAAATAATGTCCCGGTCATTAACACGCTCCACTGTTTTAACAATTCCTTTTTCAAAACGGATCATTGTTGCAGCGTGAACAAACGCCACAGTATCACCAGTGGAAAAAGCATTGAAGCCGTAACTTTGTCCATGCATAAAACGCAGTTTCAACCTGTTTTTATTGATTTTTTCAATCATACGGAGATTGGTTCCGTGTATATTAATCGGGTCGTCATGTGCTCCGGAAAATTTACAATCCTCAACTGTGATTTGCCCGCGACAACCTGAAAAATGCATAAAATCAGCTGAGGAGGCAATTATGCGTTTGGTTTCTTCTCTCGGAGCACAAGTCACGCGGTGCATCGTAATGTTTTCTGTATACTGGCTCACAATCCCAAGTCCGTGCATATAATGCATTCCAACATCTTCCAGCTTAATATTTTTGCTTTGAAGTATTAACATTCCAACCTGGTCTCTTATAATATCGCGAACGGTCAAAATATTTCCCTGCTTAGGCTTAAAATCAGAAGGTGTATCAAAATGAACCAGATTGGGACGCAATTCCGTAGCCTTACTATTGTTTAAAATTTTCCAGTCGCTGTAACGCATTGTTTTCATGGTCGTATCGAATTCCACACCATGAAAATGAGTGGTTTTCCAGCCTTCACCATGCCAGATAAGTTGCCCGTTGCTGATGGAATATTTTGCATCCGGATGAATTTCAAGGTCAACACCCTGAGCACTAACTTTCACATAGCGCATCTCGGACATGGTAGGTCTTTCAAAATCAACATGAATATTTTGAAGTATCACATTTTCGCATTGATCTAAAACAATGGTCGTCATTTTTCCATGGAAAATGAAAAGTGAGCCATTACCATCTATGGTCAGGTTTTTTGCGTTTTTGAAAAGCATTCCGATGGTTTTTATTTTGGTAGAATCTTCTTCTTCGGTTGAAGTATTTGATACAAAATATTTTGCTCTTATCGCGCCATCCGGCCAGAAATCGTAACGACCTTTTGGAAATATCAACTTTGTACTGTGCCGGGTAATAGCTTCATCAATTATTTTCTGGATCCGGGGTGTAATATTCTCATAAGTATCCGGCTTTACCCCAAAATCTGAAATTGAAATTGTCTGACTGTAAGTAAGTTGATGAGTAAATAAAAATGAAATCAGTAATGCAGCTGATCGTATTAATCTAGAAAAGAGAGGCATAGAAAAAGGCAAATTGAATCTTTAATTGATACACAAATAAAGTAAGCGGTTATGTGTAGCATTTTACCGCAAATTCATAAAATTTATCATAAGTGGAATAACTTTTCAAATTGAAATAAGATGATATGATGTGAAAATACCGCAAATAATATCCTCTGCCAAAAGCAGATAACTGGTACAATTTTTAGTTTCAATACATCTTTCGAATTGATTTATTAAAAATAAGGTAGAAACTTAAAAGCCAAAAAGATGGCAACTGAAACGAAAACCAAAAAGAAACCTGCCGCTAAAAAATGGTCAGGAAAAGTTACAGAGACCAGCGATGCACTGGATTTGGACAAAGATATTTTTGAGTCAAAAGATCCTTCAAAAATTGCTGCATCGTTAAAACATTCGGCGGAAAAAAGCCAGCGTAAAAAATCGTCTCCATACCGTTCAGCCATGTCCATGCTGACTTTTTATGTCAATCGCGCAGGTAAAAATCTGGATGCCTCGCAAAAGAAAATACTGGAAGATGCCAAAGATGAATTGAGAAAATTATTTGACAGAAAACCCGTTCATGCATGATTGCAGGACGAAGCAGTCATCTTGCTGATAATCATACTTTCCTAAGCTGTTTCCGGATAATAGCTAAACGCTAATAGCCAAAAGCTATGAATATTTGGTAAATTGAGTTCTTAATCAGCAAATACAACTTATGAATATTATCAAAGCAAGTGAAATTAAGCCACTTTCGATAACCGGAGATACGGTAATTATTGACGCCAGAGGTGGCGCGGATGCAGAAGATCGGTTTGAAAATGAACACTTAGAAGGTGCTCTTTTTGTAAATCTTGAAACAGATTTATCAGAAAAACCGGAAGATGCAGCTGTTGGCGGTCGCCATCCTTTACCGGAAGCAGTTAAGTTTGGAGAATTTCTGGGTACGCTGGGTATCACGCCCTCTACAAGAGTAATTGTGTACGATGATAAAAGAGGAGCAATGGCTGCCGCCCGTTTCTGGTGGATGATGAAGGCAATCGGACATAAGGAAATTTATGTAGTAAGTGGTGGATTGGAAGCACTTAAAAAAGAAGGTTTGAATATCACCGATGAGACGGAAACTTTGCTTACAGAATTTCCTCCTTATCCCGTAGAAAACTGGATTTCACCTGTTGCCAATATAGCAAAAGTAGCCGAAGCCGCTGCAAGTGAAGATTATGTAGTGATTGACGTGCGTGAAAATTTCAGATACCGCGGAGAAAGTGAACCTATTGATTTGGTAGCCGGTCATATTCCTGGTGCTATCAATATTCCTTATATAGAAAATATGGATGCCGAGGGAAATTTTCTTTCTTCCGATGAATTAAGAGAAAAATACAAAGCTGCTTTGGGCGAACAAAACCCTGAAAATATAATTGTCCACTGCGGCTCGGGCGTTACTGCTTGCCATACACTTTTAGCTTTGGAAGAAGCAGGAATTCAAGGAGCAGAACTTTATGTTGGTTCGTGGAGCGAGTGGTCGAGAAATGACAGACCTGTCGCTACCGGCGATTTGTGATAACCTTTTAAATATTGAAATCCCTGATTTGAGTGTAAAACTTGAATCAGGGATTTTATTTTGGTACATAAGGTCCGCCTGTTTCTCCCCATCCCCAAACCGGCATCGGCTCAGAATCATTTAGGGGATTTTCTGTTTCCTTTGAATTAATGACTGCAATTCGGCTTCCCCATTCGAGATATCCAACAAGTGCGGAGCGGAATTCCGGATCATCTGCAAGATTTACCTCGTCGCAACTTTCCAACAACAAAGCAATCCACCTCTTTCTTTTCGGTTCGTCCAGCATTTTCCCCAAATGATGCGCTATCATTTTATAATGACTTCCCTGATCTTCCTCAGAGTAAAGTTTTGGTCCGCCAAAAACTTCACCGATAAAATGCGCTACATGTTTACTGTGATCACCGGACATATTTTTGAAGACCGGATATAACAAATCGTCCTGAAATACTTTGTCGTAAAATACCTGGGTTAATTTTTCCAGCGCCTCGTTGCCGCCTGCCCATTCGTAAAGTGTGGGGATTTTCTTTTCCATTTCTCAAAATTAATTTTAACATAAACTTACTGAATTCATATGTTTCTATATCTCTGACAGTCATTAATTTAAATAAAAATAATAAAGCATTTATGGGGATAGAAAATTTTCTATCTCATTAAGGCCAAACATAACAATTGATGTTATTTTTATTTGGCGGAATAAATTTTGGGATAAATTGACAATTACATAATTATACTAATGTTTAATATTATTTATCCAAATATATTAAAATGAAATTCGATATTATTGAAATTATAATAATGATGTCAGTAAATTGTGAAAGGAATTTTCAATCAATATGAATATTATTAACCTAACTAATTTTCACTCTTAATCCGTCCGTTTAATGAAGAAAAATGTATACGCATTTTCAAAGTATAAGTGCCTGCTTGCAAAGGGAATCTGCTTTGCCGGTACACTGGCTGTTATGTCGGGTAATGTAATGGCGCAGACCAAAATGACGCCTGCAAAAATTGATGCGCTGAAAACGGAATTGACCAAGGAAATTGAAGCCAACAAAAAGTTTTCACAGGAGATGGTGGATATGGTTTTCAGTTTTGGTGAACTTGGATTTCAGGAAACAGAAACATCAAAATACCTGACGGATATTTTGAAGAAAAATGGATTTACCATAGAAATGGGCATAGCCGGAATGCCAACAGCTTGGACGGCAAAATGGGGTTCGGGAAAACCGGTTATTGCTATTGGTAGTGATATAGATTGTATTCCAAAGGCTTCCCAAAAACCAGGCGTTTCTTATCATGATCCAATTGTAGAGGGCGCTCCCGGACATGGAGAAGGCCATAATTCCGGACAGCCCTTAAATATTACGGCAGTTCTTGCTTTGAAAAAAGTAATGGAACGGGAAAAAATTCCAGGAACCATTATGCTATGGCCCGGCGTTGCGGAAGAGCAATTAGGATCCAAAGCCTATTACATCAGAGATGGATTTTTCAAAGATGTTGACGCTTGTATTTTTACGCACGTTGCCAGCAATTTAGGTACCGCATATGGCGATCCGGGAATGGTGGGGATGATTTCTGTTAAGTTTAGTTTTGAAGGACAGGCTGCTCACGCAGGTGGTGCGCCATGGCGTGGAAAAAGTGCGTTGGATGCAGTGGAATTGATGAATGTTGGCTGGAATTATCACCGCGAACACATGGAACCATCGCAGCGCTCGCATTATGTGATTACGGATGGCGGAGATCAGCCAAATGTGGTTCCTTCCAAGGCGGCGGTTTGGTACTATTTCCGGGAACGGACCTATCCTAAAATCATGGATATGTATAAAGATGGGCTCAGAATTGCAGAAGGTGCGGCGAAAATGACGGATACAAAAATGACTTACGAAGTTTTGGGAAGTGCCTGGCCAGGACATTTCAACCAGCCAATTGCCGAAGCGGCGTATGAAAATATCAAAGCGGTAGGTTTGCCAAAATGGAGTGAAGAAGATCAGATTCTGGCCAAAGCGGCTCAAAAAGAAGTAAATAGCCCGATTGCGGAAGGTTCGGGGTTAAGCACAACATTAAGTCCGCTTGGAAAGCCGACAGCCGTTCCATCTGGTTTCTCTGGCGGTTCCGATGATATCGCAGACATTTCCTGGAACGTGCCTACGATTGTTCTGGGTTACCCTTCAAACATTCCCGGATTACCTGGTCATCATTGGGCTGACGCAATTGCTATGGCAACGCCGATTGCGCATAAAGGTGTAACAGCTGGCGCCAAAGCGGAAGCGATGACTTTGCTTGATCTTTTTGTAAAACCGGAAATTTTGAAAAATGCCTGGACGTATTTTAAAGACGTACAAACGAAGGATACCAAGTACATTCCGTTGGTTTCAGCAACGGACAAACCTGCGATTTATCTGAATAAAAGGATTATGGAAGAATTTCGTCCTCAGATGAAAAAATTCTATTACGATCCTTCCAAATATGCTACTTACATGGAACAGCTTGGGATAAAATATCCGACCGTTCGTGATGTGAAAACACCCAATGTTGGGAAATAAAACAGACTATTCTACTCACTTTAAAACACGGTTATGAAAACAGATTTTGCTTCCTTCCATGCTCATAAATTACTGCGTTTTGGTATCGGTTGCTTGGTGAGTTCGTTTCTGACTTCGCCGTCGGAGGCTCAGACAAAGATGACACCGGCAAAAATTGACGCACTAAAAACGGAGCTGACCAAAGAAATTGATAAGCAGCAAAAAATGACGCAGGAGATGGTAGACATGGTATTCAGTTTCGGAGAACTTGGTTTTCAGGAAACGGAAACATCAAAATACCTGACTGATATTTTGCAAAAGAACGGTTTTACAATTGAACACGGAATTTCCGGAATACCAACTGCCTGGACTGCAAAATGGGGTTCAGGAAAACCGGTGATCGCGGTTGGAAGTGATATAGATTGTATTCCAAAAGCATCTCAAAAACCTGGTGTTTCTTATCATGACCCGATTATTGAAGGTGCGCCTGGTCATGGAGAAGGTCATAATTCCGGTGAACCGTTAAACATTACTGCGGTTTTGGCTTTGAAAAAAATAATGGAACGTGAGAAAATTCCGGGGACTATCATGCTTTGGCCAGGTGTTGCGGAGGAATTGGTTGGTACGAAAGCCTATTTCATTCGTGATGGTTATTTCAAAGATGTCGACGCTTGTATTTTCACACACGTTGGAAATAACATGACGGTTTCCTATGGTGATGCCGGGAATAATGGTCTGGTTTCCGTTTTGTTCAAATTTGAAGGACAGGCGGCTCACGCCGGTGGTGCGCCATGGCGTGGGAAAAGTGCTTTGGATGCGGTTGAATTGATGAATATTGGCTGGAATTATCACCGCGAGCATATGGAAACCACGCAGCGTTCACATTATGTTATAAAAGATGGTGGCGATCAGCCAAATGTGGTACCTTCCAAAGCTTCGGTGTGGTATTATTTCCGTGAAAGATCTTATCCGAGAATTATGCAGAATTATAAAGACGGAATAAGAATTGCCGAAGGAGCCGCAATGATGACAGATACCAAAATGACCTACGAAGTGTACGGAAGTGCGTGGCCGGGACATTTCAACAAAGCGATTGCGGAAACAATGTATGAAAATATCAAGGCCGTAGGTTTGCCAAAGTGGAGTGAAGAAGATCAGATTCTGGCAAAAGCTGCACAAAAAGAACAGGGAAATAGTGAAGGCGGATCAGCGGAAACGAAAGGATTGGCTACAACGTTGGCTGCTTTGATCAAACCAATTCCGATCACAGATCCGGGAAGCGGCGGTTCGGATGATATCGCTGATATTTCCTGGAATCTGCCGACAGTTGTTTTGCGATATCCTGCCAACATTCCTGGTTTGCCTGGGCATCACTGGTCTAATGCAATTGCGATGGCAACGCCGATTGCGCATAAAGGCGTAACAGCCGGAGCGAAAGTGGAAGCGATGACTTTGCTGGATATGTTTGTGAAACCGGAAGTAATTAAAAACGCAAAAGCATATTTCACAGATGTCCAAACAAAAGATGTGAAATACGAAGCGATCATTTCAAAAACCGACAAACCAGCCATTCGCCTGAATGAAAAGATTATGGAAGAATTTCGTCCAGAGATGAAAAAATACTATTACGATCCATCCAAATTCGCTACGTATCTTGAACAGCTTGGAATTAAATATCCAACAGTAAAAGAAACAAAAAGCGGAGGAACGGGGGAATAACTTCGGTTTTCGGCAATCGGCTGTCAGCATTACGCTAGCAGCTGATTGTCGAATATTTTCTTAAAATTACTTCTTATCCACGAATAGCCGAAAGCTGACCGCCGAAAGCCGACCGCCCATTATGCTTCAACTAAAATCCGTTTCCCATACCTACAATGGAAATGAAGTTCTGAATTTCAGAGACTGGAATATTCAGCGTGGAGAAAACTGGCTTTTGCTTGGGGAATCGGGAAGTGGAAAAACGACGCTTTTGCATATCCTGACTGGGATTATAAAACCTACGAAAGGTCAGGTTATTATTAAGGAAACAGATTTGTATAAACTTTCCAGTCGCGAACTGGACCGTTTTCGGGGTAGAAATATCGGTCTGGTTTTTCAACAGCCGCATTTGATCAAAAGTCTGACCTTGGAAGAAAATCTGAAACTGGCTCAGACTTTTGCAAAACTTCCTGAGGATAAAATGCGAATTGAAGAGGTTTTGACAGAATTAGGAATTGTTCAAAAAATGAAAAGTTTTCCATCCGAGTTAAGTCAGGGACAATTGCAGCGCGCTTCTATCGCCAGAGCTGTTTTGAACAAACCGGCCTTACTGATAGCTGATGAACCTACTTCGAGTCTGGATAATAAAAATACAAAGGCGGTAATTAATCTGCTTTTGAAACTCTCCGAATCCTCAAATTCAACGTTAATTATTTCTACCCACGACGACCGGGTAAAGGAAGCTTTCGCAAAGGAATATGTACTTTAATTTTAAATGAATCCATTTCAGATAAGTTGGAAAAGCCTGTTATACAATAAGTGGACATTTTTTCTGAATGTACTGCTTATCGCTTTTGGAACAGGTATCCTGACTTTACTTTTAATCGGAACAACACAGATCGGAGATAAATTGAGAGGGAATGCGAAAGGAATTGATCTGGTGGTAGGAGCTAAGGGAAGTCCGTTGCAGCTTATTCTGAGTAGTATTTATTTTATTGATTTTCCAACCGGAAATATCTCTTTGGCAGACGCGCAGCAACTGGCGAAAAATCCAATGGTCAAACGTGCGGTTCCGTTAGCTTTGGGTGATAATTATTTTGGTTACAGGATTGTGGGTACGGATAGCGGTTATATCAATTTGTATCAGTTGAAGCTTGCGAGCGGTAAGTTTTGGGAAAAGGATTTTGAAGTGGTTATAGGTTCAGAGGTCGCAAGAAACAGAAAATTGAAAGTTGGTGATACTTTTCATGGCTCACATGGACTGACTTCCGGCGAAGAGGGCACCCACGAGGGGCGCCCCAACCGGGTCACCGGAATTTTGGAGCCGACTGGAAATACGACTGATAATCTTATTCTTACCAATATTTCAACAATCTGGAATATTCATGGAATTGAAGCTGGCGAGCAGAATGATAAAAGAGAAATTACTTCTCTTTTGATACAATACAAATCCCGGATGGCGATGATTGTGCTTCCTATGTTTGTCAATAAATCTACATCGATGCAGGCAGCTTCACCGGCAAAAGAAAGTGCCAGGCTATTTTCCTTAATTGGTGTTGGGGTTGAAACGATGCAATGGTTCGCTGTAAGTCTGATGTTTATTTCGGGTATCAGTGTTTTTGTAAGTTTGTACAACTACCTGAAAGAGAACATGTATGACATGGCAATTATGCGTGTGATGGGTGCCTCCCAGTTCCGGCTTTTTCTGATTATTATTCTGGAAGGAATAATTCTGACAACAATTGGATCGCTGCTAGGTATTATTCTTGGCCATTTTACACTGGAACTCATTGGTCATTTTCAGGATTCGTCGCAGGCAAAACTAACAGGATTCTTTTTTGTGCCGGATGAATTCTATCTCATTGTCGGAGGATTAATAATCGGGATTTTGGCTTCCATTTTACCCGCTGTTCAGGCTTACAGCACTGATATTTCCAAAACTATTTCGAAAGGTTAATTTATGATTTTAAAAAAAACAGTTCTTCTTTTTCTCTTTTTAGTAACTGCTTTCTTTGCAAAAGCGCAGCCACCCACGCATGTGCCCTTAATGACAAGTACCTGGAAACTGATTGCGGAAAGATCGTATAAGAAAAATAAAGACTTTAAAATGGTACCGACTTTTCCGGCCAAACTTGAAGCGCTTCAAAACAAACTGGTTGAACTTCCAGGTTATATGATTCCGATTAATGCAGATGTGGAGCACAAGGAATTCATGCTTGCGGTGGTACCAATGGATCAGTGTCCGTATTGCGGCCAAGGCGATATTCCTTCCATGATTGAAGTGAAAATGGCAAAAGAACTGGGCTATACTGATAAACCGATCAAGATTCGTGGGAAACTTTTATTGAATAAAACAGGAGATTTACGCTCTGAAATATTTCTGCTTAATGCGGAATTGGTGAAATAAATACCGAAATTTTGAAAAAATAACTCCTTACTAATTATATGAAATTAACCTTTAATGCATTAGCCGTTCTGCTGGCCGCCGGGACTTTATCCTATGCCCAGAATCCGGCTGGAAATACTGCTCCGGCCAAACCGATGGCAACACCTGCAACCTTTGCTTCGGTGATTCAGGGATTGAAAAAATACGATGGTTTTTTTAATTTTTACTATGACGAAAAGACTGGAAAAGTATTTCTGGAAGTAGATAAGCTCGACAAAGAATTTCTCTATTTCTCATCACTGACAGATGGAGTAGGCAGCGGCGGACCGGAACGTGGACAAGCATCCTCTGCGATTGCAAAATTTGTAAAAGTTGGCCCCAAAATACTTCTAGTTGAACCTGTTTATAATTATAGAGCGATCACGCAAAATCCGGATGAAAAAAAGGCGGTTGAAAATAACTTTGCCAAATCTGTTATCTGGGGATTTGTTCCGGTGGCAGTGGAAGGTGAAAAAATGCTGATCGACATCACGCCTTTTATCGTTCGCGACAGTCAGAATATTGCTTCACGTTTAGGTGTTAGAAGAGCAGCCGGACCTGTTTCTGTTTCTCAACCTGCTGGTGGCGGTGGCGTTTACAAAATGGATGAAACCCGTTCGGTTTTGTATATTGACAACACTAAAAACTTTCCGAAAAATACAGAATTTGAAGCTTTAATTACCTTCACAGGAGGAAATCCAAGTACGAGTTTTTTTGGTGGCGGAGGCGGATTGGCACCAGATCCAAGTGCGATTACGGTAAATATGCACCAATCCTTTGTTGAATTGCCGGATGATAAATACAAGTCGCGGAAATTTGATACCCGTTCTGCTTTTGGCCAGTTCAGTTATATGGATTTTTCCGCGCCGATGGATCAGCCGATTAACAAAAGATTCATCAGACGGCACCGACTTGAAAAGAAAAATCCGGGTTCAGCACCTAGCGAGGCAATAAAACCAATCGTTTATTACATCGACAGAGGCGCACCAGCCCCGGTAAAAGCGGCCTTAATTGAAGGAGGAGCTTTCTGGAATCAGGCTTTTGAAGCGGCAGGTTATAAAAATGCTTTCCAGGTAAAAGAACTTCCGGAAGGAGCTGATCCAATGGATATTCGATACAACGTTGTTAACTGGGTGAATCGTAACGGAAGTCCACGCGGATTTTCTTACGGAATGTCATTTATCGATCCGCGAACAGGAGAAATTATAAAAGGTGTGGTAACGCTTGGTTCTGATCGTCACCGTCAGGATTATCTGATTGCGGAAGGTTTACTGCAACCCTATGAGGATGGAAAACCTGTTCCAACGGCTATGAAAGAATTGGCACTTGCCCGGATCCGTCAACTTTCGGCCCATGAAATTGGCCACACCTTGGGCTTCAACCACAACTTCGCCGCAAGTCCGAAAGATCGTTCTTCGGTGATGGATTATCCTTTTCCAAAATTTTCTTTAAAATCGGATGGAACTGTTGACATTTCTGACTCTTATGCAAAAGGAATCGGAACCTGGGATAAACGCGCCGTAATGTGGGGTTATACTGAATTCCCAAAAGGAACGGATGAAGATGCTGCTTTGGAAAAAATCATGCAGGAAACGCTGAAACAAGGATTTATCTATATTCCGGATATTGGTGGAAACGCGCATCCAACTTCTCACCAATGGGACGATGGTTCAAACCCTATTGACCAAATGACCAATATCATGACGGTCAGAAGAAAGGTTCTGGATAATTTCTCTGAAAAAGCCATTCAAAAAGGGGAACCGATGGCAACATTGGAAGAGGTTTTGGTACCCATTTATTTGCTGCATCGTTACCAGATTGAAGCTGTGGCGAAATCAGTAGGCGGATTGTATTTTACCCATGCTGTAAAAAATGACGGTCAGGTGATAACCAGAATGGTAGAGCCAAAAGAGCAATGGAGAGCGCTGGAATCTTTGCTTAATACAATTTCTCCCGAAGCACTGGCATTGCCGGAAGGTTTGATCAAAAAAATTCCTCCGCGACCAACAGGTTATCCATCAACGCAGGAAACTTTTACAGGTCATACAGGCCCCACTTTCGATCCGATTGCAGCAGCAGAAATGGCAGCAGGAACTACACTTTCCTATTTATTCAGTTCAGAACGTGCAGCGCGTTTGATAGAATATAACGCGAGAGATGAAAACCAGCCGGGACTAATGCCGGTAATTGATAAGATTGTAGAAAAAACCTGGAAAGCTCCGGTTGTAACGGGATATAAAGGCGAACTACAAACACTGGTGAACAATCTTTCCTTAAAGTATTTGCTAACGCTGGCTGCGGATTCCAAAGCACCGGAAAATGTAAGAGGAGAAACGCTTTTGAAGGTAGAAGAATTGGGTCAATGGATGAAAGATAAAATGGCATCGGCAACGCCGAAGCAAAAGGCAAATATTCTTTTCGGTCTTTCCCAAATTGAAGAATTTCACAAAAATCCGGATAAGTTTGAGCCTGCAACGGTACTGGAAATGCCGCCAGGCGCTCCAATTATGGGATTAATGGATTTTATGGGCTGTTCTCAAAGTTTTAGTCGGGAATAGTTTTGTTTTTATATTGATACGGTTCATTGGCTAAATTATTTGGTCTTATTAAGAAACTAGCTGAAATCAAAAAACCTGATTCGAGTTTCTCGAATCAGATTTTTTTAAACGTATTTGTATTTTTATTTTAATTCTTTTCGTTCAACTGATTTTTGATATCTATTACCAGTTGCTCAGTAACTTCTGCCAACATGGCGATTTTTATAGCCGTAAAATCGGTATTTTTTAAAAGATTTTTAACGAATTCAACCTTACTTTCCTCACGCGCTTTTTCATCGGCTGTTTTTACAGCACTCTTTACAGCGGTTTTGACCGCATAGTCAAGAACATTCTCATAATCCCATTTTGCCTTTAAACTTGAATCGTATGACATACGCTCTTCCTTGTTTAAATTATTAATTTCTGCTATTTTAAATACTTTTTCAAAAACACTTTTTCTCATGAACAGAGGCATTTTGTCCATCTTCACAAGATTCTTTAACAAAAACGGCCAGCGATCAAGATCGGTTAATAATTCGTTTTCTGTCTTTGTAAATTTAGGTAATTCGATGAATTTATATTCCAGCTTGTCGTAAAATATTTTCTTTGTCTGCTTATCCATTAAACACAAATCGTGCAGATATTGTTCGTCGGTATTTTCTTCCAGAGTGAATTCCAACAGAGCAATGAAATAAACTTCTTTCAATTTATAACCCCATTTATTTCCTTTGGGAAGCTGCTCGCTAATAAGACGCGAAGTGTAAAAAATGGCTCGTTCCTTGAAAAAATCTTGTCTTCCACGTTGCATTTCAACAATAAACTGCTCACCATTATCGCCTGTGCACAACAGATCAAAGATCGCTCTTTTTGAATCTTCATTATCTCCGTAAAGTTCAGTCTGACTGTAAGTTAAGTCCTGAATTGCTTTTTGTCCAAGAAATAATTGATTAAGAAAGTCAATTAGGATTTCTTTATTTGGTTCGTTTCCGAATAATCTTTTAAAACCGAAATCTGTCAAAGGATCGATAAACCGACCCGGGGTAGGATAAGATTGCTGCATTATATTTTATAGTGTGTGAGCCCACAATGTAGCAACATTTCACCTAACTTCCACTCTGCACGTCATCATTTCGGATACCCCGTTTGTTCTTTTTAATAGAGTCTTTCAACCTCCCAAATTTATAATTTACACTAAAATTAAATGCTCTGAAATAGTCTCTTCGAATATTAGATTGTGTAAAATCAGGACCAAATGAATCATTAACATTGCGACGGTATTTTTGAAACGGGTTGCTAACAGAAGCTGAAAATGATAATTTATCCTGATAAAAATCTTTATTAATACTAAAAGAATAACTCACAAAACTGTTTGTTGATCCTTGTAAATTAACACCACGACCATTAGCATTCAGGTTTGCATTAATGCGCCATGATTTTTCAAACCGGTAGCCGGAAGAAGCGGATAAATTATACATTAACCCTTCATTTTTAATCAAAATGCCATTGACTATGCCGCGAACCATTCCGTATGCAAACCTTGTGTTAAGACTGAAATTCCATTTTTTAGTAATAGGATAATTAATGCTCAGGTTTCCTTGTGGCAGTCTGGCTTGCCCCGTATTTCCGTAAGAAGTTCTGGTAATATTGGTGGTAGAATCATAGACGGCAACTGGGAAAATCAGGTTTTTGAAAAACGTAAATCCTAAGCCAACATTCAGTGAAAGTTTTTTGGACCAGTTATATCCGAGCTGAAAATCATTAACAAGTGCCGGTTTTAAGTTTGGATTACCGGTTTTTTCAAAATTGGGATTCGATTTGTCTACAAAAGGGTTGAGCTGATAAATCCCAGGACGCTGGATTCTTTGCGTGTAACCCAGATTCAAATCGCTGCTTCCTGCCAGCTTTCTGTTTATTGAAAGAGATGGAATTATGTTGAAATAATGTGTAGAAAGTTTTGATTCATTAGAAATAAAATTGGCATTGATCACCGTTTGTTCAACCCGGCCACCTGCTTTAAAGCTCCATTTTTTGAAATTGTATTGGTAAGTATTATAAGCTCCGAAAACGTTTTGATCATTTCTGAACTTGTTACTTAATCCGGGTTGGACTTCATAAAATCCTGTTTCGTTATTCTCAAAAAGATTTGAAAAATCACTTTCGTTATTCCTCAGTATCGCTTTAAAACCAGCTTCAATATTTAACTGTTTTAAAGGATGAACATAGTCAGCCTGAAATGTTTGTTCGGAAAATTTCTGATCGTTAATTTGTTTGTAATCAGGTTGATCGTAATTTATACTCTCTGTTATGACAATATCGCTGTTCTGATTATTTGTATAGGCAAAATAACGGTATGATAATGTTAACAATCTGTTTTTATCTGCCTTAAATCCCTTTTGATAGTTCAGTGCCGCATCCATTCCTGAACCTCTGGTACGGGTAAGATTCTCGAGTGAATATTTTTGTAAAACTGTCTCCGTATCAGTTAACAAACTTCTTTGCCCGTTTTCTCCATTTAACTTGCTGCCGTTTATATTAAATTGACCGGACAGAAGATTCAGACTGTCCAGTTCATAAGAAATTTCATAACCCAGATAAGCACTTTTATTTTTGGATTCCGCAGTTCCATTTTGTTGTAGAAATGTATTTTCATCTCCAAAAGTATTTCTTGAAGTGGAATTAATTATCTGAGGAGATTTGTAAATACTGGCTCCTCCAAGTGCTGACATACCTAATTTCCCTATTTTCGCTGAAAAAGATCCGCCAAATCCTGGCCCTCCACTTGGAAAGCGTTCACTGACATTTACAGAACCATTGTAACCATTATCAAGTTTTTTATTGGTAATGATATTGATGATACCGGCAAGTCCTTCTGCATCATATTTCGCTGGTGGTGTGGTAATTACCTCAATCCGTTCGATAGAGGAAGCAGGCATTGTTCTCAGAATTTCCTTGTAATTTCTCTCTACCATGCTGGAAGGTTTTCCGTTGATCAGAATCTTGAAATCACTATTTCCTTTCATCAAAATATTGTTGTCGGCATCGAGCGATAGAAGCGGAACTTTACGCATCATGTCCAGAACGCTGTAAACTTTACTTTCAGGATCCGCCTGTAAATCATAGGAAATCCTATCAACTTCCTGTTTTACAATTTGTTTCATTGCAGTTACCGTAACTTCCTTTAAACCTACCGTTTGAGGTGTTAAAAACAAAATTCCAAGATCTGAATTGAGTTTTGTGGAATCAGTAAGATCAACTAAAACTGTCTTCTTTTTATAACCAACACCAACAAGTACAACTGAATATTTTAGAGGTTGTAAAGCTGAAAATGAGAAAGATCCGTCGCTTTTCGTGTAATCGGCTTTTACCGGAATTCCCTTTTCAGATAACAGATTGACTGTAATAAAATCCAGTTTTTTCTGCGTGGTCGAATCGCTTACAAATCCTGAGATTATGTAAGTTTTAAAGCTTGTCTTCGCGAAATTTGTTGTGCAGGTACACAATATTCCCAGTGCAGAAAGCAATAGCTTTTGCAATAATTTTCTGATTTTCATGATGTTATTTCTATGGCTAATAAATTGAAAAGGGCATAGTTATCCTTCCCGGAACATCCGGATATTAAAAAAAGGACAGGCTAAAAATTTGTGAAGCGAAAAAGATCGAAATGCTTTTGTGAAAGGAAAACTTAATTTGTACGATCAAGTTTTCTCTCAATCAGAAAGTTGATAATCAGGCTTATTCCGCCAAAAAGGAAAATCATGGAGATATAAGCAGCAGCAACCTCTATGTCGTAGTTGTATTGAAGAATGCTGCCGATAATGATGCCTAGTGCAATACCAACTGATAACATTCCTAATTTTAACGTCAGGGATTGTGACTGATTGTTTTTCCCGACAAACATAGAGGCGTCGACACCTTTTTCGATCATGGCTATACGTTCGCGGTATCTTGTTATTCTAAATACGTATGCAATTCCAAATATTGCAGCAAACATGGAAATAAATACCATCATGGAGGTTCCGTTCATTGTCTTTCAGTTTTAGAGTTAAATTTATCTATACTGCATTAGACAACAATACTTTTCCGGGGGTTACAGATTTTTTATAAATTTATTTTAAATGAAAGAAAGTGACCGGAATCTGTAACCTTGTTTCTGCAAGTGCAGTCTTATAGTTATATGCCATGCAAAGAAGCAAATGAAAAATACGGACGACCAGTTTTATATTGATAAAATTAAAAGGGGAGATCCGTCTTCTTTCGCTTTTCTTGTAAAAAGATATAAGGACATGGCCTTTACAATTGCATTAAAAATTCTAAAAAATGAAGAAGATGCCGAGGATGCGGCTCAGGAAAGTTTTGTAAAGGCCTATCAGCAGATCCGGAAATTTGAGAATAAATCCAAATTTTCAACCTGGTTGTATACCATTGTTTACAGGACTTCAATTTCCAAGTTGCAGAAGAGTAAAGTCCCTGTTTTTCCCATTGACGATGATATTACAGAAAATTATGCTTTCGATTTTTCTGCACCACAAATTGAAACAATTTTGGCAACAGAACAATCGAAGTATATAAAAAATGCGATAGCAAAACTACCACAAACGGAAAGTTTGTTAATCACTCTTTTTTATATGAACGAAAATTCCATAAAAGAGATTGAGGAAATTACGGGATTGACAGAGTCAAACATCAAGGTTAAATTGTTTCGCGCCAGGAAAGTACTGGAACAGGAATTACATTTTTTGTTGTAACAAAAATTATTGCCTGAAAATGGAGGAAGATAAAGAAGAAATTTTCAAAAAACTTATCCAAAAGTCGGAGCCGGATTTTACAGCTTCTGACTTTACGGATCATGTTATGAAAATGGTTCAGGCGGAAGAACTTGTACGGGAATCAGCTTTGCATGCTCTTCTGGTAAATAATAAATTGGATCAGCCATCATTATCGTTTGAGTCAGGGATTATGGCTCAGATTACGCCAGTCAAGAAAAAAGTAGAGAAACCTATTATCAGTAAAAATGCCTGGTATATTGCGGCGACTTTTTTTGCATTGATGATTCAGTATAGCTTTTTTTCAAAATCCTCACAAATAACTGCTATGGATTCATCTCTTATCAAAATAACCAATGCAATGTTTGATTTTTCAAATAATGCCGGACAAATGCCGGTAATTTATTTTATTGTTGTCGTGACGCTTTGTGTACTTCTTTTAGCTGATTATTTTATCCTGCAAAGATTCGGCAAAAGAGCAGTGCATTAGCATATTGTTTGTATATTTTATAAAATACTAAACGCCAGGAATTGAATGGTTTGCATTCATTTCCTGGCGTTTAACCATTAACCATTAACCATTAACCATTAACCATTAACCATTAACCATTAATAATCAGCCTCTGCGATTGTGACGGTCAAATTTATTTCCATGTTGAAAAGCCATCAGACGTTCGCGTTGCGCCGGGGTGAGAACAGCCATGATTTCCTGTTGTTTTTTCCATTGCAGTTCTTTCAGGTTTGGCGTTCTTCTGCCCGCGGTTAAACGGTCATAATGGTTTTCGATTTTCTTGATTTTATTTTCCTGTCTGCGCGACAATCCTACAATGTTGTCAAGTTTATTAATTTGAAACTCTTCAAAATTATTGTCGATCTGAGCATTTGGAACTGGTCTGTTTCTGTATGCCCGTCCTTGCTGAGCATAAGAATTTCCAACTGTAAGTGTTGCTAAAAGCGCGATTGATAAGATGATCTTTTTCATGGTTTCTAAAAGTTTAATTTGTTTGTTATGTCTTTTAGAGCGTGTTTTTTCCATGAAGTTTAACGGGTGAAATGCATAATCGGTCAATAGACCATATTAATAGACGGAGAGGCTTTTAACATCGACAAATGCTTAGACATAACGGAAATGAATAATATTGCCGTAAACTACGGTGCCTCCATCCAAAATCGCGTAAGCTCTATAATAGGTTTCAGGAACGCAAAGGGAATAGCCAAGTTGTATTTTTGCTCCATCTGTGAACGCTTCACTAAAAATTGTTTTTGAATTGATATCAATAGTGGGTGTAGGGTTAATGGGAGCGGTGCCGCTGTAAACAATTCCATATTCTACCACATGCATATTTCCACTTTCAATGACATTTAGTTTGTAGGTAAAAGAAGCGTGACAATTCATTTCTGTAACAAGTGTTTCCAATTGTGGCGGACCAGGCATACTGTGATCTGTGCAGGCAAATGTCATCAAAATCATGACAAGAAAAATAGCAGAGCGGAAGGAAGAAAACTTTTGCATGAGCTTATTGTTTAGGTAAGAAATAACTCAAATTCTTATCCTAATTTACAAATAATAATAGTCATTATTAAAATATTATTATTTTGTGACGATATAGTTATATGTTAATAAGAGTTATTAATTAAATCTTTCTCCATTAAGATGAAATAAAAGTGCCGTAATTGATGTGTTAGATCAATTACGGCACTTTTATAATTCACTGCTCACAAATTATTCGCTTTTCAGACTTTTTACCGGATTCATCAGTGCTGCTTTAATACTCTGAAAACTCACTGTAAATAATGCAATGGCTATTGCAATAATGCCAGCCAGAACGAAAACCCAGTAGTTAATTTCTATCCGGTAGGCGAAATCCTGGAGCCATTGATTCATAAAATACCAGGCGACGGGAGAAGCTATAACCAGAGCAATCAACATCAGTTTTATAAAATCTTTGGAAAGTAAAATTACAATACTCGGGGCCGTAGCACCCAGGACTTTACGTATTCCAATTTCTTTTGTCCGTTGTTGTGAAATAAAGGCGACTAACGCAAATAATCCGAGACAGGATATAAGGATGGTAATCGTTGAAAATAACCACAGAATTGAAGAAACACGGCTTTCTGCTTTATACATTTCATCAAATTCCTCATTCAGGAAGTGGTATTCAAAAGGACGCATCGGGAAATTGGTTTTCCAGTTTGCTTCCAAAAAGTCGAGAGCTTTCGATGTTTTATCGCCAGAGATCTTCACCAGCATTTTACCAAAATAATTGTATTCGGGAATGATTGCAATAGGGCCGATTTTTTCATGGAGCGACCGAAAATGAAAATCCTTAGCAACTGCCTTCACTTCTCCTTCGCGGCCATTCATATTGACAGATTTTCCTATGGCATTTGCTGCCGTCCAGCCTAACGCTTTCGCAGCGGATTCATTCAATATAAAGGCAAATTTTCTTAATTCAGCGCTGTCTTTTGTTGCTTGAAGAATATCAGTTTCATTGAAATTTTCTCCGGCAACAAGCTTCATTCCCATGGTTGGAACAAAATCTTTTTCTACCGGAATGGCGGTAATATTCATATTGAAACCCGGAGGTTTATCCTTTGCGGTGATATTATATCCACCTCCCACGCTTACAGGCGAATCGTACGATGCGGTAACAGATTCAATGGAGGAATTATTTAGCAATTCATTTTTTATCGATGCAAGTTTTGCTGAAGAAATGCCTGTACTAAGATCCAGAACTATGATTTGTGAAGGATTAATACCCAGATTTTTATTCTGAATATAAGATAATTGCTGATTTGCGATGATTGTTCCAATGATGAATAGAAGAGAAACCGTAAACTGAGAAACCACCAGAAAACTGCGTAATCCGCTTCCATTGGCTTTGGATAAAACTTTTCCCTGCAAAACTTTAATAGGTTCAAATCCTGACAAAACTGCCGCCGGATATACGCCAGATAAAAGTGTAACCAAAACTGCTAGTAAAAAAAGAACCAAACCGACAGAATAGGCTGGCCAAACACTAAAATTCAAGATACTTCCTGTTAAATTACTTAAAGCCGGAAAACCCAGAAATGAAATAATCAGACCAACGAAAATGGAGGAAATCGTAATAATACCGCATTCAAAAAGATACTGCCGGAACAACTGAAAACGGGCGGCGCCCATTACTTTTCTTACACCAACTTCCCTTGCACGAACGGCTGAACGTGCTGTAACCAGGTTGATAAAATTGATACAGGCAATGACCAGAATTAAAATTGCAACACCCGAAAGGATGTAAATGTACTTGTAATTTCCGGAAGCTTCCATGGAAGCAGAGGCTTTGGAATAAAGATGTATTCGGTTAAACGCTTCCAGTTCAAGACGAACTTTTGACGACGGATCCTGCGGATTATTCAGATTTTTGTTGACAAAACCATCAACTTTTGATTGTAAAGTCCGGATATCAGTATTTGGTTTCAGGAGCAAATAAGTGTAATCATTAGCAGATTCAAATACCTCTGTTTTGGAACGGGGCAAAGTGCTGTAACTGGCCAGAAAGTTGAATTTGATGTGTGAATAGGAAGGCAGATCAGTGACAACGCCGGTTATCTGCATGGTATATTTCTCGGCAATTTTTACCGATTTCCCGATTGCACTTTCGTTTCCAAAATATTTTTTCGCTGTTGTTTCATCAATCACGACTGAGTTTGGTTGAGACAAAGCAGTACTTATATTTCCTTCAATAAAAGTTTGAGGGAAGATTTTGAAAAAAGAAGAATCTGCAAAAACCACCTTCTTTTCATTAAATAATTTGTCCTCATACTGAACCGGGACCACGCCTGAACCACTTAATGGATATAACCTCACCGCATTTTTCACTTCTGCAAATTCTCTTGAAAAAACCGGCGCAACTCCCGTTGGGGTTATAGCGACATAAACAGGTTCACTGTCGCCGGATTGATAAAACAAGTTAACCCTGACAATATCTTTTGCATTGGTTTGAAACTGATCGTACTGCAATTCATGAAGAATGTAGGTGGCCAGTAAAAGGAAACAGCCGATACCAATGGATAATCCGGTGATGCTGATGATGGAATTGGCCTTGTATTTCCAAAGGCTCCGAAATGTGATTTTAAGATAATTTTTAAGCATATCGAATAGTTAACAGGTTGGTAGTGAAAATCGGATTATATTTCTTGAATTATAAACTGATGCTTTCTGTTTTCAAATCAGTAAGTAATTTGTAATCTTCGGATTATATGTTTTTTTAATTAGCTTTGGCAACAAACAAATGAAACCGATATGGAACTGATCAGGGAAATCATCGTGCCTACCGACAATACCTACCTTCTCAAATTGCCTGACGAAATGATTGGCAAGCAGGTTGAGGTTATTGCTTTTGAAATTGAAGCAAGGCCTGCAATAGATATTGAAGAGAGGAGAAAGAGACTGCACGAGTCCCTTGCCGATTTGAAAGTCGACTTGTCTAACTTTAAATTTGATCGGGACGAGGCCAATAATTACGATGAATAAATATGCAGTAGACACTAACATTCTGGTATATCTCCATGAAACAACTCCTTCGGCGAAAAAGAATATTGCCGAGTCCATCGTATTGGGTATTCCAGTTGTATCCGTCCAGGTAATTTCAGAATATCTTAATGTTTTAAAAAGAATTCTGAAACTACCTAAACTACGTTTGATCGAGCACAGTATTGTGTTACTTGAAGACTGCGAAATTATTAATTTGGATAAGGCAATTTTAGAACACGCAAGAAAATTGATCCAAAGATACGATTTCCAACTTTTTGACAGCATTATTATAGCATCTGCATTGGCAGCCAATTGCAGCATCCTGTATTCCGAGGATTTGCAACATAAACAGCTGATAGAAAACAGACTTACCATTATTAACCCTTTTTTATAATTTCCTCAAATTAATAAGTTGAATGTTAAAATCATTCACTTCTGAGACTCTTCACCGGATTCATAAGCGCTGCCTTAATACTTTGAAAACTTACTGTCAATAAGGCAATTACTAATACTAAAACAAAAGGAGCGGCAAATAGCCACCATTGAATATCCGTGCGAAAAGCATAGCCATTCAGCCAGCGACTTGTTGCGAACCAGGCAAGCGGAGCGGAAATTACAAATGAAATCAGGATTAGTATGGCAAATTCGCGGTATAGCATTTCAACAATGGCATAAACAGAAGAACCCAAAACTTTCCGAATACCGATTTCTTTGGTACGCTGAGCGGTGGTGAAGGAAGCAAGTCCAAATAAACCTAAGCAAGCAACCAAAATTGCAAGTCCTGTAAAGACTCCGAAAACTTGTCCAAAACGCTGATCTGCTTTATACTGATCGTTGAAACGATCGTCCAGAAATGAATATTCAAACGGATTTCCTGGAAAAAAACGGTTCCATTCAGATTGTATTCCGGCGACAGAAGTGTTGGCTTGGCCAGTGGTTAATTTGACAGAAAAATAGCCTCTGATGTCCGGAATCAAGCGAATGATTAGTGGTTCATAAGCATCTTTTAAAGATTGTTGATGGAAGTTATCTGTTACGCCAACAATCGTAAATATCTCTCCCCAGAAATTAACTTCCTTCCCGACGGCTTGTTCAGGATCGTTGAATCCCAATTGCTTAACGGCCATTTTATTGAAAATTAAAGCCTTGGGATCACTGCCGAAGTCTTTGGAGAAATTTCGTCCCGACAATAATTTTAAATCATAAGTTTTTAAAAAATCATAATCGGCACCAATAATCCGGTATTGTTTTCCCTCACTTTCATCTTTTCCTTTTAATCTGATTCCACCGGCATTCCACTGCGATGGCTGGCCTGGAACTACGGTAGAAGCGGTTACGCCTTTCACACCCGACTGCCGCATTAATTCATCTTTAAACGCAGACATTTGTCGCATAAAAGTAGAATCGTCAGCCACAATCGGAGGGTTAATGACTAGAGTCTGATCTATATTAATTCCCAGACTTTGCTGTCTCATATAACGGATTTGCTGAAAAACCGTCAACGTACCAACCAATAAAAACAATGAAGCGGCAAACTGAAAAACAACAAGCGATTTCCGCAATAAAACGCCTTTGGACGAAGTACTTACTTTTCCTTTTAGTACGACCACAGGTTTAAAACCTGATAGTACAAAAGCCGGATAAAGTCCTGAAAAGAACGCGCCTACAATAAATAAAGTAATCAGCGGAAGCCAGAACATGCGGCTTCCTAACAAGGCAAATGAAAGTTGCTGACCGGAAATTTCATTGAATTTTGGTAGAGAAAGCGCAACCAGAATTAACGCCAAAACAACTGCTAATCCATTCAATAAAACCGATTCCATCATAAATTGCCCGATCAGCTGGCTACGTTGCGAACCAACCGCTTTTCTTACACCAACCTCACGTGCCCGGTTAATAGCTCTGGCTGTCGACAAATTGATATAATTAACCCAGGCAATGACAACGATAAAAAACGCTATTCCTAAAAGGAGGTAAACCGTATTACCATCACCGTTAGGCTCAGCTTCCATCATCAAGTGAGAATACAAGTGGATATCTTTCAACGGTTGCAGCAAATAAACCGCAGCAGAATGATATTTCTTATGATCTTCTCCTGCAAGTTTGTCAACCAGCGCTGGAAATTTGGCTTCAAGTTTTGGGATATCTGTACCTTTTCTAAGTTTCAAATAAGTAAGGCAGCCGTCCCATTGCCAGGCAAGTTCCGGATTGTCAGGCTTTGCATCATTTAAAAAAGTGGCGTAAGAAATAAGAATATCCGTTTTGAAATGCGTGTTTGCAGGCATATCAGCAAACACACCAGTTACTTTGCTTGGTTTCCTTTTATTTAATTTGACAATTTTACCAACCGGATTTTCATTTCCAAACAATTTTTTAGCCACAGAAGCGGAAAGTGTAATTGTATTTGGTTCTGTTAAAGCTGTTTTTGCATTGCCGTTAAGCAGAGGATATGAAAAAACGGAGAAAAAGGAAGCACTTCCAAGATAAACCTTTTCAACCTTGAAACTGCGATCTCCATAATCCAGGATTGTTGCACCACGGCCCACCAACTTAACATAATCCTCAACCTCCGGATATGCTTCTTTAAATGAATTTCCCACAGCAAATGCCCCGGCAGCCCATTCCGTACTAAGTTTTCCTTCATTATACCGATCCTGACGGACACGATAAATCTGGTCGCCGTTTGCGTGGAAATTGTCAAAACTTAACTCAAATGCAACATATTGTAAAATAAGAATGCAGGCAGCAATGCCAAGCGCAAGCCCGACAATGTTAATTGCTGAAAAGGCTTTATTGCGCACAATATTCCTCCATGCGATTTTAAAATAACTTTTTATCATGGCTGTCTGGTTTTATGGTAATCGTAAACTGGTATTCAAAAGGAATTTATTTTATTCACTTTTCAGCGATTTTACCGGATTTGTCAGCGCCGCCTTAATGCTCTGAAAACTGATTGTCAGCAATGCAATTCCCGCTGATAAAATGCCGGCACCAATAAATATCCAGACCGAAATTTGAGTATGATAAGCGAAATTCTCCAGCCACTTATACATCCCGTACCACGCAATCGGAGACGCAATGATGATGGCAATGAAAACCAGTTTCAGGAAGTCGCCGGAAAGTAGGATTACCAGGTTTGAAACCGATGCTCCAAGTACTTTTCTGACGCCGATTTCTTTCACACGCAGTTCAGCCATAAAAATGGATAATCCTAAAAGTCCCAGACAGGAAATGAAAATAGCGATTCCGGCAAAAATTCCGAAGAGTACTTGCTGGGTTTGCTCCCGCGCATAAAGATTTCCAAAACGCTCATCCAGAAACTGATAGGTGAAAGGTTTATCCGGAAATCTGCTCTCCCAGACTTTTTGAATATGCGCCAGCGATCCTTTAATATCAGCACCTGAAATCTGTACCGACAGCCATCTCAAATTATTTCCCTGCATAAACATTACCACAGGCGCTACTTTTTGGTGTAATGATTCAAAGTGGTAATCCTTGGTGACGCCAATAATCTGTCCGCGAACATGACCATATCCAAACTGATTTCCAATTGCATCTTTCGGGTTTTTCCAGCCAAGAAGTCGTGCTGCGGTTTGGTTTAAAATAAAACCTTCCGTTTTATCTGTTCCGAATTGTCTTGAAAAATTTCGTCCTGCCGCCATCTCAATTTGATACGTAGGAATAAAATCTTCGTTTACACTCAGTGATTTTATATTGATGTCAGTAGGCGTGAGGGAATCACCTTTCATGACGTAAGCCTCCCATGAATCCAACAGACGGTTAGAAGGAATTCTGGAAGAACGGCCTGTTTCAACTATGCTGCTGTTTTGCTTTAATTCCTGACTGATTGCTTCAAAATTGGTCGTAGAATCAGAAGGTGGTGATAGCAGAACAACCTGATCTTTTGAATAGCCAAGTTTATAATTCTGAACATATTTCATCTGACTATAAACTACTGCCGTGCTGATAATGAGCACAACGGCAATCGCAAATTGTACCACCACTAGCGTCTGACGTAATTTTCCATTTTTTAAAGCCGAAGCAATTTTACCTTTAAGCACACTGGTTGGCTGAAAAGAAGTAAGGAAAAAAGCCGGATAACTTCCTGCCACAAGTCCGGTGAAAAGCGTTATCGAAATAACAATGGCAATAAATGAAGGATTGACAAGAGAAGAAAGATTCAGCTGCTTTTGTGTAAATTCATTCAACAGCGGCAAGCAAAATGCAACCAGAATAATGGCAATCAAAAGTGAAATACTAACGAGTAAAATCGACTCGCTAAGAAACTGGTTGACAAGCTGACTGCGCATCGCTCCCACAACTTTTCGCATCCCAACCTCCTTCGCTCTTTTTGCAGAACGGGCAGTCGCCAGATTCATATAATTGATACAGGCAATAAAAAGAATGAAAATAGCAATGGCCGAAAATAAATATACATATTGAATATCTCCATTAGATTCCATCTCGGAATCAAGATGAGAATGCAGGTGAATATCAGTCAGTTTTGTCAGATTCAGGACTGAATAAGACGAAGCGTTAGAGTCAATATGTTTGTTTTGAAATGCCGGAAATGCTTTGACCAGTTTTTCAGGATTGTAGTTTTTTGGTAACAGAAGAAACGTTGCAAATGAATTATTACCCCAATTTTGACGCAGGTTTTCTGCTCCGTAAATACGATTATCATTAAGGGTTGAAAAAGAAATAAGGAAATTTGGATGGAAACTTGATTGTGCTGGTAAAGGTTCATAAACACCGGTTACGGTATAATCAAACTGATTGTCAAACCGTACTGTTTTGCCAATCGGATTTTCCTTTCCAAAATACTTTTCTGCCATTGGCCTTGAAAACATGATTGAAAATGGATTAACCAAAGCCTTGTCTGCATTTCCCTGTAAAATATTGAATGTAAATACCTTAAATATATTTTCTTCGGCCGCATACATGTGTTCCTCATTGAAAATGTGCTCGCCATAACGAACCATTCCGCCCGTTTCAAGCATACGGACAACTTGTTCTGTTTCTGGGAAATCCTGATGGATTAGCGGGCCAAAAGGAGGAGCGGCGTGCCCAAGTCTGAGCGATTCTGTTCCATTTTTTGAAAGGAATGTTCTGGATAGACGATAAATTCTGTCAGCATTTACATTGTGCCGATCGTAACTAAGTTCATCTTTTACATACAAGGTCAGCAGCAGAAAACAGGCAAGACCTATCGCGACGCCAATGATATTTATAAAACTGAAAGACTTGTGTTTAACAAGATTTCTGAACGCAATTTTGAAATAATTTTTAATCATGGCTAACGGATCATTTAGGTTGCACCTTCGGTGAGTTTAATAATTGTATGCCAGTTTGATAATCAGATAGTTGTATTTCATTTTAAAGTAAATATGTTCAAAAACGGACGTTTCTGTCCAGTAGCGAACAGCAATTATTTGATTTTATTAACATATAATGTTTAGTTATCAAAAACCTGAAAACCGATAACTGACCGCCAAAGTCTACTAAATATTATAATTATTTTTCGCATAATTCCCTGGCGTTTGTCCTGTCATATTTTTGAAAATTCTTGAAAAATAGGAAAGACTTTCAAAACCTGTTTCACTCGCAATCTGGCTTAGCGAAAGATCGGTTGTCAATATCAGAAACTGGGCTTTTTCAATTCTTTTTTGTTGGATGTAAGGTAAGGGCCTTGCACCGGTATGATCCTGAAAAATTCTTGAAAAGTAGTCTGGATTTTGCCTGGCTTTTTCTGCGAGATCTTTAACGGTTAGATTTTCTCCAAGATTCGTATTGATGTAGTTAATCGTTTCCAAAACCTTGGATGGAATTACTTTGCTATCTGAAATATTGTAATATTCCGGAGTCAGAAACCGTGACAAAAGTTGAAGTAAAATCCCTTTTGTTTCCAAAAAAGCTGAAATGGGAAGATCATTATTCAGCGCTTGTGAATGCTGAATGACAGGTTGTTTTTGATAATCTTTTGGATTGTAAGATCGTTTCAAATCCCTGTCAGGATTTAATTTTAAAATTTTTTTTAAATGTTCAAGATCGGATGGACCAGCCGGGATTTTTATAATATTCTTATGTGAAGAAAACAGAGAAGTCCCATCAGGCGCTTCTTCGAGAAAGTGAATATAGTACTGGCTGAGATATTCCGGACATTGATAGTTGCAGAGTGTAAAACTGGGAACGAGATATAAAAAATCCTTTTCCAGAATAATTGTTTTGCCCGCCTGATAGAGCTTTCCGAAGCCGTCATCGATAAAATAAAGTCTGTAAAACGGGCTGATCACATTCCGGTAATTCCAGCTTTTGTTCAACTTGACATAATCAACGTTTAATAACGAAAACGTTGATCTGGAAATGGAATGGTTCTTCATGGTCAGCTAATTAGCTATTAATTATTACAAATTAATTCATAAAAGTCGGATTTGTGAAAAATTACAGCTGTTTTGTATAATTTTTACATTTTATTAAATTATACTTTTGTGGTGGCCTGAATCCTGATCTTAATTCATATGCGTTTTTTCCTGACTATCGTCTTCGTTTTTAGTCTTTTCTGCATGTTTTCATGCGGACCGGATCTTCCTGATGATGTGAAAATCGCTTATGATGGACTGCCTGATAAACTGGACTATAACCAAAATGTAAAACCCATTTTGTCTGACAAATGTTTTGCATGCCACGGACCGGATAAAGCAAAGCAAAAAGCAGGTTTGCGGCTTGATTTAAAAGAAGCGGCGTATGGAGAACTTCCCAAAAATCCGGGAAAGGTGGCGATAAATCCGGGTGATCTGGCTGGCAGTGAATTCTTTAAAAGGATTATGTCGGCTGACCCTGACTATATGATGCCAACCCGTGAATCTCATTTGAGTTTAAATGCAAAGGAGAAAGCGATTCTGATTAAATGGATAAAAGATGGCGCTGAATACAAACCGCATTGGGCTTTTGTGAAGCCGGAGAAACAGGAATTACCGGAAATCAAAAATACCGAATGGGTTAAAAATCCGATAGATCATTTTATTCTTGCCAAACTTGAACAGGAAAAATTAAGTCCTTCAAAGGAAGCGGGGAAGGAGTTGTTATTAAGAAGATTGTCGCTTGATTTGACGGGACTGCCACCGACGCTGGATGAAATTGATATTTTCCTGAAAGATAATTCTCCAAACGCATATGAAAAACAAGTCGACCGGTTATTAAAATCGCCTCATTACGGAGAAAAAATGGCGGTTGACTGGCTCGATCTTGCCCGTTTTGCAGATTCTCACGGTTACACGGTTGACAGACTCCGGGACATGTCGCCTTACCGTGATTGGGTTATTAATGCGTTCAATAAAAATATGCATTACGATCAGTTTGTGCAGTGGCAATTGGCCGGAGACCTGATGCCGAAGCCTTCAAAAGACATGATTATTGCTACGGCATTCAACCGCAATCATCAGCAAAATATGGAAGGAGGAATTGTAGAGCAGGAATTCCAAACAGAATATGTCATTGATCGTACCAATACTTTTGGTGATGCCATGCTGGGAATTTCAGTTGGCTGTGCCAAATGTCACGATCATAAATATGATCCGATTTCACAGAAGAATTATTATCAGCTTTTTAGCTTTTTTAATAATGTAAAAGAAGCAGGCCAGATTTCCTGGGATGATGCCTTACCAACACCAACGTTAATGCTGCCAACAGATCAGCAGGAAAAAATGCTGAGGTTTATTGAATCAAAGATTACATCACAGGAAAAAGCGGTGGAAGCTGCGAAAAGTGCTTCACACCAGGATTTTGAAAAATGGATTTCGGATGGAAAATATAAAAATCTGAAAGATGAAAAAATGCCAAAATCAGGTTTGCAGGCTTACTATTCTTTTGAAAAAAGCAGTTTGAAAAACGGCATAAATCCGAAACAAACAGGTATCATGAAAAGGGAATCCGGACAAACCGGAGACGCGCCTGTTTTTGTAACACATGAAAACGGACAAGCCATGGCCATGAACGGCGATATTTTTCTTGATCTGGATCAGACGGGCGTTTTCCGGAAATCACAACCTTTTAGTATCAGTGTCTGGGTCAATATCCCGAAAGAACTTAAAGAAGGCGTTATTCTGCATAAGTCTCAGGCTGAAAGATTGTATAATTTCAGAGGCTATCATTTGTATTTGAAAAATGACCGGTTGGAACTAAATATGGCTCACACGGCGCCTTCGAATGCGATAACCCGAATTTCGAATAAAGGCACTCCAAGAGACAAATGGATTCAGCTTGCTGTTACTTACGACGGTTCTTCAAAGGCCAAGGGTTTCAATTTATTTCTGGATGGAAATAAAATGGCAATGGAAACAACAATGGATCAGTTGACAAAAGATATTCTTTTCAAAACAGACAAACAGCCGGGTTTACAAATTGGCGGATGGTGGCGCGGACTGGGTTTTAAAGGTGGAAAAGTTGATGATATCAGTGTTTACAACCGCGTGCTTACGGATTTTGAAATAAAAATTCTGGCGAATAAAAATTCCTGGTCTGATATAACTTCAAAGTCTCAAAACCAGCTTTCCGGCACGGATATGACGATTTTGGAAAATTATTATCTAAGCTCGGTTTCTCCATCGGTTGCTAAGGCTGAATTGGAATTAATGCAAACAAGAACGACGAAATCGGATTCAACGGAAAATATCCGTGAGCTGATGGTAATGCAGGAAATGCCAAAACCTAAGAAAGCACACATTTTGCTCAGAGGGAATTACGATGCTTTTGGTGAAGAAGTTTTCGCTGACACACCGGAATCGATTTTGAAATTTCCGAAAAATCTGCCTCGAAACAGATATGGTCTGGCGCAGTGGCTGACCAGTAACGACAATCCGCTGACCGCACGTGTTGCAGTGAACCGGTTCTGGCAAAATTTCTTTGGAACTGGTCTTGTCAAAACGACGGAAGATTTTGGAAATCAGGGAGAAATGCCGAGTCATCCCGAATTGCTGGACTATTTGGCGATCAATTTCCGGGAATCTGGATGGGATGTGAAAAAGCTTAACAGGATGATTGTTATGTCGGCAGCATATCGCCAGGATTCCCGTGCAACAAAAGAAATGCGGGAAAAAGATCCGGAAAATCGTTGGTTGGCTCACGGTCCGTCGGGAAGAATAAGCGCGGAAATGATTCGTGATAATGCGTTGATGGCGAGCGGCTTGATTAATAAAAAAATTGGTGGTGAAAGTGTAAAACCTTACCAGCCAGAAGGTTTGTGGGAAATTAATAATACAACGTACAAAGCGGATTCCGGAAACGCGGTTTACCGAAGAAGTCTTTACGTAATTGTGAAAAGATCAGTACCAAATCCTACATTGGCAACTTTTGATGCTGGTTCCCGAAGTTTTTGTGTGGTGAGAAGACAAAAAACAAACACGCCTTTGCAGGCACTTGTCACGCTTAATGATCCGACTTTTGTTGAAGCAGCAAAAGTTTTGGGTATGCAAATGTCGATGGCAGAAAATTCTAAAACAGCGATTACTGATACTTACAGAAAGCTCACCGGACATTTTCCACTGCCGCTGGAAGTGATTTTGTTGCAGAAAATGTATGAATCAGAATATCGGCGGTTTCAGAATAATCCTAAAAAGGCAGCCGGTTGGCTTGATGCTGGTCAGTATCGTATCAATAAAAAAGTGGATACTGCAAAAATCGCTGCGAATGCTGTGGTTGCCAGCACTATATTAAACTCAGATGCGTCTTTAACCAAGAGATAATATGTCACATCATCACGACGAAGAATTCAGATTAAATACACCGGAATTTAATGAGCTGAATAAAAAACTGGACAGGCGCCACTTTCTGACCAAAACTTCCCTTGGATTGGGCGCGCTTGCGATGGGTTCTTTGTTTGGAGCGGAAAAACTTTTAGGTTCGATTCCAAAAACACCGGAAAATGTTCCGAATCTGGAAGAGGAAATTTTAAAGGCATTACCACATATTGCGCCAAAAGCGAAACGGGTTGTATACCTTTTTATGAGCGGCGGTCCGTCTCAATTTGAAACCTTTGATTATAAGCCAAAACTGGTTGATCTCGCCGGACAAAATCTTCCTGATTCGGTAAGAAAAGGGCAGAGGTTAACGGGAATGAGCGCAAATCAAAGTGCACTTCCGATGGTACCCTCGATTTATAAATTTAACCAGCATGGTAAGAGTGGAACCTGGATCAGCGAATTGATGCCGCACACCGCCAAGGTTGTGGACGAACTTTGTATAATCAAATCGATTCATTCAGAAGCGATTAACCATGACCCCGCAATTACATTTTTTCAAACCGGAAATCAGTTGCCGGGCAGGCCATCGATTGGTTCCTGGGTGAGTTATGGGTTAGGTTCTGACAATCAGAATCTTCCAACTTTTATTGTTTTGGTTTCAAAAAACGGCTCGAAAGATCAGCCGTTGTATGCGCGTTTATGGGGAAATGGTTTTTTGCCATCAAAACATCAGGGTGTACAATTCAGATCAGGAAAAGATCCGGTTTTGTTTTTGAATAATCCTGAGGGCTACGACGGCGCCGACCGTAAGGAAATGCTGGAATATTTGTCAAAATTAAATCAGATTCAAAACCAGGCTTACGGCGATCCGGAAGTTGATGCGAGGATTGCACAATATGAAATGGCTTACCGGATGCAGACTTCTGTGCCGGAAGTTATGAACACTGATGACGAACCGGATGAAGTTTTTGAACTTTACGGACCTGACAGCCGGGATTCTGGAACCTATGCTGCGAATTGTATTTTGGCAAGAAAATTACTCGAAAAGGATGTGAAATTTGTTCAGCTTTACCATCAGGGATGGGATAATCACGGCGGACTTCCCAAAGGGATTGCGCATCAATGTAAAAATACGGATCAGGCAACAGCGGCTTTGGTAATGGATTTAAAACGAAGAGGTTTGCTGGAAGATACGCTGGTAATTTGGGGAGGAGAATTCGGTAGGACGGTTTATTCGCAAGGAAAGCTAACAGCAGATGATTACGGAAGAGATCATCATCCGCGCTGTTTCACGATGTGGATGGCGGGAGCAGGTGTGAAACCCGGAATCAGTTATGGTGAAACTGATGATTTTAGTTACAACATCGTAAAAGATCCCGTACATGTGCACGATTTTCAGGCAACCTTAATGCACTTGATGGGCGTGGATCATGAAAGATTAACTTATAAATATCAGGGCAGAAGATTCCGGCTTACTGATGTGCATGGAAATGTGGTGAAAGATATTTTGAGCTAAATCATTGATTATCATGTGCGGTAGCGCCGAAATATGTAGAAAGCCTCAGACCATACCGTGTTGCCCAAGGTGCCTAATTACTTTGTCGGGGCAGTTTCAGGATCTTTTCCAAGTATGGCTTCCTTAACAAAATTGCTGTCCCAGGAATGGTCATTGTCAGAAAAACTGAGCAGTAAATCATTTTGTAATAGCTTTTCCTGAATCGCAATTTCGTCCTTTGAATTAAGCGCATATTCTTTCAGGTCATGCCGCGACGAGGCAAGTTTTGCCAATGCTTTTTCATCAAACTTGATGAATTTTTGTCCCTGGCGTGTTGCTGTATGTTTTCTGAAACCAAGTTCTCCAAGCGCATCCACAGCAAGTTGAACTGCGGTATACAGCGTTTCCCGATAAACATTGGTAACACCGGTTTCCATCAAATCATGTGCGTCAAATCGGTTACGGGCGCGTGCCAGAATTTTAATATGTGGGAAATGTTTTCTGACCGTATGAACCAGAGTGCTGTTAATATCCGGGGAATCAATGGCAGCAATTAAGATTTTCGCGCTTTCGATACCGGCGGATTTAAGCATATCAATTCTAGTCGCGTCACCATAATAAACTTTAAAACCCATGCGTCTCAACAATTCCACCTGATCCGGATTGTTGTCCAGAATGGTTGCCGCAATGCCATTTGCTCGTAATAGTCTTCCAATAGTGCTTCCGAAATGCCCAAAACCTGCGACAATCACTTCATGATGCTCATCAATAACATCACCTGGTTTCTCAACAGGCTTTTCCTTAATACCAAAATAAGGATGAATAAATTTTTCATGCATCAAAAGAAGAAGCGGCGTTGTCATCATACTGATCGCCGTTATCGCCGTCAATTTTCCAATCCATTCTTCGTCGATGATGTTGAGCTGACCGGTAAATGAAAGTAATACAAAGGCAAATTCTCCCACCTGACTCAATCCAAGGGCAAAGAGGAAATTTTGATCGTTGTTCAGTTTGTATATTTTTCCAATACCAAAAAGGACAATGAATTTGATAAACAAAACGAGCAAAACCAGCGTTGCGATTTGCATAGGAGCTTCCTGAATAAGTTGAAAATTAATCGACGCACCAACGCCCATAAAAAATAAACCCAGTAAAAGTCCTTTAAACGGATCAATATCGCTTTCAAGCTCATGCCGAAATTCGCTGTTTGCCAAAACAACACCAGCGACAAATGTGCCTAGTGCCGGACTTAAACCTACCATTTCCATTAAAAAAGCTACGGCAACAACCAGCAAAAGTGAAGACGCCGTAAACATTTCCCGAAGTCCGGTTTTGGCAATAACACGTAGCATAGGCACGACCAAATATGTCCCGATACCATAAATGGAACCAACCGCCGCAATGACCAAAATCGTTTGAACCCAGGCCGGAAGTCCGCTTAATAAAGATGGATGCGCTTCATCGGCGACAACCGCCGTGGTAGCCAGCAAAGGTAAAATGGCCAGAATCGGGATGACTGCGATGTCCTGAAATAATAAAACAGAGAAAGACGCCTGACCAGCGGAGGTATGGGATAAACCTTTTTCTTTCAGAGTTTGCAGAACAATGGCGGTGGACGACATTGTTAATGTAAGTCCGCCTGAAACTGCGGTAGTCCACTGCCAGCCCATCAAAATAAACACAAGAGAAAGAAGAATACTGGTGCCGAAAAGTTGTGAAAATCCAAAACCGGCAATGGCTTTTCGCATTTTCCAAAATGCTGCCGGTTCCAGTTCCAGGCCGATAATGAATAACATCATGACCACGCCAAATTCTGCAACATGCATAATATCCTGGCCTTCTTTTCCAATAAACCCAAGTACGAAAGGCCCGATAATAATTCCGGAGAGCAGATAACCAAGTACGGAACTCATACCGACTTTTTTCGCGATCGGAACACAAATAACTGCTGCGCCAAGATATACCAAAGCCTGAGAAAGAAAATCGCTTGTCATGATAGTTGGTTTTCTTTTACCCAATCATTCAGGTAGTTATATTTTTTCAAAGCCTCCAAGTCAGGATCATTATTTGTCAAATGTTCCAAAAGAAAATAATAAGCATCAGCCTGCTCATTCACCTGCTCTTTGTGAATTCTATGCGATCCGTGTGTCACAAAAGGCGGCAAATAATTCATTTTGCATAAAGTTGCAGTCTGGTCAAAAGGGGCAAGAAACTGGCGGATGGTGAAACGGTTATTCGCTTCTTTCTGATAGGAATGCTCTGGCGCTCCGGTTGTTATAACCTGGAAAACAGATTTTCCTTTAAGTGCAATTCCTCCCGGTCCATACGCCCAGCCAGCTTCGAGAACGAGGTCAATCCATTGTTTCAATAATGCAGGACAACTATACCAATAAATCGGATGCTGCCAGATAATGATATCATGTTCTGTCAAAAGATCTTTTTCCTTTTCAATATCAATGTTGAAATCCGGATAATGCTCATATAAGTCGTGAAAAGTTACTCCCGCAGGATAGCTGTTCACTAACATTTTATTCACCCTCGATTTTTCAAAAAGAGGGTGGGCAAATAAAATCAGTACACGATTTGACATGATAATCCTTAAATGTGGACGGTAATCTGATCTTAAAAATATAAATCTTTTACCTTTTTCCGGCTAACAATATCCCATTCTTCAAAACGGCGTAAGGTGACAAAGGATCCAAATTGCCAGTCTGTATTGACGATCACGGCTCCGATCACAAAAATATATTTTCCGGTGAAATCCGTGCTCTTAATCATATGATCGATCATTTTTCCGGATTCTTCATAAATGATGTCAGTCGCTTCTTTAACCAAATCGTTCGAATTTAAAACCCTGTCTTTTTGATTAAAAAGAAATTCCTGTAAAGAGTGCTGCTGATAATCGTCTGCCGGTTTTGGTCCGGATTTTATCTCATCATTTTTCAACCGGTTGAGTGCAAGAATGGTTGCTCCGCAGCAGGTTGAATCGTGATTTTGGCCTACGCGAAGGATTTTGCCGGTATTGCCTTCCGCATTAATGCCAATGTGAGGCGCATAAAAAATCATGGCGGCACCTTCTTCCGGTACGTGGTGCGCGAATGCCGTCATTCCTGTAATACCTGTAAAAGGATAGCCATTGAGTCCGCCCAGATTAAATGGTCCAAGCATTTGTCGCCCTTCTTCGGGATATTCAATATTATTTACATCATCAGAACATACTGAATGTGCCAATAAAATCTGGTTAGGAGCAAGGCCGTAGCCTGCCACACTTTTGTAAATATTTGAAATAAAATCAGATGAGCTAACGGCGTTGGGATAGTGTTTTTGGACTTTTTCAAGCATAACAAGACGAATTTCTGATTGAGGAATGATTCACGATGCAAGGTTTTAATTTGATATGATAGTTTCAGGTTTTTGATTTTGAAACTGACATTATCGTAGGCTAAGCTGAAATTTTGATGGGTGTAGGTTTTAGGGAGAGAGATTTTCTACTTAAATGATTTTTTCGTGGAATTGACATTTTAGCCCCGGGAATGAATTCCCGCGCTAGGATGTCGGCCATGCCTACGGCATTTAGACGGAACCTTAACGGTCATTTTTCCCCGGAATAAGTTCCAGGGTTACCATATCGGCCATGCCTACTGCATTTTTTACAATCGAAATAAATTGGCAATCAATGATTTTAAACAGAAATCATTCAAAAAAATGTTGATTCAAGCCAATCAAACATATTCCACCAAAATCCAAATGCCTTAGGCATGACCGACATGGTAGCCGGGAAATTATTCCCGGGGTGGAAATGTCAATGGCCATAGAAATAATAAAAATCCATGGCCGATTAATCTAATTTTCAAGGTGTTTCTTCAAACCACTTTTTAAATGTCGGCACGCGCTCTTTACTAACCAGAATAAGATTGGTTGAAACCGGGTAAACCCGCATCAAAAGCCTTCCGTTAAAATATAGCTCAATATCTTTGATACAATCACGGGAAATAATAAACTGACGGTTAGCCCTAAAAAAATTAGAAGTATCCAGTTGATTTTCAAGTTCTTCAAGTGATTTGTCTAAAATGAAACTCCGGTCATCATGAAGCATAGCTGTCACAATTCCGTTCTGGATTGTGAGCCAGGCAAAATCCTGGGCTTTTAATGGAATCAATTTATCGCGATACGGTACCAAAAAACTCCTTCGCGCATTTTTTTTATTCAGGATTTGTGAATGGACAATTTCTTCCAGCACCCTGACCTTCGCCGTTGTATTTTCCTTATTTAACTGATAATATTTGTCCATACTAAACCGCAGCAATTCCGGACGGATTGGTTTTAATAGATAATCAATACTGTTAAATTTAAACGCACGCATAGCATATTGGTCATGTGCCGTAGTGAAAATAATCGGGCATGCTATTGAAACCTGTTCAAAAATCTCAAAACAAGTCCCGTCGCCCAATTGCACGTCCATAAAAATCAGGTCTGGTAATGGATTGTTTTGAAGCCAGAAAATGGCCATTTCTACACTTTCCAGCATACCAACCACATTTGCCTGCGGATCCATTTGTTGTAAAAGACCTTTCAGGTAATTCGCTGCCGGGACTTCGTCTTCAATGATTAATATATTTGTCATGGAGATTCGATTAAAGGGACTTTAACTAAGAATTGTTGTGCATCATGGATCTGTGAGGTTTCCTTTCCGGTTTGCAGCCGGTAACGCGCATCCAAATTTTGTAAACCTATCCCGCTGCTTGCAACATTTGTTTTCCGGGTAATAGAATTTACGACCAGCAACTGTTTCTCGGTTTCATCCAATTTTACTTCAATGTGGAGAATATGATTGGAGGTAATTACATTGTGCTTAATAGCATTTTCAATCAGGATTTGTAATGAAAGCGGAATGATATACCACTCGCGGCTTGTTTCAACATTGTCAAATTTGTACATCAGTTTATCGCCAAACCGCGCTTTGTGTAAAGCCAGATAAGAGCGCGCGATATCAAGCTCATCAGAAAGTTGTACGACATTCTGGTTCTGAATTTTCAGGTTATAGCGAAGAATATCTGAAAGATCATGCACAATTCTCTGTGCTTCCTCCGGATTGCTTGCGATGGAAATATTGAGAATATTGAGCGCATTGAACAAAAAATGAGGATTTAGCTGATGCCGAAGCGCGTCCAGCTGTGTTTTTAGTTTTTCTCTTTTGAGCTGTTCATTTTCCAGATTGATCTGATAATTTCTTTGATCCACTTCCAGAAAATCACCAAATACCCGGATGGCCAGCAATACCAAAATGTTGTAGCCGAAAGTTACCTCATTGAAAAAGAAAATGTTTTTTTGAGAATTTAAAGTTAAAAGCTGTAACTGAAACAGAAGTTCAGTCAAAACGAAAAACAAAATCAGCGACAGGAAAACCTTGACGTACGTTTTTTGCCTGTTGAACCATCCCGGAATATTACAAATATGGAAAAGATACAGATTGCTGAAAATCCAGGAAAATAAAAAATTGGATATCAGCTGAACGCCAAGATACGCCAATCCAAAGCCTTCAACAGTAGGAGAGGGCGAAGAATTGATAATCAAAAATAACCATGGAACGCTGATAAACAGACTCCATATGATACAGAAACGCCATGCAAGCGCAACACCTTTGTCATAGAGAATTTTCATACTATGCGGCAGGAGTCACTTGTAAGCGGTTTGTCTCAAATTGTACCGGTTTTTCTCTGTAAACGTGTTTTTCATGAATCAGGGCACAGACGGACTGGACCAACTCAATTTCGTCAAATGTCCATTCCCGCTGATTCATAGTATCTTCCAAACCGATAAATCCTGCCCATTGTTTTTTGTAAAAAAATGGAACCGCAAGAATGGATTGGATGTCGCGGTTTTGAAACATGTTTTGCTCGCTTTCCGGCAGTTCCTTTAATAAATTTGCAATTGGCTGGCGGTTTTCAAAAAGTTTGTCCCAGCGTTTGAAGTAAGGATACCAGGCAGAGGAAGAATCTGCCAAATAGGTTTTATCCTGATTATATACACCGGGAGCACGGTATTCACTTGTTTTGATGATACCAAAAAATGTATCGGGAAGCTTTACCTTTTGACAAATATAAGCCCGGCTCACGTCCAGCGCCTCTGTCAATAGGTTCAGCGTATTCATTACACAGCAATCTTTTTCGCTTCTGAAATTGAACGACGTCAATTCCTCCTCACATCTGGCCAAAACCTTTTCATGGAAACTTTGCTTGTTCTGATCCATTTGCGCCAGGCGAACCAAAGCATTTTGCTGCCATTTAGCCAGGGTTGTTTCCATGGCTTCGAGCCATGAAATTTTATTGGCACTTGTAATATAAAAGTTGGTTGCCAGAATTGATAAAGCTTTATCCGCATTTACCGGGCAAACACCTTCGGCCATTACAAGACATGGAATCTGATTGCCTAACACACTGACAAGGTCGGAAACTTGTCCGTCGGGAAGGGTGCAGTTGGAAATAACAAGGTCAAATTTGTCGTGGTAACACGCCTGGAGTGCAAGTTGCTTGGTGGCAGCGATTTTAATTTTATAGATGTAACCTGCCGCGTTCAGAGACTCGACAATGAGGCTCTGCCACTCATTTCGAATTGAAACGATTAATAATTTTAAGGGTTCCATGAAGTTAATCTTTACGTTGGTCGGGTTCAAAACCACTATATAAAAACACTGGGATTGTCAATGTAAAAAATAGTGAGGTCATACGCTTGTACGGTATAAAAATCACTACTGTTGCGCAAAAAGATGTTTTATTTTAAAACAGGAACGAATCTTCGATTTTTTTAGACATTGTTATTTTGAAAAACCGGGGTATTTTGAAAATGCATATGTTTTTCATGGATCAGTTCTGAAACGGATTTCAGAAAACTGATTTCGGAAGTAGACCAGTCTCTCGGATGCATGCTGTCTTCAAATCCTATAAATCCATCCCAGGTTTCATTATAAGAAATCGGAATGGCAAGAAATGATTGCATGTCCCTTGTCTGCCACCACGATTTCTGGTCTGGTTCTAATGCAGCATATTTTATCTGGACAGGTTTTTGTGCGGAAAAAGATCTGTCCCAGCTTTTATAGTAGGGATAATTAACATTAGAATTTTTTCTATTTTTTGAAGCCACACCAGGTGCGCAGACTTCCAAAGTCTGGACAATTTCCGTAGCATGGTTTGCCGACCCATATTTGCGGCAAATATAAACCCGGCTTATATCCAGCACTTCGCGGAGTAAATCCAGCGTGTTAAGGATAGCAGTGTCTGTGGATTCATTTCCCGGCGACAATTCTTCTGCACAGCGCAAAAGGGCAGTTTCAAAAAGGTTATTATAATTTTGATTAAACAAAGCAATACGTTCCTTTGCAGCATTTTCCCAGATTGCCATCGTATTTTCAAGATGTGTAAGCCAGGAAATTTGTTCAGAGCAACTGATATAATAATTTGTTTCGGGTATAAAAAGAATCGATTCCGCAGTAAAAGGACATTTTCCTTCTGCCATAACAAGACAAGGAAGTAAATCTCCCAGAACGCTGACCAGATCAGTAACAGGCCCGTCGGATAGTTTGCAATTGGAAATTAATACATCGAATTTTTTCTCGCCACAAGCCAGTAGCGCATGCTGTTTGCTGTCTGCATGGGTTATTTCAAAGCTGTAATTAGCTTCCGCAAGTGAGTTCTCAATAAGGGTTTGAGATTTTCCTTTTAATGACACTACCAATAATTGCAAGGATTCCATTGAGTGATTTTTATAAGGGTTTACTTATCCGGAGCACAATCGCTTTCCAAACAGATTTGTATATTTCGGTATAATGTGTGCAGAATAACAGATCAATTACTGTCGTCAGTCAAATCAATAAAAACGAAATGGCTAATAATATGTTGGAGGGTGTCGGTGACGTGTGTAAGGAATACAAAGATAACAGAGTCCTTAAATTTTCAATTATAATTTTATAAAAAAAGGAAAGGAAATTCTTGCTATTCTTTAATTTCTAAAACTTACTCTCAATACGCCGAAATATTCTTTCGGGCTACTGCGCAGTTTATTTTACATCAAAATATTATCAATAGCCTCAATCGGAGCCGGTATATTTTCCTCGTTCAGCATATCCCTCAAATCGGTTTCAATAATCCGGCAAATGGCAGTCATAGGAACATCATTGATGGCATTTTCAAAAGGATTTTCACTGGTGTCGCCAACAACTTCCATCGTGTGAAATATCCAGGCGATCACCACATAGAGAGGAATTCCCAGCCAGACAGCAGCTCCATTGAGTTTGGCAAACTCTGTAAGCAAACCAAAAGGTAAAATAAGAATGAATAACCAGACAAAGAGCTTGCTGTAATAGGCATACTGTCTTGGAAAAGGAAAACCTTTTATAGCTTCACAGGCACCCTGGTGATTGAAAAATTCCTGGATTACTTCCATTAACCGGCGGTGGCACGATTCAGAAATGTAACCTTTGGCCGCCAGGTCGGTAATCCGCCCGGTTTGGGTTTTCATGATTTGCGTGGCAACGTTTTTTTTCCTGGAATAACTTTCAGCTTCGTTTTCAGGCAGAAATTCAAGCAATATTCTCGTGACATCCGAGGAAACCTGCGCATGGTTATCAGGTCCAACCACTTTATGTGCGACCGTATTCATATCACCCCAAACACTTTTACGACGGAGTTGAATGCGTACCGTGTTTAAATAAGCTATGTGCCGGTATAATATTTCTTCTTTTATATGACTTATTTCTTCGGTTGAGATTTCCTCGGATTTCAGAAAGGCAACAACATAGGATCCAAAACTTCGGCTGGCGTTGACCATACCGCCCCAGGAACGTCTGGCATCCCATAGTCTGGAATATGAAGCATTATTTTTAAATCCAACTGAAAAGGCGACGGCTGTACCGATTAGTCCAATGGGAACAAAAGAAACGCCAAGGTGAATTTCGAAATAAAAATAAAGCAGGAAGAGTGTGCCCGAATAGAGTAGGAAAAACAAAACAGAACGCCAGGAAAATTTAAGGACAAGGTTCGGTTTGATTTCTCGTGCAGTGTACATTTTTAATTGTTGAAAGGTTACGATGAGTTGGAAATTTTAAATACAAATTTTTCACTTCACAGACATTTTATACCTGATTTGAACGTGAAGCTGAAAATATACGGGGTGAAGCAACGGATTTGGCGAATGAAATTTTAAGTCAGAATGAACAAGTCACCGTTAATTGTTATTCAGGTTTTTTATCAATTCATAATTTTATATAAAACATAAGAATAAATCTATTTATTGGATGGCAAACATATTGTTATTGATTAGCTTTTATTGATGCGTTAAAGAATGTTTATAAAATATTATTTTGTTAAATGATTAATAATCAAATGAAATCTTATATTTCTGACTTGATTATAGATTAATGTTGCGGTCTTGAAAGTTCACCAAAGCATGTAGACGGTTTGAGGTACGGAATCAACTGGTTCAGGTTAATTTTTGTCAGTTTCAGCAATGATTTCTATCCGCTCAGAATTTTTAGTGAGGATATTTACAACAGAATCCAGGCAAAAGCTAATAAGTCATAAGCAATCTGGTTTCTTTTTCTAGCTTAAAGAGTCTAAGGATCTAAACGTTTTAACCCTCAAAAACTTCAATACTAATGAGCGCGAACAAGTCACTTTCACGTCGTTATTTTTATCAGATCATGAATGGAATGAATGCGGATACCGCGCACGAAATTCTATCAGAAGACTTCATTTTTACACTCCCGACACACCCTGAACCTTTTCATGGACCGGACGGATTTTTAGGATTGGTTGGTATGTTACACGGCGCTTTTCCAGACTTTTATATCAATCCGCAGGAAATGGTAGCTGGCGACGACTGGGTAGTTACCCGTTGGATTGGCGGAGGTACGCATTTAGGTTCACCACTTTTAACAGTAAAAGGAAATGTAGAAGCAACCGGAAATTTCTTTGAAATTGACGGAATGACATGGCATACCATTAAAAATGGAAAAATTGTTGAATCAATTGGTCATGAGGATACACTAGGTTTAATGCTTCAATTGGGTGTTTTGCCAAGTGAAAAGAAAACGGAGCCGGATCTTGCTGCGAATGAGATTTTGGCAACGCGTTATTTTGAAGAAATCATGACGCAGGGAAATTTAGAGGTGATTGAAGAAATCCTTGATCCTGAATTTGCCTTTATTATTCCTACACAACCGGAGCCAATCAAAGGTTATGAAGCTTTTACGGAATTTGTTAAATACTTGCATAACGCTTTTCCTGATATCAAGTTCACTGTAATGCGCCAGACTTCTGAAGGCAGCAAAGTTGCCTCGCGGTGGAGCATTGCCGGAACACATCAGGGAGAATTCCTGGGCGTTCCCGCTTCAGGACATCATCTGATCGATTACGGAATTGACATTTTCACGATCAAAAACGGTAAAATATTTTCTGTTCATGTGAATGAAAATGACTTTGGATTGATGCAGCAATTAGGTGCTATTCCATCCTGATCCGTTATTCTCCTCTCTTTAAAACCTCACTGTTATGTCTGAATTAGAAAAAAACAAGGCGATCATTCGTCGTTACTGGTTCGAGCTTTGGAATGAAAAGCGAATTGAAGTACTGGACGAAATCGCGATTGAAAACATTGTTTTTCACTTCCCGCAAGGCCAGGCGCACAAACCTGCTACACTAAGAATCTGGTTTGAAACTGCGCTGATCGCATTTCCTGATGTACATTTCACTTTACATGACGAGTTGGCCGAAGGCGACAAAGTCGTTAGCCGCTGGTCTTATGAAGCTACAAATACCGGAACATTTCTTGGCCGCGAAACGACGAGCATAAAAGTAACGGATCTTGGCATTGACATTTTCCGCATTGAAAATGACAAGATCGTTGAAATGTGGGTAGCTCAGGATAGTCTGGGTTTATTGCAGCAATTAAAAGTGCTTCAATAACAAATCCGTTTCCTGCTTATGCCAACAATTTGAAAGACCACAACAACCCTTTTAATTAAGAAAAACCATGTCTTATACTGCCGAACAAAACAATGCAATCTGCGTTGAATTTTTTGAAACTGCCTGGAATACAGGTGTAATTCGTGAAGATTTGTTATCAGAAGATGCTATCGACCATTCTCAGGTTGGAGGCAAAACAGTAAGTGAACCAGGTTCCGGAAGCTTCAAGCATATAGTAGGAATGTTTCGTGGCGGAATGCCGGATGCAGCCATCAGCATAGAAGACGCTATTTACGCGAATGACAAAGTCGTTCACAGATGGAGATTAAACGGAACAGATACGCAAGGAATTATGGGCATGCCTCCGAGCGGAAAACATATTTCGATGACCGGTACAACAACGGTTCGTTTGGCTGATGGCAAAATTGCGGAACGCTGGGCTAACGTGGATGAGCTTGGTTTGCTGCAGCAACTTGGTGTGGTGCCGCCACCTCCGGGAGCGCATTGATCATTGAGGAAGTCAACTTTTTGATTTCGTATATAGAATAGCGTTAATCGAAAAAATAACAGACTCTGTCAAATAATTGGTTTGAATTAGTTAACCCATATTTCAAAAAATCAGTTTTATGTCTAAAAAAATATTAGCAGTTCTTTCCGAGTACGGATATTGGGGAATAGAGCTGGTTGGCCCTCTTGAAAAATTGGAAGCTGCGGGATACACCGTAGAATTTATAACGCCAAACGGAAAAAAAGCAGAAGCCTTGCCACCCAGTTACGACACTACGTATGTGGATCCTCCGCTTGGTACTTGTGTAACCACACCACTTGCAGCAGAAAAGGTAATCGCTTTTGAAGCTACAAACCGGTTGGAAACAAGGCAAAATCTTTCCGAAGTAATTCCGCAGCGTCCGTATTTTTCAACACCTGATTTTTTAAGAGCGTTTGAGAAATATTACGCTGATCTTAAAATCGCTCAGGATAAAATTACAGAAGAATACGCAGCTGTTCTTTTGGTAGGAGGTAGCGGGCCAATTATTGATATGGTTAATAATCAGCGTGTTCATGATCTGATTCTTGGATTTTACAAGAAAAATATGCCGGTTGCAGGAATTTGCTATGGAGTTGCACCGCTTGTTTTCGCTCGTGATTTCAACGAAAGAGATTCGATCATCAAAGGAAAACATGTGACTGGCCACTGTATCGAATACGATTACCACGACGGAACCGGGTTTCTTCACACAGATTTGAATATGGGGCCACCGCCATATGTTTTGGAATACATTCTTTCTGACGCCGTTGGACCGGAAGGCAAATACCACGGAAATTTTGGAAAAGAGACTTCTGTAATTGTTGATTATCCATTCATTACCGCCCGCTCATTGCAGTGTTCATTTGAGTTTGGTGATCAGTTTGTAAATGTCCTTGATAAAGGTCTGACTCGTTATGGCTGGTAAAACCGGAAATCAGAAAATTATTGAACAATTCCTGGCTGACGGCATGGATCACATGTTCGGAAATCCCGGTACGGTGGAGCAAGGTTTCCTTGACGCACTGGCCGAATATCCGGAAATGAAATATATCCTAACTCTTCAGGAAACTATTGCGGTGATGGCTGGTGACGGATATGCGCGTGCAACGCAGAAACCGACTTTGGTTCAGCTGCACAGCTCGCCCGGAATCGGAAATGCAGTCGGAGCAATTTATCAGGCAAAACGTGGTCATGCACCGCTTGTCGTAATAGGCTCAGATGCAGGGGTGAAATACCTTAACATGGACGCGCAAATGGCCAATGACCTGGTCGGTATGATGGCGCCGGTAACGAAATTTTCAACGATGGTAACGTCTTCAAAATCCGTTTTGCGGACGTTGAGAAGAGCGATAAAAATCGCTTCAACACCACCGATGGGACCGGTTTATGTTTGTCTGCCAATGGATATTCTGGATGAAATAAATGATGAACCGGTTTTCCCTACATCAATCCCTTCAACCCGCGTAGCACCAGCTAATGAGCTTATCATACAGACAGCTGAAATATTGCTCGCAGCGAAAAAACCAGTGATTTTCGTAGGCGATGGTGTGGCCTATTCAAATGCAATTCCTGAACTTACAAAAGTATCGGAACTGCTTGGTGCAGAAGTGTACGGCGTAGAATTTGGTGATCTGGTTATGGACAATACACATCCGCTTTACCAGGGATCTACGGGTCATATGTTTGGAGAATTCAGTTTGCCAATTACCCAAAAAGGTGACGCAAATCTTATTGTAGGGACCTATATGATGCCGGAAGTCTTTCCGGGTTTGGACGATATTTACGCCCCTGACGCGCAGGTAATTCATATTGATTTAAACGCTTACGAAATTGCCAAAAACCACCGTGTTGATCTAGGCATTGTAAGTGATCCTAAACTTTCGCTGAAAGAATTGGCGGATGCCATTGAAGAACTTATAACCGACGAACAGAAAGAAACAGCTGCGGCAAGAGTTAAAGAAATCGGTGATTTGAAAGCTGAAAAATTGGCAAAAGAAAAGAAAGCTGATTTGGAACAGGTTGGGAAATCGCCACTTCATATGTCTCAGTTTGCCTCGGTACTGGCAGAGAAATTAACAGCCGATGCGATCATTTTTGATGAAGCACTAACGAATTCTCCGCCGGTAACCCGATACATTCCACCAACAATTCCAGGGCATTATTTCGCTACGCGTGGAGGTTCTCTTGGCGTAGGTTTTCCGGGAGCAATTGGTGCGAAAATGGCTAATCCGGATAAAACAGTAATAGGATTTTCCGGTGATGGCGGTAGCATGTATACTATTCAGGCACTTTGGTCTGCGGTGCGTCATAATACAGGTGCAAAGTTTGTGGTTTGTAATAACGGTTCTTACAAATTGCTTCAACTGAACATCGACGTTTATTGGAAAGAAAGAGAAATTCAGGGCCATAACCAGCCTTTGCCTTTTGACCTTTCCTATCCTGCAATTCGTTTTGATTTACTGGCTCAATCACTGGGTGTAGATGCTGTTCGAGTTGAAAAAGAAGAAGATATTCCGGCTGCGATTGATCGTATGCTGGCGGATGATAAGCCTTTTTTGATTGACCTGGTTCTGGAAGGAAATTATAAGACAGATTGGGTAATAACCAATTGCGCGCAATAAAATCATAAATCCCTCCTCTATAAAAAGTTATGGATTCTGATTCTAAATACGATTATATCATTGTAGGCGCTGGTGCTGCCGGAAGTGTGCTGGCGAATCGGCTGAGCGCAAATCCGGCCAATAAAGTTCTGCTTGTAGAAGCGGGAAGTGCAGATCAAAATCCTGCGATTAAAGATCCCGGTGGCTTTGTAAGTCTGTGGTTTTCGGAACTGGATTGGGCGCTAAAAACTACAAACCAGCCTGGATTAGCTGATCGTTCGATTGTTATTAATCAGGGAAAAGTGTTGGGAGGAAGTTCTTCTATTAACGCCATGATGTACGTCCGTGGCAATCCCGGAAACTTTGAAGCCTGGAAAGCTCAGGGGGCAGATGGCTGGGGTTATGATGATCTTTTGCCCTATTTTATTAAACTTGAAAATTTCGAAAACGGTGCTTCGGAATTGCACGGAACCGGCGGAGAATTATCCATTCGTGATTGTCCTGATGATGTAATGCGCTCTGAACATTTTCTGAAAGGTGCGATGGAACTTGGTTACGACGGACCGAATTGGGATTACAACGGAGCTCGTCAGGAAAATGGTGCAGGTTTGATTCAATTTCATATCACAGAAAATGACAAACGTGCAAGCGGTGCCTCAGCTTTTATAGATCCGGTTTTTGATCGCGAAAATTTAACGATACTAACAGGTTGCCAGACGACTAAAATTATCATTGAAAATGGTACTGCCATAGGAATTGAATACATTATCAGTGGAATAAAAAATCAGGTTTTTGTTTCGAGAGAAGTGATTATTTCAGCCGGTGCGCTTGCGTCTCCTAAACTGTTATTATTATCAGGAATCGGGCCTGCTGCTGAATTGGAAGCCCTGGATATTGAAGTAGTGGCAGATCTTCCCGGCGTTGGAAAAAATCTTCAGGATCATTTGCAGCTTCCTATGGTTTTTCGTTCCAAAATTGAAATGCCGCAAACGACGCTTTTGACGGGAAATGTCCTTTTTGTCAATACAAAAAAAGATGGCGGACTGGTTGATTTACAGCTGAATTTTACACCAAGTTTACCCGGACCACTGGCCCCATTATTACCAGATTTTGGCGGACCGATCTGTATTTTTCTTCCGATTCTGGTTCAGCCGGAAAGCAGGGGGGAAGTGACATTAACATCAAAAGATCCGCTGGAACCAGCGATTATCAACCCACATTATCTTGAAAAAGAAGCGGATGTTGAAGTGTTGAGAAACGCGGTTGAACTGGTTCGAAATCTCGCCACGACACCTGCATTTCAGGAATTGAGTGGTGGTGAAATGGCTCCGGGCGAAGCAGACGTCACGGATTATATCCGTTCGCAAAGCTCCACCTTATGGCATCCTGCCGGCACTTGCCGTATTGGAAAGGACTCACTTGCAGTCGTTGATCCAAAACTTAAAGTGCATGGAATAATTGGCTTACGCGTTGCAGATGCTTCCGTAATGCCGACCGTAACCAGCGGAAATACAGTAGCTTCCAGTTTTGTCATCGGTGCAAAAGCGGCTGACATGATCCTTGAAGACCATTTAAATGATTAGAAATCTAGTATTCAATATAAAATTTAGAAGCAATGCTTACTGAGGAATCGATAAAGGAATTAGCTACCGAATGGTATAAAAAACTTGACGTGCACGTACCGATGGTTGAGGTACTGCCACACCTGGCCGACAAAGAACTTGAAATGGTTTTTCCGGAAGCTACGGTATATGGATATGCAGGATTTGAAGGCTGGTTTCAACGTGTGATCCGTATTTTCTTTGATGAAGTGCATACGGTGAAAGTCGTTGAACCTGTAATTAACGGCGATACGGCTACTGTGAAAGTGGTGGTACAATGGGAAGCCAGCGTATGGAACGCGCCGGAAGCTTATAGCAAACGCATCAAGTGTGACGCCTTCCAAACCTGGGAAGTTAAAGCACTTGGCGACAAAGCCATCATCACAAAATATATCGTTGACGGCCTGGAATACCACGAAGGCTCGGCAACACTGTAATTAGAACACCGCTTTACTCAACGTTAGAGCAGGATCTGTCAACAAAAGGCAGGTCCCTGTTCATCCCGAAATAACCACTTTTTTAAAATCCTGAACAATGAAAAACGTACCAGATACCAAATTGGGAAAAATGTACAAGGAGCACATTCAGCATATTCTGGACAAGAATATTGAAGCGCTTTTGGACCAATATACAGATGATGCCACGCTGATCAGCAGCTTTTCGAAATCTCCGGTAATTTATCAGGGAAGAGAGCAGGTGAAAGAACATATGCAGGGAATTTTAGGAATTGACGGTCTGGAAACAGATATCGTTTTTTGGGCTGAAACGGAAAACCCTGAAACATTGATGATCACAGAACAGATCACAATGACTGCCGGAGGAGCGAAAAGTGAAATGCGTTTTGCAGATAGCTGGGTTTTGAAAGACGGGAAAATCGCCATTCACTTTGCTGGTATGGTGCAGCATCCGGACGGAACTTTGGCTTAATTCTATCACTCCTCAATATAAAAGACATGAAACTTGCCGGCAAAAAAATCGGAATTCTCTTTGAAGCCGATTACTTCGAAAACGAAATTTTCTACTATAAATACCGCTTTCCGGAAGAAGGCGCCGAGATCCATTTTTTGTCGCGGCTTTGGGGAAATGACAAAATAACTTTTACCGGCCACGAGTACAAAGTGCCGATGGACTGCTGGGAATCTTTTGAAAATATGAGCGACGAAGAATTACGCAGTTACAGTGCGATCATCGTTCCCTCGGGTATGGTTTCCGACCGTCTTCGCTATACTGAGGACGTAGAAAAAATTCCACCTGCTACCGAATTTCTTAAACGCGCTTTTGCAGAAGAAAGCATTTTAAAAGGAATAATCTGTCACGGTTTGTGGCTCACGGCGCCTGCTACGGAACTGGTAAAAGGCAAAAAACTGGTTTGTCATAACAACCTGATCGGTGATGCAAAAGCATATGGAGCGATTTACACCAACGAAGATGTGGTCGTTGACGGTGACTTGGTAACAGGCCGTTCCGGCGGACACGCGCATCTGTTTGCGAAGAAAATTATTGAGATTTTATCTGAATCGACAAAATATTGAAACCATGGAAACATCCTTTTTTCATTTGGCGGTGACGGTAAAAAATCTCGCAAAATTTGAAGCCTTTTACGCAAAACATTTTGGTTTCAGAAGAGCCAGAGTGATCAGTCTGGGAGACGATGCCGAGCTCGTTTTTCTAAAAAATGATCACGGCTTTTATTTCGAAGTTTTTCCTCCCGAAGAAAACCGTCCATGCCCGATGGCAGAAGCAGACGGTCCGCATTATCCAGGTCTTCGTCACTTCGCTTTTAGTGTCGATGATGTTGAAGGAAAACTGGAAGAAATGGGTTCTGACGCGGTTGTAACGCTTGGTCCGCTACATTTTGACGACGTGATTCCGGGTTGGAAAACCGTTTGGCTGAAAGATCCCGAAGGCAATATCATTGAAATCACGCAGGGTTATAAAGATCAGGAAGACCTTGCCTGACCCGCACAAAATATTGAATTATTCTCATCTGAAAATTTAAATCAACAACCCTTTTTCTCAATCCAAATGAATATAGACTTCACCTTTTCAGACACCATTGCGGGCTATGTGTATGCCTTCAGTCCACAGGAACGCTGGTTTCTTTTAGAAACTTCCGATAATAGAAAATTCAAGGTAAACCTGATTCCTTCTACTTATGCGCGCGGAACCCGTAACCTGACCGAAGGATGGCAAAATCCGGGCGAAATTGATACTTTCCTCGCTACAAACGGGCAGTATGTTTTTGCGTACGGTACTTTCTATCCAAACGCAGGCCAGGATTCTGCAACTTTTGAGGCGCAGCAACTGGTGTTCCCGGGAAATGAGCCTTCGAAGTATCGTCACGAAGAACAAAACTGGTGGATTGAGCAAATTAGTTCTATCGCTACGAGTTATTTGAAATGGCAGTTCAACTATCCACAAGACGAAATTAATTACAAGAACTACCGCACGATGCTACATCTGGGTGGTTCGAAAAAAGGAGATTATCTTCAGGAAACGGACACAATTTCCCGTATGGTCTACGGTTTCGCTTCGGCATATTTGCTGACCGGAAAAGAAGAATTTCTTGAAGGTGCAGAACTGGGTACGGAATATCTTCGTGACCACATGCGTTTCTTTGACCAGGACGACGATCTTGTTTACTGGTATCACGGTTTGAAAGTTGAAGGTCAAAAAGAAACCAAACTTCTGACTTCTGAATTTGGTGATGACCTGGATTCGCTTCCTATGTATGAGCAGATTTACGCACTGGCCGGCCCTACGCAGACATACCGCATCACGGGAGATCCAAAAATCCGTTTTGACATTGACAAAACGATTGATCTTTTTGAAAAATATTTCAAAGATCAGAATGGGGAAGGTTATTTCTCTCATCTTGACCCGATTTCTCTGGACGCACACGAAGAGTCGCTGGCTCATAACCGTGCACGTAAAAACTGGAACTCGGTTGGTGATCACGCGCCGGCGTATTTGATCAATTTGTATCTGGCAACGGGCGAGAAAAAACATGCTGATTTCCTTGAATACACCTTCGATACAATCACAAAACATTTCCCGGATTACGAAAACAGCCCATTTGTTCAGGAGAAATTCTTTGAAGATTGGAGCAAAGACCAAACCTGGGGATGGCAGCAAAACCGTGCGGTAGTAGGCCACAACCTGAAAATTGCATGGAATTTGATCCGTCAGCAATCCTTGACACCAAAAGACGAATACCTTGCTTTTGCCAAAAAAATCGCAGAATTGATGCCGGCTGCTGGTTCAGATCAGCAACGTGGCGGTTGGTATGATGTGGTGGAACGGGTTGCTAAAACCGGTGGAAAACACCAGTTCGTATGGCACGACCGCAAGGCATGGTGGCAGCAGGAACAGGCGATTTTGGCTTACCTGATCATGTACGGTGTTCTTGGTGATGAAGACTACAAAAAATACGCCCGTGAATCCGCTGCTTTCTACAATGCTTTCTTCCTGGATACAGACGATGGCGGTGTATATTTCAACGTATTCTCAAATGGTATGCCATACCTGCTTGGAACAGAACGTTTCAAAGGAAGTCACTCGATGAGCGCGTATCACAGTACTGAATTGTGCTATCTGTCAGCAGTTTATATCAATTTGCTGATCACAAAAGAGCCGACTTATTTCTACTTCAAGCCGTATCCGGGTGGATTTAAAGATAATATCCTTCGCGTTTCGCCGGATATTCTGCCACAGGGAAGTATCTACATCAGCGAAGTATTTATTGACGACGTTCCATACACAAATTTCGATGCCCAGGCGCTGACAGTAACGCTGCCGGAATCCGACAAAGCCGTACGTGTGAAAGTACAGATCAGCCCTGCCAAGTAGTTGTAAAAACATACTAACGAACTTCCTATGAAAGTTACAATTAAAGACTTCGACGACATCGCTGTCGTCGAAGTAGAAGGCAACATTGATAGTAAAACGGCGCCGGAATTTGAACGCAACACCAAAGTTGCAACAGATAAATCAAGCATAATCGCGATTGATCTGACAGCGGTTGAATTTATGTCCAGCGCTGGTCTGCGGGTACTTCTGATGCTTTACAGAAACGTAAAAGCGAAAAACGGAAAAGTGGTTTTAGTAGGTGTTTCCGAAGAAATTCAGGATGTGATGTCGATGACCGGGTTTATCAACTTTTTCAAAATCGTTGAAAAACAGGATGAGGCACTTTCCTTTTTAAAACAGGATTAGGCCATGGCGACAGACATACGCATAGACTATTATCCAACCCACGAACAGGAAGGAATAAAATTCAGGAGAGGTCACGTGCTTCCGTTTGGAGCTACGATGGTTCCAAATGGTATCAATTTCAGTATTTATTCCAGTGAAGCGATTGATTGTACGCTGGTTTTATTTGAAAGAGGAGAATCTGCACCATTTGCTGAAATCCGTTTTCCTGAGGAATTCCGCACAGGAAATGTGTATTCGATGATTGTTTTTGATCTGGATTATGAAAGACTGGAATACGGTTACCGTATGGACGGTCCTTTCAATCCTGAAAAAGGACATCGGTTCGACAAAAACATTATCCTGAGTGATCCTTATGCAAAAGCCATTGGCGGACGAGATACCTGGCTGGCAAAACCTAACTGGGATGATATTTATCCTTACCGTTCGCGTCTTGTTTTTGAAGATTTCGACTGGGAGAATGATCACCCGCTGGAAACGCCGATTGAAGATCTTGTGATCTACGAAATGCACGTAAGAGGTTTTACGCAGCACCCGTCTTCGGAAGTTAAAAACCCGGGCACATTCGCAGCCATCCGCAGTAAAATTGCATATCTGAAAGAACTGGGTATCAACTGTGTTGAGCTCATGCCGATCTATGAATTTGATGAATGGGAAAACAGTAAGGAAAATCCGGTAACAGGCGGTTTGATCGTCAATTTTTGGGGTTACAGTACTGTGAATTTCTTTTCTCCAAAAGCAGGTTATGCCGCTACCGGAAAGTTTGGAATGCAGGTTGATGAGTTGAAAACGCTGATCAAGGAATTGCATAAAAACGGTATTGAAGTAATGCTGGACGTGGTATTTAATCATACTGCCGAAGGTGATCACCGCGGACATACCATTTCTTTCCGTGGCATTGACAACAAAACCTATTACATGCTGACGCCGGAAGGTTATTATTTCAACTTTTCCGGAACAGGAAATACATTGAATTGTAACAATCCGGTTGTAAGAAATATGGTACTCGATTGTCTGCGTTACTGGGCTGCCGATTACCACATTGATGGCTTCCGTTTTGACCTTGCAGCTATTCTTGGTCGTGATCAGAATGGTGCGCCGCTTAGCAATCCGCCGCTTTTGGAATCACTGGCACATGATCCTATTCTGGCCAAATGTAAACTGGTCGCTGAGGCCTGGGATGCAGGCGGACTTTATCAGGTTGGATCGTTTCCTGCCTATGGCCGTTGGGCTGAATGGAATGGAAAATACCGCGACGGAATCCGTAAATTCCTGAAAGGTGATGACGGATTGGTTGGCAAAATGGCGCAGCTCGTTCAGGGTTCTCCTGATCTTTACTACTACCGCGGACCAACAGCCAGTATTAACTTTATTGCCTGTCATGATGGTTTTACTTTGTACGATCTTTTCGCTTACAATGAAAAACACAACATCGCCAACGGCGAAAATAATAATGACGGCGGAAACGATAATGATTCCTGGAATCACGGTGTAGAAGGCGAAACCGAAGATGTAGGTATCAATCAGCTTCGTCACCGCCAGATCAAAAATGCACTTTCCATTCTGATGGTTAGTCAGGGTGTGCCGATGATTCTTTCAGGAGATGAAATGGGTGTAACAAAATTTGGTAATAACAATACCTATTGCCACGATAACGAACTGAACTGGACGGATTGGGGATTGCTAAAAAAGAACGCGGATATTTACAATTTTGCCCGTCACATTTTGCGGTTCAGAAGGGCGCATCCGGTGCTAAGAAGTGCCACCCATTTCCAGCACAGGGATTATGTTGGCAGCGGATTTCCGGATATCAGTTTCCACGGAACACAAGCCTGGAAACCGGATTATTCTGATTCGAGCAAATGCCTTGCGTTTATGCTGGATGGTGCGCATGCGAAAAACGGCAGTATTAAAGATGATATGATCTACGTCGCGATGAACACGTATTGGGATGCTCTTTATTACGAGTTGCCTGTACTTTCTGCGGGTAGAAACTGGTATCTGGCAGTCAATACAAGCATGCCGTCAGGTGAGGATATTTTCGAAATTGGAAAAGAACCAATCCTGAGCGAACAAGGCAGATTCCTGGTTGGCGGCAGATCGACAGTAATTCTTGTAGGCAAATGAAATAGCTTTTAGGCAGTAGCAATTAGCGGTTAGTTGAGTGGTCAGGAAATTATGATTACCCAAAACTGACCGCCGATTGCCGAAAGCCGACAGCCAAAATAACTTTTTGACCAAAACTAAAAAATAAAAATACTCATGGCTTTCAAAATAGATTCTGTTGTAGCTGAACCGGTAGCAACGTTAACACTGGTAGGAGAGCTTGACTCACTGTCAGCCCGGGTTTTTCAAACGGAAATTGAAAAACTTTCAACCAAATCGATATCAACATTGGTATTGGACATGGAAAAGCTTGATTTTATGTCATCGGCCGGCCTTCGGGTACTTATTTTTTCTAAACAAAAAATAGGTGTCGGCCTTAGCATTTATATCGTAAAACCACAAGAATTAATCGTTGACACGCTTGAAAAAACGGGTCTGCACCATAGCGTAACAATTGTTGATCAATATCCTGTATAGATCTCATGGGCATGGAAACCAGAAGTTTTCCGGGTAATGTCGATTCTCTGGATCCCTTGCGGGACTACATAGGAGCGCTTGCGCAACAGGCAGGATTATCCAAAAAATCTACCTATAATCTTAAAGTGGCAATCGACGAAATTGCCACCAATATCATCTTGTATGGTTACGAAAGTGAGAAGATTGACGGGACTTACCGGTTGCTGAGCGAAGTCACGGAAAACGAGTTGATCGTCATTCTGGAAGACGATGCCAAGCCATTTAATCCACTGGAAAATGAATTGCCCGGAGCGCTTGATCTTTCTCTTCCGCTGGAAGAAAGAGAAATAGGCGGGTTGGGTATTTTTCTGACTGTCAATGGGGTAGATGATTTTTCTTACGATTTCTCGACAGGAAAAAATCGGAATAAATTTATAATGAAAAAAGCGTAAAAGTAAATAACAATATGGTCGATATTACCACGCTGTCCAATCCTTTTCCCGGGCTAAGAAGCTATGAATATGAAGACCATGCTTTATTTTTTGGCAGGGATAGTCATATCAAAGAGCTGCGTCAAAAGCTCCTTGGTAGCGGTTTTCTCGCATTGATTGGTTCTTCGGGTAGTGGCAAATCCTCGCTGATTAAGGCGGGGCTGATTCCGTCTTTGGAAAAATCCATTGAGGAAAATGAAGCATGGACGGTAGTGGTGTTCAAGCCAGGAGCTCATCCTGTCCGCAACCTTGTTGGCGCTTTACACGCTCAGCTCAGAAAAATGGCTATTACCGATTTTTCGGAAGATTTTTCTGAAACAGAGCTTCCGCTCAATGCCGCCGAAGAAGTGATTTTAAAGCTTGTTTCCGCTTTGGGCGGAAACAAGCTTTTACTGGTTATCGATCAATTTGAAGAAGTATTCCGGTATGAAATGGCCGTTGGCGGAGACCGGGAAATAAGAGCGGAAGCCTCGGTTTTTATTGAAATAATTCTAACACTGATCAACCCGGATCATGCCCTTGCTTATGCTGCAATTACAATGCGTTCTGATTATCTGGACCATTGTACAGATTTTAAGGGATTAACCGAGGCAATAAATCTTGGTTACTATTTGCTTCCGAAAATGACGCGGAAGGAAGTGAAAGAGGTGATCGTTAAACCTATTGAAACATCCGGAGCGACAATTTCACCGGAACTGGTTGAAACATTACTTTCAGAAATTGACAACAATCCGGATTCGCTACCGATTCTGCAGCATGCGCTGCTAAGAACCTGGAATAAGTGGAATGCCACGCAGCCCGTTTCAGTTCCGATTTCCACCACTGAATATGAGGCAATTGGCACAATGAAAAATTCCATTACAGTGCATGCTGAGGAAATCTATAACCAAAAACTTGACGACAGAAGGAAAAACGCAGCAGAAAAATTATTCAAGACATTGATCGTGCTGGGTGCAAATGATGCGCCTACACTTCGTCCTACACCACTAAAAGATATTGTAAAAATTACGGGAGTTCCTGAGTATCAATTAACTGACGTTATCGATGCTTTTCGGGAAAGAGGCGTTTCTTTTTTATCCCCGCATCAGGGAATATTTCTGAGTCCGGACACAATTATTGACCTGACTGCTGAGAGAATTCTGAACTTATGGAAACGTTTGAGTCGCTGGATTGACGAGGAACTGGAATCGGCCAAGCTTTACAAACAATTAAGTACAACGGCACTTCTTTATAATGACGGAAAAGCAGGATTATGGGTCAATCCCGAATTGCAGCTTGGATTAAAATGGCAAAAAGAAAATAAACCAACGGCTGAGTGGGCAAAAAGATACGATCCGTACTTTGAAAGAGCGATTAACTATCTGGAATACAGCAGGAAAGAATTCGAATTTGCAGTTAAAAGCCAGGAAGATAAACAAAGAAAAGCGCTGACTCAAAGCCGTTATCTGGCCATTATGGGTATCGGTTTGGCCATTGTGGCAACTGTTGCTGTGCTTTATCTTACTTATTTACAGGCAGAAACGAAGCAAGCTTTAAAGGAATCCGACATAAAAGAACAGGTGGCTCAAACGGAGCGGAAACGTGCAGAAGAACAATCCAAAGAAGCTGTTGTTCAAAGTAAGATTGCAGAGCAGCAGCAGGAAATAGCTGAACAGCAGCGTCTTTTAACTGATGAACAAAAACAGATTGCATTTCAGCAAAGGGAAATAGCGGTCAAAAAAGAGAAGGAAGCTGTACAGGCAAAACTTTCCGCAAATCAGAGTGAGAATGTGGCAAAGCAGGCTTTGGCAGAAACCCAGGAGCAGAAAAGGATTGTAGAAAACGAAAAACTGGAAGTTTTAAAACAAAAGGTAAAGGTGGATACGCTTGTTTTGGTTGCAAACAGGCAGCGTGTAAAAGCAGATGCGGCGACAGAAAAAGAAAAGCAGCTGAGGCTTTTGGCAGTGGCCCGTTCCATTGCGATTCAGTCGTATCAAATGCCTGAAAGTAAGGATGATATAGCAGCTCTTTTGGCTTTGCAGGCTTACCGTTTTAATGATAAGGATGCGAAGGATTCACCTGATGTTTTTAATGCGCTTTCGAAACTGGCGGAGTCCAAAATGGTTTTGAGAAGACATACGGATATTGTCCGCTCAATTTCCATTAATGCCGATCATACCAAACTTGCATCAGCAAGTGAAGACGGTACGGTTAAAATCTGGTCGCTCGCGAATATGTCGCAAAAGCCTGAAAGTTTCCCGATACCCAAGGGGGTAAATAAGGATTTGAGGTCTGTATTATTTTCTGCGGACGGAAAAAATGTTTTTGCAGGAAGTAGTGACGGACGTCTGTTTAGCTGGAACGATGGTATTGCAACCGCTCCGCCAAAAGTTATTCGCGCCCAAAATGCACCTATCAATACTTTGCTGCACGACGGAGCGAAGCTTATTTCGATTAGCTCTGAGGGAAATATCCGTTCCTGGAAAGTGAATGGAAATTCACTGGATTCGATTCAAAATGTCCGTACCCGTCACCCATTATTATGCGCAGCCATCAGTCCGGATGGGGAGGTTCTGATGTGCGGTTCAACAGGAGGTAAAATCCTGGCTTTTGATCTGAGTGATTTGAAAAAAAATCCTGTTGTGTACAACGGTCTGGAATTTGGCAATCAGGTTTCCTCACTGGCTTTTAGTCCGGATGGAAAAAGACTTATTACCAGCAACAATTACGGTTCGCTCTATGCCTGGAATCTTAAAAACAATGCAATCAATGGTAGAGGAAATTCTATTACCGGGAGACATACTTCGGCTGTAAACAGTATCATTTTTTCACCAAACGGAAAAAAAATGGCCAGTTGCAGTTATGACGGCTCTATTCATATCTGGAACTACAAAGATATTCTGTTGCAGCAGCAGCCTGTGGTCATCAGAGATAATGATAACTGGGTAATGGATCTGTGTTTCACGGCTGATAGTAACAAATTGATTTCCTGCGGTGCAGACAAATCTGTGAGGGTTTGGGACATCAATACGGATCAGCTGTATGCCAAGGTGCTGTCTATGGTAAAGCGAAATTTTACTACCGACGAATGGAATACCTATATCGGAAAAGACATTGATTATCAGAAAACAATCAGGGAGTAATCTCTAATCAGCGTGGTTATGAAATTGAATATTTACATTTTAATTCTTCTGGTGCTTTGCATATCCGGGCAGTTTTTGCCGGTATATGGACAGGATATTTGTGGGGAGTTCAAAATAGCCGAAGCGCAGAAAAAATATAGCAACGGGAATTTTCAGGAAGTTTTTGGCTTGCTGGATCCTTGTCTGAAAGAAGGATTTACTGATCTGGAAAAGATCAATGCTTATAAAATTCTTTCTATGACATATCTGGCCATTGACTCGACTGAAAAGGCTACGGAAAATATAAAACAAATGCTGACGATGAATCCTGCTTATGAGCCGGATCTGGATTTATCCGTTTCTGTGAGATTCATTGCGATTGTCAATCAGCTGAAAAATGCGCAGGAAAGAGTTGTCCGGGTGAGTTCCGTTTCTAAAAAACTGGAAGATATCAATAAAGCGCCTGCAACCGTAATGGTTCTTACCGGAGAGGAAATCAGGCAGCGTGGTTATATTGATCTGGAAGCTTTATTCAGCGATTTGCCAGGTTTTGATGTGTCAAGAACCTATGGATCAACCTATTCCAATATTTATCAGCGAGGTTATCGTTCCAGTAATACGGAAAGAACGCTGTTTATGATCAACGGTATTGAGGAAAACGATTTCTGGGGAAATTTTGTGTACTGGAACCGACAGTTTCCGATTTCAAATGTAAGCAGGATAGAAATAGTTTACGGTCCTGCATCCACCATGTATGGCGCCAACGCCTTTCTGGGAGTGGTCAATGTGATCACAAAACAGCCGGGTGATTTTATCAAAAAAGACAAAAAAGTGGGTGTTTCAGCGGATATGGGTTATGGGGCCTACAAAACAAAATTTGCTGATGTAACCGCGGCAGCAAAGTTTAAAAATGTTGTTTTCTCTCTTACTTCGAGAGGATATTATTCCAATGAGCAGAACTTATCAAAATACAATGAGTACAATTTCAATCCGGCGGATTACGACAAGATCGATTACAAAAAAATAATGAGCGTCACCACCGGCGCGGCTGCTTTTGTTACTGCAAACAAGATCCAGGATGGAAATCCTTATTATACCGTTGCCAGGGATATTAACGGAAATGTTACCGCGGCAAATCTCACAGATCTTGGAGCAAATGCAGCCAGAAACTTCGATAAAGCAGCTTTGCAGGGAAATTTAAATGGTAGTCCGATTGGCTACTCCAACAAATTGGAGCACTTTTATATCAAAGGAAGTCTGAAGGTCAGTGATTTTACACTGGGTTTTCAAAACTGGCAAAACATACAGGGCTCGCTAACGTATTCCAACGACAATTCCCGGGCAGGTTCTGCTAACGGCAATATCTGGGAGCCGCGGCAATCCCTGTATTATGCAATTTATGAGAAAGAGATTATCAAGGATAAACTTGTAATAATCAATACGTCCCAATACCGTACCACGCAGATCAATGACCATTCCAGAATTGTTACGATCCGTAATTATTCCAATAAAGCATTGACAGGCGCGAGTCTGCTGAAAAACACTGCACCATTCTGGCGCACCCAGTTTTATTACCAGCAATCACAGCAATACCGGAACGAATTGAAAATGCTTTATAACCCTAATTCCAGACTCGATATTGTCGGTGGGTTGGAAGTTCGTCAAAGTGTAATTCAGGGTGATTATAAAAAAATAACGATTGATTCCACACTGCGGGATGATTATTATGTAAGCGCAGAAGATCTTGGAAAAAGTGATTTTGATAATGTTTTGGGTGGAAATTTGTTTGGACAAATCAACATCGGAGCATATGCGCAGGGAACTTACGAAGTGAATAAATCTTTGCGTTTGACCCTGGGAGAGCGTTTTGATTACAGTCGTATACGCAGAAGCGGCGGTTATGGAGCACAGTTTAATCCGCGCGTTGCCGTTGTTTATACGCCCGGGAAATTTGTGATAAAAGCCATTTATGCAAGATCGTTCCAGGACGCTTCAAGCCGCGACCGATACTCAACTTCCGCACCTACCAGATTAATCGCCAACCCAAATCTAAAACCCGAAGGAGCCAATAACTATGAGATCTCTTTCAATTTCAGTCCCGTAAAAAATGCCAGACTGGACGTGAGTGTTTATCACGCCATTTACAAAGACATCATTGAAGAAATTTCAGTGCCGTATAATAACGGCTACACGCTGCAAAAAAATAATACAGGGAAATCTTATGTGACTGGTGTTCAGGCTGTTTTTGATTATAAGATTTCCAGAAATTTCAGTTTGTACAGTAATTATACTTTTACAGATGCCAAAAAAGATTCTATCGCCGGAGGTATTGTTACGGACGCCATTACCAATAAAAAACTGATCGTAGGTGATATTGCCCGCAATCATTTCAACGCCGGAATCAATGGCGTTTTCCTGAATAACGACAGGCTGAATGTTAACCTGCGATTTAATTATGTTTCGAGAAGAAGAGTTGGACAGGGCACTTCTGTTCCTGCAAATCCACAGCCAAACGGCTTCTTTCCGTCTTTTAGCCTGATCAATACTGCGATTACTTACAAACTGACAACGGCAATTCAGACTCAACTAATTGTAAATAATGTCCTGAACGCCCAGTATTCCGATCCGGGAATCCGAAGCGCTAATGGCATAGAACAGGCTTACCGAACTCCTCAAAAGGGCATCAATTCAATGCTCCGCGTTATTCTCAATTTTTAACAAAATGTCAACCCGACTTCTATGAAAAATTCCTATGATGAAAGAGTGATCCGTTATGAAAGCGTTACCAATTTCAGCGATGATATGTTTGATGATCTCGTAGCGATCATTGATCCGCAGGATGGTGACTTGATACTGGATTGTGGTGCCGGATATGCGCCTGTAACACAGGCAATTATTGGTAGAGAGCCTATGCTTGACATTGATTATTACATTTTGGAATTCAGTGTTGTCCAGCTTCAGAGAGCACAGATAGAAGTTTCTGAACTTCTGGATTCTATCGGCCAGATGAGATCGGTTTCTTATCAGCAAAACAGCGCCGCTTCGATGGATTATCCGGATAATTTTTTCGATAAAGTAGTAACCAAAATGGTACTGCATGAACTGCCGGCAGGTGAACAGGTCAAAATGATCAGCGAAATTTTCAGGATTCTAAAACCTGGCGGAAAACTGATTTTATGGCAAACAATTCTGGACGATTCGACGGTACATTTTTACCGAAATATGTTCCGTAAAAAAGACAGTCTGGCAGGATATGATTCACTGGTAGAAAATAGAAACTTTATCACACAGGAAGCATTTTACTATCTGCTTGAAAACGCCCGTTTCGAAAAATATGAACTGGCCAAAGCTTTCACATATAATTTCAACAGTAAATATCGCCTGTATTCCGAGTTGCAGGGAGACATGGAAAAATTACAGGCGCTGAATACTTATCTGCTCGAAATGGTGGAATCAGAGGGTGAAGGATTTTCTGAAAAAACCCGGTTTACTTTCGAAGATGACAACGTTAGTCTGTTCTTCAAACAAGGCGTTTATCTGGCTCAGAAAGCATCTATTTAATACGTAAACAAATGATAACCAGGCAGTCGCTACATACTACATTTAATATAAAGAAAGACGAGGAACAACCAGTCTTGCTTTTACTTGGCTATTCCTTTTTTAGCGGAATATCCATTTATATATTTTATATCGTAGCCAATGCACTGTTTCTGGTAAACTACTCCAAAGCAATGCTTCCGGTAGCCTATATCGCCGGAGGTATCCTGCTTTTTTTTATTGGAAAGATCAATGTTTCCTTCCAAACTAAGGTCAATTTTACAAGGTTGTCCATTGCGCTGATCATTTTCCAGTTCATTTCAGTTGCTATTATGCTTTATTTTTATGAAACTTTTTCATGGAAAGGCATTACGCTGGTCATGTTTATCTGGAACCGGATTTCCGTTTATGTCAGCAACGTTACCTTCTGGACTTCATCGTCAAAAATTTTCAATCTTGAACAGGCAAAACGTATTTTCAGTCTCATCGCAACGGGCGATGTAGTAGCTTCTATAATCAGTTATTTCGCGGTTAATGTACTGCTAAGTGCAAAAGTTCTGCATACCGAAGAATTGCTTTATATCAGTCTGGCTGCCCTTTTGGTTTCACTTGGAATTATGACGGTGATTATAAAAAAGTATGACGATAAACTATCAACAAAACCCAGGGAAAGTGAAGTACAACCTGTAAAAGCTACTACGGTCGGCGGCGAAACCAAAGTGAGAAAGGGATGGAAACTGAGTAAAATGAAACTTCCCAAACCAGATTTCTTTTCCACCACCGCTGACGATTCTCCTACAAAAAAGAATTACAAACATCTTGTTTTTCTTTTGGGCATGGTACCGGTTTTGGGTGTTTATTTCGCGGAATTTATTTTCTCTGTTGAAGTAAAAAATCAGTTTCCGGCCAAAGATCAGCTTACTGTTTTTCTGGGACAATTTTTCTTTATTTCCGCCATCATAGAATTGCTGGTAAAAGTGTTTTTCTACCGTCTTACTATCCGGACTTTTGGTTTGATTTCCGGAATAATATTGCTTCCTGTGGCTCTGATTGTCGTTTTCGTATTTGCAATTACCATCAGCTCCTTTGACCTTTCTGTTTTCTTTTTCATTTTGTTGAGCAGATTTTTATGTATTTCGGTCAAAAAATCTTTTAGTGATACATCTTTCCAGATACTTTACCAGCCGCTTGAAAAGCAGGAAAGTATGGCTTTGCAGAATAAAATTGAAATTTATGCCAAGCCATTAGGCTACATTTCGGCGGGTGTTATTTTGTTATTGCTGGTCAGTGTAAATCTTTGTGCACCGATCTACATTATGTGCGCCTTTCTTATCATCCTGATCGGCTGGGCCTTCGCTTCTTTCCGGATGCAGACGGAATACCAGAATATGCTTTCGAGCCTTTTTACGTTACCATCGACAAATATTACCAGAACCAATCCATCGGAGCAAAGTTCAAAACCGGCGGCAGCAAATTTACAGGACGACGGAAGAATTTCCTTCGAATCAATCGTCAGCAAATCGTTATCTGAAAATCTGCCGGAGGTGTTGGAAGGCATAACATTGCTGGGCAAATCCAAAAGATTTTTGGCATACAAGAACCTCATTCCACATCTTCAAAGTACAAATTCAATCATTAAAAAAGCAGCTATTATCGCATCTGGCGAAAATGGGAATCCGGAGCTTTGGAATTATTTATTTGAAAATCTGTGCAGTAAAAAGTACTTCCGGGAAACAAGAGTTGCTCTTATAAAAACAGGCGATCGCATCATTCCGGCGCTGGATGAATATTTCAATCTTTCAAAAGAAGATGTAGATGTTCAGTTAAGCTGCATTGAGATCATTTTCACAATTGGCGGTGACAAAGCAATCCGCTCGTTGCGTCAAAAACTGAATGACCCTGTCCAGTGTGTCAAAGATAAAGTGTACGAGTCGCTGGCGGCTATGGGTTATGGAGTCAATCTGATAGAAAGATCAAATCTGGTTCCGGAGGTGCGCCTGCATATTGGATTTATCATTTGGGTTATTGCCGCGCAGCGTGATTTGTTCAGCACGCTTCCGGTTGATAGCAGTTTAGGTCCTGAACTGGTAAAAGAATACAATCGTGCGATTTTAAAACTGCTCAATATCCTGACTTTACTAACAAAAGACAACCGGTTATTTGTGGTACAAAAATCGATCAGCTCCCGAAACGAAAATACGAAAAGTTATCTTTTGGAAATCCTCAATATGGCCATACCGGCAGAGCATAAGCCGCAGGTAATCCCGCTTTTTGAAGACATATCAATCTCTGAAAAAATACTCAGGTTCAAGAATTTTTATCCTCAGCAAAGGATGTCCGTTCAGGAAAGATTGTATGACATTATCAATAAAGATTTTTCCAGACTGAACGTCGCCACAAAAATTGCGGCGATTAAACAACTGGAAGATTATCCGTCTGAGGAAACCACATTTATCCTTTGCGCAATTGCTGTTTCTTCCTCTGAAATATTATCCGAAACTGCCATGGAAATTTTGCTGGCAACAGATTTTCAGGCCTTTACAACTTTGGCTCATACCATGGTTTGGAAAAAAGATGATTTTCATTGTAAAATCGGAAACCGGTTGGAAAGCAGTGTTTTTAAATCTTTTTCAAATCCGGCTTTATGAAATACTTTTTTTACATACTCACTTTTCTGATTATTTCAGCTGGTCATTTGGTGGCGCAGAGCAATTTGCAGGAGATGCCCGCGCCATTAATAAAGCTTTATTCACCAAAAGATTATAAAGCGCACGGACAGAATTTTGCCATAGTTCAAAACAAACAGGGAGTCTTGTATTTTGGCAATTTTTCAGGCGTTCTGGAATATGACGGCGTATTTTGGAAAACGATCCCAACGAAGAATATTACAAAAGTTTCCGCACTTTATCTGGACGGTACCCAACGGGTTATGGTGGGTGCCAACGATGAGTTTGGCTATCTGGCGCCCGACAAATCAGGTTCCTATAATTTCGTTAGTATCAATGGTTCAGAAAAAGAATTTGGTGCCATAATCAATATTTTCCAAACGGCCGACGGGATCTATTTTGTAGCAAAAAATAAAATTTTTCTATGGAACGGAAAGAAGCTTAAATCCTGGAAAACCAAGGAATCAATTACTTCTGCTTTTTTAGCAAATAATATTATTTACGTGTTTAAAGCCGGCATTGGTTTGACCCGTTTTGATCATGGAAATTTCTTTCGTTTTCCATTGGCAAATGAAGCAGAGAATATTCAGGATGCAAATTCTGTCTTGTTTTTAAATGGAAAAACATTCGTTACAACAAGTCATCAGGGTATTTTTACCTTCATCAATGGGAAACTCGGGAGTCTTCAATCGCCCGCAAATGACTATTTAAGCGGAAAGGAAATTTTCAGTGGTAAAGTCATGAACGACAATACTTTGGGGATTTTTGCTTCTGGTGGAAACTTCCTCTCGATACATCCTGAAAACGGGGAAATCAACAGCCGTGTCCGAGAAAATGATCGTTTTGTCGGTGAGCGTGTGAACTACTGGATTCAGGACAGAATGGGCGGACTCTGGATGGCGTTGAATAATGGTATTGCCCAAATGGCAATCACTTCGCCAATTTCTGAATACGCGGAAAACGAGAATCTTAGGGGTCAGATCAATGATGTTTTTCGTTTTGACGGAAAGCTTTTTACCGCAACCAGCAGCGGATTGTATTATCTGGACAACGGTAAGTTTTTGTCATTTCCATCAATAAAAGTAGCAGTCTGGTCTTTGACCGGCGCGAATGGAATTTTGTATGCAGCCACGAGCAGAGGCGTTTATAGTATTTCAAAAAATAACAAGGCGACACCGCTTTCGGACGATTTCACTTTTTGTATTTATCAGTCAAAAAAGATAAAATCAAAACTTTATTTCGGGCTTGAAAATGGCCTGGCAGAACTGGATTTTTCCAAGGGTGGACGAATCAGAAATATCCCAGGAATTACCGGCCAGATTTTTAAAATGGCAGAAGATCAGGATGGTAATTTGTGGCTGGAATCACAGACAAACGGGATTTTTAAATTTGATCAGGACTCGCAAAAAGTTACAGATTATAGCTCGGGTAAAGGTTTGCCGACTCGTTTATTAAACCGGATTTCAACAGGGCCGGCTGGTCTGCTGGTCAGTAACGTTAAAGGTGTATTTCAGTATGACAAATCCATTGACCGGTTTGTCCCTTTTACTGCTTTTAATAAAGATAAATCGGCGGTCTGGAAAGGCCTGATCAGCCAGGATGCCAGGGGTGATATCTGGACAACCAACGGAGATGAAAAATTTATAACCCTCTACCAAAAGCAGTCAAACCGCAGATATAAAGAGCTGACGGTACCTTTTCTTCCGCTCGCTGACAGAACTTTTAACGTGATTTATCCGGATGCCAACAACATCGTCTGGTTTGGCGGCGCCGACGGAATGGTGCGTTTTGACAGGAACCAGAACATTTCTTACACGCTTCCATATGCTGCTTTTATTCGAAAAATTACTGCAAAAGGTGACACAGTACTTTTCAACGGGTTTAAGGAAGCCACCAAACCGGGAGAAAAAAGCACGAAGTTGAATTATAAATTTAATGATATCAGTTTCGAATTTTCGGGTGCAAGTCTGATACCGGATGACAATCTTTTGTTTCAGTATTACCTGGAAAATTTTGATAAAACATGGTCGCCATGGACTTCGAAATATTTGAAGGAATATACCAATTTACCTCCCGGGAATTATAAATTTCACGTGAAAGCTCAGAATGTTTACAACAATCAGAGTAACGAAGCTTCTTTCGATTTTACAATTCTTCCACCGCTTTATCAGCGTTGGTGGGCGATGCTGATTTATCTGGCTGCGCTTGTTGGCGGAAGTCTGATTATCAGACAAAAACGGATCGAGTTTGTAGCAAACAAAACCAGAAATCTGGAATCGATGATTAATGAGCGGACGGAGGAAGTGGTGCAGCAAAAAGAGGAACTTGAAAAACAGTCAGAAGAACTTACTGCTACCAACGATCAGCTCGAACGAATCGATGAATTTGTGAAATCGATTAATAGTGAGGTGAATACAGGGAAATTGTTTCAAATGGTATTGGATCGTCTCTGTTTATTTCAAAATGTTGACAGCGCTTCGGGGTTGATATACAATAAGTTGACCAAGAATTATCAGTTCATAGCTTTGGCTGGAAAAGTGGATATTACTTCGGTCGAAAATGTTTCGCTGACTTATGCACAGGCGGCGCATCGCTACATTGATTCGGCAACGGAAGTTTTTGAAGATATTTTTGTTAAAAATGATTTTCTATACGAAAATCTGGACAATTCAATTGATAGTCTGTTCGCGCCCAAGTCGCTGATTACCATTGTGATTCGCGTTGAATCTGAGGTGAAAAGTTTTATCACGATGGAGAATATGGAACACAGCCATGCTTTTGGTCCGCGTGATTTCAACATGGTCCGTAACCTGAAAGAACATTTGATTGGCGCATATATCAAAACCAGTATTCTTGAAAATCTTGAAAATACGCTTTCCAATCTGAAATCGACCCAACAGGAATTGATCAGACAGGAAAAACTTGCTTCAGTTGGACAGTTAACAAAAGGTATTGTAGACAGGATTTTAAATCCACTGAATTATATCAACAATTTCTCTCAATCCTCTAAATCTCTGCTGGAAGAAATTGAAGAAGTAACAGAAAAATACCAGGCTGGTTTTACCGAAGATGATCAGGATGATTTAGGCAGCGGTGTAGTAATGCTTAAAAAGAATCTCGAAAAAATTTACGAACACGGAGCCAGTACGACCCGTATTGTAAAAGACATGCAGAAACTTTTGAAAGGAAAATCAACTGAATTTCTGGTGACGGAACTGAATCCTTTTCTTGAAACAAAAGCAAAAACAGCACTTGCCGAAGTGCTCGCAGATTACAAAGGCTGCGATTTACATCTTGATTTTGATCTTTATAAAGTGCCTGTAAAAGTAAGCCTTTTGCCCTATGAATTCTCGGAGGTTTTGCAAAATCTGATCAGTAATGCTTGTTACGCGGTAATTGAGAAAAGCAAGATTGAAAAAGATTACGTTCCGGAAGTTTCGATCAAGACAACGAAAACGAGGGACGGAATCCGGATACAGTTTCGGGATAATGGAAAAGGGATTCCTCAAAAGGAAATTGAGCAGATTTTCAGTCCCTTTTTCACCACCAAACCTACTTCCAAAGGGACAGGTTTAGGTTTATATATGAGTAAGGACATTGTCGAATATCACAAAGGAGAAATGTCTATAAATTCAAAATCCGGAGAATATACAATAGTAGAAATTCTATTGCCTGTCATCAACTAAATACAACTGATCGAACCTACTTACACTTAACAATACCTAATATGGAGCAGCAACAAGACAATCATGCAGATTCTCCGCCTACGGAAACAAGTCTCCATACCGGGATTGAAGAATTGAATAAGGAAATTGAAGCATACCAGCTGAAAGTAGCCGAATTAAGCAAACTGGCTGATATCGGTCAGTTGAGCGCAGGCATACTCCATGAAATAAAAAATCCGGTGAGTTTTGTAAATAACTTTTCACGGTTGTCTCAGGGACTGGTGGAAGAACTCGCCGAAATTCTGGAAAAACCTGCTGAGGAACTTAGCGATGACGATAAGGCTGATCAAAAAGATCTGCTCGACGCATTGTCCAAAAACCTTGTAAAAATTAATGAAAACGGGAAACGGATCGAACGGATCATTCAGGGAATGTTATTGCAAACCAGAACGGACGGTGCGTTTCTGGAACCTACGGATCTGAATCAGCTGCTGGAAGAATTCAGTAAACTGGCATATCAGGGTGCTCGGGCAGAGGACAAGGATTTTAATGTTACTTTAAAATATGATCTTGATCCGCTGGTAAAAGAAGTGAAAATATCACGCGGCGATTTCGGGCGAGTGATACTCAACCTTGTCAATAATGCCTGTTATGCGGTAAATGAGCGAGCAAAAAGGGAGAATGTTGGTTACAATCCTTGTATCAAAATCACAACAAAAAAGCGGGACGACAAAATTGAAATCCGTTTTGAGGATAATGGAATTGGCATTCCGGCGGATATCGTTTCAAAATTGTTCCAGCCTTTTTTTACAACAAAACCGCATGGAAAAGGTACAGGATTAGGACTTTCACTCACGTACAGCACCATCGTAGAAACGCATCAGGGCACGATAGAAGTTACTTCCGAACTGAACGAAAAGACCGAATTTCTGATCGTTATTCCTGCATAGTAAACCTGATTTTTATAAAATACTCATAAAAAAACTTCACAATAATGGCAATCCGAATATTAAGTGTAGACGACGAGCAGGATATGGAAATGCTGATTCTTCAGCTTTTCAGAAAACAAATCAGAGAAAAAAAATATGAGTTTGTTTTCGCGAATAATGGTATTGAAGCACTCGAAAAATTGGAAGAAGTAGGTGATGTCTCCTTGATTTTATCCGATATCAATATGCCCGGCATGGATGGTTTGACTTTCCTGGCCAAGATCAATGAGAAGCAAAATCCTCTTTTAAAGGCAATTATGGTTTCTGCTTATGGCGATATGGATAATATTCGTACGGCTATGAACCGCGGTGCTTTTGACTTTGTAACAAAGCCGGTCAACTTTGAAGATCTGGAAATAACGATCAGCAAAACGGTTGAGCATATCGAAATGCTGACAAGTCTTGAAAAGGGTAGGGAACAGCTGATTGCAATACAAAATGATTTGAGTGTAGCAAAGGAAATCCAGCTTTCCATGCTTCCAAAAACGGTTCCGGCTAATATTGGGAAAGCGGGGATAGACCTTCATGCATTTTTACAGCCAGCAAAAGTGGTTGGAGGGGATTTATATGATTATTTCATGATGGATGAAGACCGGCTGTTTTTCATGATTGGCGATGTTTCTGATAAAGGAATTCCGGCGGCTCTTTTTATGGCCATTACCAAGGCGATTTTTAAAAGCCAGTTTTCCAACAGAAATGGCGACAGTCTGGTTAGAAAAGTAAAAATTGTAAATGAATTTTTGTGCGAAGATAACTCCATGTTTATGTTCGTCACCGCCTTTATTTGCATTTTGAATACCAAAACCGGTGAAGTGGAATATGTTGACGCGGGTCACGAGCCACCGATTATACAACGGGCCGATGGTTCAACCGAACTGGTTAAAAAACAGGAGGGAATGGCACTTTGTTTTGATCCTGAATATGAATACGAATCACGTTCACTGAAACTTAATCCGGGAGATAAATTTGTACTTTATACAGATGGTGTAACGGATGCAAATAACCTGAGCGGTGCGCGTTACGGATTGCATCATTTACAGGATTTCTTCACAACCGGTGAGGGGTCAACCCAGAAATCTGCCAAGGAAATGAATGAAGTTACGCTATCCAGTCTGGTACAGTTTATTGGTCCTGCCACCCAGTTTGATGACATCACGATGTTGTCATTAAGGGTTATGAATGGAGAATAATATCAATTGTTAGCCACGAAACCGCGAATTTTCACTAGTATAAAAAGTGAAAATTTGTGGTTTTTTAATTTAATATAAATTGGAAGCAGGCTGGCTTCTCATCATGGCCAGTTTATAAATTTCTTCATAGCGTGGCTGAATTTCCGACCAGCATAATTTGGCAATTGCTGTATTTTTTATGCTGCTTCTGGGAATGAATTGATTAGAAATAAAACTCCTGGTGAAATTATACAGCATTTCCGAAAGCTGATATGCGGCTCCTTCGTCTGACTGGGATTTTCTGTCAAGAATGTACATTTCCTGAGCATCATGATCTGTAACATTGGCTTGGACGAATTGTCCAAATCCTGACAAGTTGCTAGCAATGGCCGGTGTGCCCAGTACAATCGATTCCATCGGCGCATATCCCCAGGGCTGATACAGATCCGGGAATATTCCTAAATGACAGCCCGATACAAACTCTGCGTAATCCATGCCTAATAAGGAAGTGGCCCTTTCCATAAATTCGTTATGGTAGACGACTTTTACAGCAGAATTTTTACTATTATCAAAACCTGTGGAGCGGCAAAAATCTGTAATTGCATCTTCGTTGACCAGATGATGGGTTGCCACCGCAGGCAATTGTTTTTGCTTAAATCCGGCAACTGTTTTTTTCCAGTCCTGAATCAGTTCATCATCCAGAAGTTTGTTGATATCAGGCAGTCCAGAACTTTTGTCATGGGTGACTGAGGCGTAGATGCGCGGACCAAGTTCAGAGCTGATTTTTCGGCATAACTTCTGCATATGCTGATACCGTGACCTCGCCTCCAGTGCATCAGCTTTTACTGAATAGTGCGGCCTTGGAGAAATAATAAAGAGGATGATCGTAATTCCGAAATCATTTTCCTGTAATTTTTCATTCAGTTGTTCCAGGGCTTTCAGTGTTATATCAAAACCTTTGTTTCTGTATTCATAACGACCGGATGTGAAAAAATACAAGGTTTTTTCCATGTTGAAGTGATAACTCGGAAAGAACAATCCCTTCACAAATTCATCAATCATACCACGGTATTTTTGATGCTGGGAAAAGCTTTCGTGTGGAAACTTCTGTTGAAAATTTAATCCGTTCGGAATAATCGAATCCGGGCTTCGGCCTAGAAAAATTTCGCATTCAGAAGCACATTGCTTACTGACGGTTGTAAAAACGTTTGCATTTTGAGCAGCCGCCTTTTCTATTCCTGTCTGCGCTTCGATATTATAATGTGCAGCTTTTTCCTGGATATCAAAGGTGTGCAGCCTATTGTAAAAATCGTATTCGTTCGGTGCGAGATATCTTCCTGCCACAGTCGCGTGTGTGGTAAACACGGTGGCAATTTTAATTTTGTCTTTATGAAGCTGCGGGAGGCAACTTGCGGACATCCATTCATGAAAGTGCGCTATTAAATCCTGTTCGTCATTAGAAAAATTTCTAACTGTGGTAAAGAAAATCCTAAGTATTTCTCCGAAAGCGAGGACCTTATCTGTCAACGCATCTGACCGAATTGAAGAAATTTGATGATCATTCCAAAGTGTGGCTTTTACTTGATTGACATCTATTAAAGAGTTATCAGGATTAAACAGAATCACCAATGGACGAGAGGATGGCAACAACCAATAACCTAAGTGGATTTCATAACCCATGTCGCGCATGCGCAATATAGTTTTGCCAACAGGACATTCGCCCATTACAGCAACTGGTTTGAAATCCAGCTTCGCAGTTTCCGGAAAATACGGACCGAGGAGATAATAATTATCTTCTCTGACATCCATCACAGCCGGAATTTTTGACTTGATAAAAGTATAAATTCCGCCAATTTGATTACAGATTTCCCATGCAACTTCAAATAAAATAGTATCAAGTTTCAAAACGATGGAGGATATTAAAAATTTGAGTTTTTAAAGAGGGCAAAAGTGCGTTCGAAAAAAAGCTGATCATCGGAGACAGATTTTTAAACGAAAATAATTATAATAAGAAATGGAATTATTATATAAAACTTTAAGCAGAAAAAATCAGGCTTAAAGCGTCTCAAAGTGGGATTGAAATAAAAAAAGACCTGCCTGCTTTAAAAGCAGGGCAGGTCTTTAACTATTTATCAGGCTAATCTAAAACATTTAATCTTTCTTTTTCGGAACCTTTGCACCGGCTTTTCGTGCCTCAGATAATCCGATTGCAATGGCCTGTTTTCTTGATGTTACTTTTTTTCCGGTACCAGTTTTAAGTTTGCCTTCCTTTTCTTCATGAAGTGCAGTTCCTACTTTTTCGCTGGCTTTTTCTGAATATTTTGCCATCTCGGTATTGATTTAAATTTGTTGAATTATGACTTTCACGTATTTATACCAGAATCATTCCAGTGGTAATTTTCTAAAAATGCTGCAAACAGTTTACAAACTCATACCGCCGTCAATAAAAATATTTTGTCCTGTTATAAAACGGCCGGCTTCTGAGCACAGGAAAAGAGCCAAATCGGCGCAGTCTTCCGGTTCTCCTACCTGGCCGGATGGTGTTCTTAAACGTTGTAGAATTCTTTCTTCACCCTCTGGTACAGGCTCCGCAATTCGTGGTGTTGCTATCACACCGGGAGCCAGGTTATTCACGGTTACTCCCTTGTCAGCCAGCTGCATAGCTACGTTTTGCACAACATTCAGAATCGCCGATTTAGTCGCGGCATAGGCAATCATAGCCGGATGCGGTTTTATTTGCTGAACGCTGCCAATGGTCAGAATTCTTCCCCATTTTCGCTCGACCATCGCGGGAGCAAATCTTTGCATGAGAAATAAATTCGTTTTGAAATTAGCCTCGATCTGAATGTCAAAATCTTCACTTGTTAGTTCATTCCAGTTTTTTGAAATTTGTATGGAAGCATTCAGAACCAGAATATCAACCTTGTTCACGCATTTAAATACCTCATCATAAAACGTATCTACACTACCGGGTTTTGAAAAATCAGCTTTAACAATGTGGCTATAACCTTTTTGACCGTCAATCTTCGCCTTTACTTTTTCAACATTTTCCAAACCTTCATGGTGATGTAAAACAACGGAAGCGCCATGTTCCGCCAGCGTCATGGCAATGGATTCGCCAATTCCCTGGCTTGAACCGGTTACGACTGCGGTTTTTCCTGTAAGATCAAGTTTATCCGATAACATGGTCATGATATTTTGAAGGTGAGATTAAGTAAAATGGACTTAAATATTATACCAAAAAAAGCTCCCGGATTTTAACGTCCGGGAGCTTTTTGCATTGATAATTTGAACTTCTATATGATAATGTTGGCACCATTTTGAACGGCGTTAATAGCCTCTCCTGCCACTTCACTATGGAGCGGTTTCCCCGCAATGAAACGAATTAAATCATCATTCAACCGTTCCTTTTCAGTAATAAATAATCCGTGTGGTGCATTTTCATAAACAATGTATTCTGCTGCCGGCATTAATTCTGACGTCCTTTTACCGCTCACATCAATCGGAACGGTCTTATCTGCATCTCCGTGGATAATTAATGTTGGTACATTGATCACTTTTAAATCATCGCGGAAATCTGTTTCGCTGAACGCACGGATACATTTGCTTGTAGCCCGACCGGAAGCTTGTAAAGCCAGATTATTATGCCAAGTCAAAATTTCGTCACTTACATTAGGACTTAAAAACGAGTTACCATAAAATCCTTTTGCAAATTCAGCTAAAAATTTCGGACGATCATCTTCCGTTGCTGCTACGAATTCGTCAAACATTTCCTTTGGAAGCCCATCCGGATTGCTTTCCGTTTTCAACATATAGGGTACCACAGAGCTTATGAAAACTACTTTTGCAATTCGCGCGTCACCATATTTTGACATGTAACGAGCTACCTCGCCACCACCCATTGAGAAACCAACAAGTGTTACTTCGTGCAGGTCAAGTTCTTCCAAAACTGAATTTAAATCACCTGCCAGCGTGTCGTAATCATATCCTTCCCAAGGTTTGTCAGATTTTCCAAATCCACGACGGTCATAGGCAATGCAACGCAAAAAATGTTTCGGCAGCACATTGAGCTGATACTCCCACATTTCACTGCTCAATGGCCATCCTGAAATAAACACTACAGGTTTTCCCTGTCCGATATCCTGGACGAATAACTTTACTGATTTATCTGAATGTCCGGAAGTTGATTCTATGAAAGTCATAACGATTAAAGATTATTTGAATTAATAGTTTGATGAAACGACTAGTTATCAGGTAATTCTGATTCAGTCTGTTTTGCTGTTAGTAAAATAATCGTTCCAAAAAATTTGAGCAAACCCGGATTTTACTTTTGGTATTATGAAATCTTAAAAATAAAAAACCGCATAAAAGACAAAGCCTTCATGCGGTTTTGGTAAAAAATTAGATGTTGTTAATGGCTGACTACCACTTTATAAGATTTATTACTGCCATCAACATAACGTAATGAAACAATGTAGATTCCTGCGGGAAAGCGGGAAACATCTATTACAGTGCTCAATGTTTTTTCTGATTTGTAAATGGATTGCCCTTTTACAGAAATCAGTTCAACAGCAGCAACTTTATTCCAGTCTGCAACATTCAAATGAAGCTGATCAGAAACCGGATTTGGATAAAAAGAAGCTTGCAGGTCTATGCTGAAAGTCAGGCTGCGGATCCGGCTGTATGCAAAAGTCTGGTCTTTATCAATCATTTTCAGACGATAAAGATTCTCGCCTGCTGTTGGATTTGCATCTGAAAACGAATATTTGATAGTCGTAGAACTTTCTCCATTTGCATATTTTGTACCAATATTCAACCAGCTTTTGCCATCCTGGCTCCGCTCAATTTCAAAACGGTCACTATTTGTTTCCATAGTGGTTTCCCAGTTTAACATGGCAGAATTTCCTTCTTTCGCTGCTGTGAAAACGGTAAGAGTTACAGGCAGCGGCGTTACATTGATTGTCACAGATTGCGTGGTCGCAGGTGTATATCCGCAGGAAGTAGCGTCAGTTACACTTTTCAATTCGTAAACAAAACTTCCGGCCTGTGTTGTAGGCTGGCTCGCTACCGCGGTTGATGCATTGCCCACCGTGGATACCGTTTTGGCATCACCGTTTAATGTGTAAGCGAAAGTGTAAGGTTTGGTACCACCCGTTGCTGCGAAAGTAATGGTGGGCATGGTACTGTTTTGGTCGGTACTTGTGCTGCCTGTAATTGATGCCGTTTCAATTTTGTTAACCGTTAAAGTGGCAAAACCGGAAGTAGTGGTAACACACGGTGAGAAAACGATAACCTGATATTGCGCTGCGTTATCAGTTGTTGGAACATTGCTTAATGATAATGTTGCCGTTGCAGCCGAAGCATTACTTGCCGGATCAATATTGGTGAACGTACCTCCGGATATTTTTTTCTGCCATTGGTAACTTAAACCGGTTTCTGTTACTGTTACGCTGAACGTTGCCGTTGAACCCGCACAAACTGCACTGTTCACCGGGCCTTGCGTGATGGTCGGAAGGGCAGTTGGTGTTACAGCAGTAGTGGTAGGATCGGAGGCGCCGCCAACTGAAATGTCATCTGTTAAAACTGGTGTTATTCCAGTTCCGCTTACTGTTCCCTGATTTGAAATTTTGCAGACGTTTGCAGGGATTACGCTGTTTACTGTAACCTTGTATGTGATTGTTACACTTTTTTCCGCGGGAATCGGAAAGCCGTTTGTGCCACCGACATTTACTGTTCCAACAGCCAGAGGAGCCTCTATCCGAAGTGAATTTTCTTCACTGTTACCAATTTTGTTGTTTTCTTCCTTAACAGTTTCAGGCTTAATTTTTTCCGTTGAAACAGGTTCAGGTTTTACAGCATCAGTTGCAGCGATCGTCTCATCAGCTGCAATTCTTTGTTTGGGATTGGTTGGTACGGGACAAGTACCAGTTAATTGGGTACCCGCATTGTTTATTGAAACCTTAGTATTTCCGGAAGTTGTACCTGTCGGTTTATTTTGATTAGTATTCCATATATCCACCAGTGCTCCTGCCTGTGGGAATTTAATAACAGTTCCGGTGCGTACATTGACATTTAATAGTCCGAATTGTGAGGAGCCTCCCTCCAAATGATTTGACAAGATATTGGCGCAAAGTACCGCGTTATTTCCTGCTATTGAATTTAAACTCAAATCAATCTGGCTGTATAGATAGCCGTTCGAAATATTACTATTTATTATATTATTGGTAATAGTAGCATTGATAGGTGTATTATTGAAAGAAAAAGCAGAAACTCTGATGGCATTATCCTGAGTAACTCCGCTGATGGTATTGTTATCGATTTTTACCGTGCCCGTTGCGGATCTGCCGCCTGGTGTTTCTGTGCGTACTACAATTCCGGCTCCGTCACCACCAAGTGATGTTGCTGTGTTGTTTTGAATTGTACCTTGTAAAGTAGAGCCGTCGTAGGCAAAATTATTGATTACCGTGCTGGTTCTTGCTTTTACTATATTGTCTAATACGTTGAAGTTAATAGTAGCAGTTCCGGAACTGGAAATGTCAAGCCCGGCGCCGTTCCCGGTTCCAGGATCGATAGTATTGTTAAGTAAATCTGCGTTAATTATCGATGCATCGTTGGCATATACCGCCACAGCCGTGGACTGACTTCTTAAAAACTGAGAGTTTTCCTTTACAATGACGTTCATATTGGAAGTATTCCAGCTTTCCAGTAAAAGTGCTTCTGCATTTGGTAAATCTGAAATTGTAGTACTGCCTATGGTCAGCTTTGTAAGTGCCGATGAACCGGAATTTCTGAAATAGGCGCCGCGGCCGGATGAATTTGAAATTGTTAAGCCGGTAATCGTGCTGGTTCCTGTTGAATTGGTGGCATAAATTCCACCTTCATCTTCCGAAGTTCCTGCATTCGAAACAGAGGTATTTGACAAAGCGAAATTTGAAACATTGATAAAGCTAAGACCATACTGTGAAGCTCCGTTAATGCTTAAATTCGTTAAAGTTATTCCACCAAGACTTCTGGCATAAATCGCTGCGTTACTGTTTGTATTATCAACATCTGAACTACCATCAGTTGTATTGGCTGTGGTGAAATTCATATTTTGCAAGGTCACTCCGCTGGCGCTGATAAATTCAGCTCCACGTTGTGATATATTGGAAATAACTCCGCCAGATCCCGCCGTCGTTCCTGTACCATTTACCTTAAATGTTCCGGAAGTATTGGAAAGAGAAATTCCTTTGGTCGCTCCAGAACTTGATATGGACGCGAAAGTCAAGCCCAGAGTCAATGTGCCGGTCCCACTAATCTGAACTGCGGTTGCGTTGGTAGAAGATATTGTTCCTGCCGAATTACTAAGTGTGCCAGAAACGGCGGTGACACTAATTCCCGCGGTTCCGGTACTTGCTGATGATAAGGTTGGAAATGCTGCGTTAAGAATTCCATTGTTCAGGTCAAGTGCCGCACCTGTGCCGGTCAATGATACTTCACTTGCTGTTAATGTTCCAAAAGATGCACCTTTTATCTTTTTTCCGGACGTATTCTCAATTGAAAATCCACGGATTGTATTATTCTGGTTCAATATAATGGCATCAACTCCGGTGCCGGCCGTTGTAAGTACAGGAGCTGTTCCGGTAGGCGGAAGTAAATTAACACCACTTGGAGAGGCGAATGTAGTTATTTGCTGTATAGTATTGCTGGCACCTTGCCCGATCAGTTTTTGTCCGGAAAGAAGCGTCATTGATCCGGAATAATTACCCGAATAAATAAATATATAATCACCAGTACCCGGTTTTCCTGTTGCGCCAGTATTGGCAGACTGGAAAGATGCAATGGATGTGAATGGATTAGCCAAGGTTCCTACTGACGTTCCCGAAGCCGCGGAATTTATAAACCAGATTTTATTTGTCAATGTTATCGTAACAAGTGCTGTGAAGCCAGCGCCCGAGGCATTTTGTACAGTATAATTAAAAGTATCATCTCCTGTATAACCTGGTGCCGGAACATAAGTAAATGCACCTGTTGACGCAGTGATGGTGGCAATACCACCATGCGCTGTGCCAATTGAAGAAGCACTGGTTAAAGTCCAGGCAGAACCGTCAGGACTGATATCATTGGCAAATAACCCGCCCTCGGCAGGAATATTCAGGGTCACATTTCCTATGGTTGAATAGCTATCGTTCTGCACAATCGGGCTCACTTTTACAGAACCAGGAACCAGTGTGGTATTAGGATCAATGGTGCTATTGTAAACAATTCCGCTGGCATCCGTTCCGCCGTTTGCGATGGTTACCGTATAAGTAATCTCGTCACCGGCTGTTGCTCCCGGAGCGCCAAGGTCATTGGTGATAGTATATGAATTTGTGGCCGTAATACTGGCTGCCACCACGCTTGCCGATTTATTTTTAGTGGCAGTCAATGGTGATTTTTGAAGTTGTTTTGAAAAAGATGACTTTTTGCCACTTTCTTTTAAGGCAGCCTCATTTTTATAAATGATATCTTGAAAGACAGAATCTTTTGTATCAACAATAAAATAACCTGATGCAAGCATTACCATTCCTGCAAGATAGAGGTAAAGGTTTTTCATAAGCTGTAATTAATATGCATTAAAAGAAAGGGGCTTTGTCAAATACTGGAAGTCTCACTTCGGGATTCACTTACGCTTTCAGGAAAAAATACTCTGGTATCTCATACCTTCCTTATCGGCTCCCAGGGGGACAAGAAAAATATCCATTTTCCCTAATTCCGGGTGATTTACCGGATAGGTTCCCTGAGGATAATATCCTTTTTCACCATTCATTCGAAATAAAATGGAAAATGAATTTCGTTCAAGCGGAGAATAGAGTTCCAGGTCTTGGACTTCCAGAACCTCCATATTTACCGGAATTTCCGGATTGAAATAAATCTCTATATTTTGATGTAAATGATTTCTGAAATCATCTGCTGTGAGTTTGCTTAAATCGTATGCTTCCATTCCATTAAATGATAAACGCCGTTTGTTTCGCTGATTTTTTTGAATCCCAGTCGCTCATAAAGTTGTTTGGCGGGATTAAATGATTCCACATGGATACTGAGTGGAATTCCGGATTCTGATGCTTTTTGTATTAAATCTTTCAAAATCCCGGTTCCCAATCCTTTACCTCTGAAAGCCGGTAAAAGTGTAATATCAATGATCCGGATTGTTGAATTATTATATCTTTCACTCACATAAAGCCGCCCGATTGGTTTTTTATTTTTTTCCAGAATCCAGAAATCTGCACCTGGATAATTGTTCTGATAATGTATGTGCTGCGCGTTGAACTGCTGTTTTAAGAATTCCTTTTTCATCAAATCAGTCCAGTGAGGCACTCTTTCCATTTCCTCTTTTCTGGTACCTGCATAAATTTCAAGTAAAACTGACTTGTCGTTTTCTTCAATTTTTCTTAATCTGATACTTGTATTTGTTAATGATAAATCCATATCAGAATTAATGTCTTGGGGGAAACACACCCTGCAAAGCGATACAAAAGTAAAAGGTCAGGTAAGGCATCATGTTATTGTGAGGTTGATTTCCACCTGTCGGCGCTATCGAACCAGCACTCATATTGACATTAGGAGGGGAGCTAGAATAGATTGTTCCATGCTGTGATTGTGCCAGCATATTTCCCGATGCAGTGCTGACTTGCCCGGGAGCATTTGTTATTCTTATTGTATGACTATGCGCCGGAATTTCGGATTCAAGTAAGGCTACTGATTCAACTCCATTAGTTTCACCAAGATCTCTCAGAGATAATCCTTGTCCCTGGCCCGGATGCATCGGAGCTCTTCCGCGGAGGTCGGGTAATCCATATGTGCTCTTTCCGTCTCCGCCATAAGTTGTACCAAGCAGCGAAAATAATGCGGTGTTTTGCGATAGCGGCAAAATTTGTCCATCACAAAATGCCCATCCATTTGGGGCAAAATTGAAAGGGAATATTCGTATTTCGGCAATAAAGGGATCCATACTGCAAATGAGAAATTGAATTAATTCTTTTATCGGAATATTAATACTATTAATACTGACTTGGGAAAATCCCGGAAGTTGAAATTATAAAATTGACACACAAAGACGGCTGCATATTCGTATGAGGCTGGCTGCCTCCGGTATTGGTCACGATGCCCGTGTTCATATTGGCAAGATTATCCTGCGATACAAATGCGCTGACCAGACTGGAAACAGCCAGCGAGTTATTTACAGGGCTAGACGAATTTGCAATTGAAGAGGATGCTACCAGGCCATGGGTATGCGAGGGAATCTGATTCACATTTAGTGTAATTTCCTCAGCGCCTCCATTTTCCGATAAAACCCGCCCATTACCCTGATGTACAGGTATTCTGCCTTGCATATCCGGTAAAGCAAAGGTTTCCTGGCCGTCTCCGCCATACGTTGTTCCTATCAAATTGAACAAAAATTCATATTCTGAAATTGGAAGAATCTGACCATTGCAGAATTCCCAGCCTGCCGGTGGGAAATTACCTGCAAACATTCTGATTTCACCTATATAAGGCTGTGCCATTTTTCATTTTCTATTTTGATAAATAAACCTTAAATGTTAGTTTGGAGACGGGAAATTCCCTTGTAAGGCGATGCAAAAGCTTACTGTAAGAAATGGCTGCATATTGGAATGCGCCTGACTTCCTCCTACGTTCGCAATGGTTGCAGGTGCCAAAGTCACCGGATTGATCTGTTGTCTGGTATATTGATTTGCCGGTTTTGAGCTTGAAAGTGAATTGCCGACCGGATTTGAAGTTGCCGGACCAGCATCACTGGCCTTCATGGTGTGCGTATGCGTAGGTAATTCGTTTATGCTTACAGTATGATTCTGCTCTCCGCCTCTATCTCCTAGTATATGGGAGTTGCTCACGTGAATAGGCGTCCTGGATCTAAGGTCTGGCAACGCAAAGTTCACTCGTCCGTCCCCGCCAAAAGTCGTTCCCAAAAGTGAAAACAAACCCTGATTTTGATTTATAGTTAACAACTGTCCATCAGCAAATGCCCAGCCTTTCGGTGCAAAATTGAAACTCATCATTCTTATTTCAGCTAAAAATGGTTCTGCCATGATATCGGTATTTTGATAATTTTAGATCAGTAAATTGTTTTTTGGCGAGTAATCCGACAAGCTCTGCTGTGCAAAAATTTCACTGTTTTTTTCAGTGAGAGAGAAATCAAGTAATGTTTTTTGATCTTCAATTTTTACAACCAGACGTAAGGAACCGTTTTTAGTAAAAAGTGTATGAGGAATGGTTTTTCCAGGAATTCTCTGAACCGGGACGAGAAGATCTGCCCATTGTTCAGTAGAATAATTTTGATTCAGTTCAGGCAGCGCTTTAACAATACTTTCCAGATGAAAACCAGAAAATGAATTGCTATATGTCCAGTTGTTGGAGCTGTTTTTTCTAAAAAAGAGCACAGCGATGTCAATAATTCCGGAACTGTCAGTAGTCAATACCAAAGGGCAAACAGCCACTGATTGTTGTGAACAGAAATAATATTTCAAACCGTACGACTTGTATCCGGTTTGCAAGTAAGAAGCTGATTTCAATGTAAAATCCTCAATAAGCTGATCGTCACAAAGAAATTTAAGTTCTCCGTACGCTCCGATAGCGGAAAGATATTGTTGAAGATTATTTTCTATGGAAGGTAAATTCTTATCGGAAGCGGCGAACGCAGTACTGATGCTGCCAACACTAAGTGCTGTACAAAAAATAAAATTTCTTCTTTTCATTGGGTAAAAATGTATTCAAATAGTGAGGTTTGTTGGTTGTCAAAATGCAAAAACTTACCACTTGTCAATCGAAAAAATTTATTGACCGTTGAAATTAATAAAAGTTTGTAACTTTTAATTGGGAGGGTAGTACATTATTTTGGAATAACAGTACAAAAGTGTGATAAGTCAATTGATTATATTTCATTTTCCTTTGTGAGTGTTAATTAATTCACTGTTAATGAGCATAGTAATACGAGGTTTCCATTTTTCTAGCTTAATCATTCTTGCCTTAATAATTTGTATTTTAGGGTAAACATATTTTTTGACATAAGTCGGAAATTGTTTGATAATTATAAAAGAAGACTGATGTTAGCTTAATGTTATATTTTTTGTATAAGAATAAATAAAATAATAAAAAATTGTATATTAGGATTAATATGTTCAGTAATACTATATTTTGGATAGTAAAAGCGTGCTTTATTAGATTATAAGTTAGATTTTTGCTTAAATTTTCAAGACTTGGAAAATCTCTACATTTATATAAAAAGCATAATACAATTGTCCGAGCAGGGATGGAGTGCTTTGCAAATGGTTCTGAGCACACGTTACTTTACCAAGGGTGAATATTTACTAAAAACCGGAGAAATATGCCATTCTCTTTTTTATATAGAAACAGGTTATTGCAGGGCATGGCATGATTACGGAGGCCAAACGATCAATACAAATTTTTACTTTGAAAATGAGTTTGCCACCAACATAAGAAGTATGAAACTCGGCATTGGATCCGAATATTTTATCCAGGCCGAGGAGGATATGAAAGTAATCATTTTTGACAAAGAAAAACTCTACGAATTATTCAGTCGCTCTGTTGAAGTTGATACCATGGACAGAAAACTGATGGAAGAAATTCTGAGGCGACAGGAGAAACAGGCATACCTTTTCAAACTTCACACGGCCCGGGAACGTTACGAGTACATGTGTAAAATTCAGCCCCAGATTATTAAAAGAGTACCATTAATTCATATTGCTTCCTACCTTGGCATCAGAATAGAAACACTTACAAAAATTCATAACGCTGCAAAATAGTTCAGACCGTTCAGCTCTTCAAATTGAATTTCTCTTCAGTATTATTCCCAAACTAAACATCCTGACGTAAAACTTCCAAAGGTGATTTCGACAGAATTCCCCGACTGTTTATCAGGCCTATAATGACTGTAAGCGAGGATACAAGTAAAAACAATATTAAAACAGGTAATATCTCAGGCTTGAACTCAGTTTCAAAAGTAAATTTGGCAAGTGCCCAACTGCCGACAAGTGCCAGTAAAATCCCTGTCAATGCCGCCATTGCACCAAGGAAAAAGTATTCCAGTGCTGTAATGGCAAATATCTGTTTTCTGCTCGCTCCCAATGTTCTCAGCAAAACGCTTTCCTGCAACCGCTGATATTTACTAATCAGTACGGATGAAATGAGTACGACTATACCCGTCAGGATACTGAAACCGGCCATAAAACGGATGACGAAACCAATTTTATTAAACAGATCGTCAATTACTTTTAAAACAAGCGCGAGGTCGATAATTGAGATATTTGGAAATTTTTGAACGAGTATCTGCTGAAATCTTGCAGAAACCTGAGCCGAAGGAACATGGGTTAAAAGTACATGGAATTGTGGTGCATCTTCAAGTACTCCCGTTGGAAAAACAACCAGGAAATTTGTCTGGACTTCCGCCCAGTTTACGTCACGTGTACTGGCAACGTAAGTTTGCATAACGGTACCCTGCACGTTAAAAACGAGAGTGTCACCCAACGCAATATTACTTCGTTTGGCAAAACCTTCTTCAACGGAAACAGGAATTAATTGGGAATTACTGTTGTACTTGCCAATCCATTCACCCTGCACGATTTTTTCAGAAGCTGTCAGAGAATCCCGGAAAGTGACGCGATATTCCCTGCCAAAAATACGGCGTGAATTCTCCTTGGACGTATCACTTTGGGCTGTTGTCGCACTTCTGGAATTTACCTGTTCCAGGCGCATATTGACAATGGCAACCGTCTCGTTTACTGGAAGTCCTTCCTGTTTCGCAAGTGCGATAACAGCATCTTTTTGGCTTGACTGAATATCAAATAAAACAATATTGGGTTTATTTCCGCTTGATGAAAGTTTGACCCGGTTTAAAAGAATTGTTTGGATGAAAAATAAAGTGCAGATGAATAATGTACCAAGTCCGATGGAGACAATCAGGATAATTGTTTGATTGTTAGGCCGGAACAAATTTGCCAGTCCCTGACGCCACAGATAACTCCATGAAGCTGGAAAGAACCTGCGAACCAGCCACATAAGTAAGGAAGCCATTCCGGTAAGGACAATGAAAGATCCAAGAATGCCGCCTGTAAAAGAAAGTGCCTGAATCCAGTTCTGCGTTTGAAGGTAAGAAAAGCCAAAAATAAATGCGATGATCAGAACGTATACGATCCAGGTTACCGGATCTCTTTGCGATTTTCCTGTGTCTGCGGTATTACGAAGAACATTCAGCGGAGAAATTTTCCTGATGGAAACCAGGGGAGGCATCGCAAAAAGTATTGAAATGACTAAACCGATACCAATTCCCTGCCCGATAGCCGGCCACGACAAACCGGTGGTAAGCTCAAAAGGAAGAAAATCCTTAATGACAATGGGTAAAAATTGTTGAATCACACTTCCCAGAATAGCACCCAGGACTGAACCAAAAAGTCCAATTCCTGCAATCTGAATAAGATAAATCAGAAAAGCCTGATAACCTTTTACACCAAGACAACGGAGTATGGCGATGGAATTCAGTTTTTCCCTGATATAAATATGTACCGCACTGGCAACGCCGATGCAGCCCAGAAGCAAGGCGATAAAACCAACCAGGGCAAGAAACTGAGTAAGATCTTTAAAAGATCTGCCGGTATCTTCTTTCTGACTTTGGACGGTTTTATGGTCCAGATCTGCGGAATCAAATCTTGGCTCCAATGATTTTACCAGCTTTTCAACATCCGTTCTTGGTGCAAATTTGATATAGTGACGATACGCAATCCGGCTGCCTTTTTGCATCAAACCGGTTTGGTTCAAATACTTCATCGGAATATAAACCGATGGTGCAACAGAACTTGTCAAACCTGTTTGTCCGGGCGCTTTCAGCAATACACCTGCAATGGCAAAAGTGACCTCACCAACTTTGATTGAATCGCCAACTTTTGCTTCGTATTGTAACATCAGCGTTTGATCAACCAGGGCTTCTCTACCATTTCTAAATGATTTTCCGGCACTTAGCGGAGACGTTTCCAGATCACCATAAAAAGGAAAATCTCCTTCCAGTGCTTTCACCTGCGCCAGGCGGTTTCCATTATTTTTTGGAAATAAAATCATGGAAGCAAAACTTCTTTCTTCCGAACGTTTTATGCCCAATGAATCAATGAGTTTTTTTGCGTTTCCCGTTACCGGCTTGTTTCCTGAAAGTTGCAGATCTGCACCTAAAAGTGTAGCAGCCTGGCTGTCAATGTTTTGTTTGAGATTGTCGCCTAAGGAATATATGGCTACCAGTGCAGCAATTCCCAAGACAATGGATGACACAAACAGAAGCAGCCGCGAACGGTTTCGCCTGCTGTCGCGCCAGGCCATTTGCAATAGCCAGGGAAAGTTTAAGCCTTCTGATTTATCTTCCGAAAATGTTTCTGATGGGATCATTTTGTATCAAATTCACTATAAAAGGAAATGAAAAACTAAGAATTCAGACAATCAGACCAGATGTATCTGAAATGATTTTTCCTCCTTTTATTTTAATGATTCTTTGTGTTTTTGCTGCAAGTTCAAGGTCATGGGTTACTACTACCAGCGTCGTTCCGGCTTCCTTATTGAGGTCAAAAAGCAGTTTCACAACTTTTTCACTCGTTTCGGCATCCAGATTTCCGGTTGGTTCATCAGCAAACAAAATTTGTGGTTTATTTGAAAACGCCCTTGCCAGAGAAACGCGCTGCTGTTCACCACCGCTGAGCTGGGTAGGGTAGTGATGACTTCTGTCTGCAAGGCCAACTTTGTCCAGTAAATCCAATGCTCTTGGTTTTATATTTCTTTCTCCACGAAGTTCAAGCGGTACCATCACATTTTCCAGTGCAGTCAAGGTCGGCATCAGTTGAAAGTTCTGGAAAATGAAACCAACATATTTGTTTCGCACAGCCGCAAGCTGATCTTCGCTAAGTCCGTCCAACCGTGTTTCATGCAATTCTACTTTGCCGGAAGTTGATCTGTCCAAACCGGCGCAGAGACCTAAAAGTGTTGTTTTTCCGCTTCCCGATGGTCCAACAATAGACATGGTTGAGCCAGCTTCAACCGAAAAACTGATATTATCCAGCACCGTCAGTGACCTGCTGCCACTTTGATAAATTTTGCTAACCTGATTCAAATTCAGTATCGTATTCATTAAATTTTCCGTTGTTAAGGTTTTTCCGCGACGATGCCGGCGTGATCTTTTTATCAAATAATCAAAGCTGGTTACCTGACAGGAAATATAAAGTATAAATATTATATTTTTACATGTTGATTGCAGCCAATTATAAAAATAGGCGGTATTAAATTGTATTTAAACCAAAATCAAAAAAGCTTAAACCGATCGTACCTGACTCATGAACAATATATTTTCAACTGCGCGATTATTCGTTTTAATATTAGTATTGGCCGCTTGCAACGGTAACAAAAAAACTGAACCAGCTGAATCCGAAAAAGCCGGAAAAGAACAAACAGTCAAAAAAGGTAAAAAGACCATTCTGTTTTTTGGCAACAGTCTTACCGCCGGATATGGCCTGGATGATCCTTCGAAAAGTTTTGCCAGCCTGACGCAAAAACGGATTGATTCACTTGGCCTGGATTACAAGGTAGTAAATGGTGGTGTCAGCGGAGAAACTACGGCCGGAGGAAATAGTCGTGTCGACTGGATTTTGAAACAACCGGTTGATGTTTTTGTACTGGAATTGGGTGGAAATGATGGTCTCAGAGGAATTCCGGTAAGTGAGACTAAAAAGAATTTACAATCCATCCTTGATAAAGTGAAGGCAAAATATCCTGATGCAAAACTTGTATTGGCAGGTATGCAAATGCCGCCAAGCATGGGCAAAAAATATACTAGCGAGTTTAAAAATGTTTATACAGACATCGCTGAAACCAATAAGCTTACGTTAATCCCTTTTCTTTTACAGGGAGTTGGCGGGGAAGCAAAATTAAATCAGAACGACGGAATTCATCCGACTGCGGAAGGACACAAAATCGTTGCAGAAACGGTGTGGAAATCACTAAAAGATATTTTGTAAAAATGATGGGAAATCATACAGGTTTAATGATTTCCCATAATTCCAATTTGGCTTCCATAATTTCCTTTTTCGAAATATAGTTGTCAAACGAATCGTGTTTTGTAGTGTTTTTAAATTTCGGTTTAATAACCCGCGTGATATATTCGCTGTCGCTGAAAGGATCTATCCAACGGTCGGAATCCGCTTCACGCAGGAATATCGAATAGCCCCAGTTTGATTTGTTAAGATGCACATATAACCAAACTGATACTTTTACCCGGCTCCCATCCTTACGTTTAAATATCTTTTCGTGCGTCATTTAAATAGCTGTTGTTCAATACTTAAAACCCAAACGGCCTTAAACTAATTCCTTGATCCTGTATTCCAGGATGCTTTTTATGGTATTCATTTTAACTAAAACCGGATCATTTCCATCATCATCCAGAATCAGTTTTACATATTGTTCGCGGATACGTCCGGTTACCTGAAACCAGTGGTCGTCCGCAATTTTATACGTGATTGCTTCCAAATCCTGATTGATAAATTCTTCAAGAATATCATTGGCAATATCTTCCGGGTATTTCTCTATGGTATCAAAGATGAAGAACCCGTTTTCATGGCGACATTTAATGTATTTTTCCATAGTCATGACTGAGGTTTTTTCAGTATCCATGTAAAAAAATCCTGTCAATCTTCATGAACCTGTCTTCCTCCGAAACCATTCCAGGCTGTAATAATTTCAATCCGGTCTTCAACAGTTTTAGGTTTGAAACCAACGATCGTACCGCCGTTTTTCAGACTTTTCTCATAGTGTTCCGCATGGTGTTTGGAAATACCCGAACCAACGAGCGCGCCAATAATTCCACCCGCAATACCACCAGCACCTGCTCCGGTTAAAGATGCCAGAATTGGTCCGGCCACTGCTATACCCAGACCAGGAATTACCACTGCCGTTCCTATGGCTGCAATTGCCCCCGCAACCGCTCCGGCTGTTCCTCCAATGGCCGTGCCCAAACCTGCTTTTTCAAGCGTTTTATGCTCAGAATGCTCTTCGCTATTTTCTTTTGAAAAGTGTAGCGTTTGCGTTTCATCAGAAACTATAACGGTGATTTCATCTGCATTGTAACCACGATAAATTAATTCGTCGTAAGCTTTTTGAGCTCCTTCTCTGGTTTGAAAAACAGAGGTAACTGTATCAGGAACGGGGTTGTAATCTGAATCTTCCATAATTATGTATCAGGTTAGCCACTTTGAAACCGGCATATCATTTTTCATAACAATTGTGCCAAAGTATCGTTTTTTGAGCTGGTTGTTTCTTTTTATACGGACAAAAAAAACTCAGAATCCCGGTTAGGAATTCTGAGCAAATATCATTGATGAAGTATTGTTTTAGACGACTCTGTCTCCACGTATCAATCTAAGTATTACGGCAACTACGGCAATCACCAAAAGAACATGAATGATGTTTCCCATTCCAAAACTGGCAAAGCCAAAATAACCGATAAGCCATAAAATAACCAGAATAACGGCTATTGTATAAAGAAGATTTCCCATGGTGGTAGTAAATTAGTTTAAGATAAAATGTATGTTACGGAGTATTAAAAATAGATGCCAGTACTGTTTTGGCCCTTTAAAGCGTAATTATTCCCCGTATTTATATTTTATTCCAATTGGGAATATTGAAATTTTAGGGGAGTTGTAGAAAAAAACACTCAGAAGCTAATAGAATGGAAGAAAACGCCGGAAATTGATAAACAGAATAATTGAAACCGAAAGGTGTAAACCTTTGTATAAAGTATATTGATCACTTAAATTGACCGAATTAATTTTAAAGTATAAGATATGAGTGGAAAATATGACGATATTCCTTTGGTAGACAACAAGGAGAAACACAACTTTGAATTTATAGTGGATAATTACAGATCCTTCATTGATTATGTAATTAAATACGACCACGTATATCTGATACATACGGAAGTTGCGCCGGAGCTTGAAGGAAGAGGCGTGGCATCAGCTATGGTTACAAAAACCTTAGAATATATTGAATCCGAAAACAGAAAAATTGTTCCAAGATGTTCTTACGTTCTTGATTATCTTGAAAGGCATCCGGAATGGAAAAGACTGGTTGCAAATTATTAAGTGAGCTTAAAGCTCACTAATTTTCTTTCCCCGATTTGTATTGAAAACTGAATTTTTTGGTTCTCCAATGATTTGTGCATGATAAATGCTGCTGTTGCCTGAAAACAGATAGGAAACTACACATGAACAGGCGACATACACGCCGCACTCGGCGCCAAATAATTCTATCGCCATGAGTATGCATGCGAGCGGCGTATTTGTAGCGCCTGCAAAAACAGCAACGAAGCCCATACCGGCTAATAAACCAACAGGAAGTGGAATAAAATAGGACAATGCATTTCCCAACGTTGCACCTATGAAAAACAAAGGAGTTACTTCCCCGCCTTTAAACCCCGCGCTTAAAGTGATAATGGTAAAAACGATTTTGAGTAGAAAATCATAGGCGGGAAGACTATGTTCAAAAGATTCCAGAATTGTTGGAATGCCGAGTCCGATGTATTTTGTTGTGCCAATTGCCCAAACGCCCAAAGCCACGAGAATTCCGCCAGCAAATGGTCGGAGTGGGGGATAGGCAATGTAGTTTTTAAATAATTTGCCAGCCTGATGGATTGTTTTGCTGAAAAATGCAGCCGTAATGCCGAAGAATATTCCCGCAATAACACTAAAGAGGATATTGACAGCCGAAATTTTCGGAATGAACGAGATGTGATAATGGGTGTGTGAAACCTGCCAGGAATCCGTTACCAGACTTGCCAGAATCGCTGAAAGAAATGCGGGGAAAATGGAGTCATAACGTAATCTTCCGATCAGAAAAACTTCCAGGCCAAATACTGCTCCCGCAAGCGGTGTGCCAAATACAGAGCCAAAACCTGCACTGATGGCTGCAATAAGAAGTACTTTTCTATCCCCTGAATTTAGTTTAAAAACCCGGCTGATCTGCTCGCCAATGGCGCCTCCCATTTGCAATGCCGTGCCTTCCCGTCCTGCGGATCCTCCAAAAATGTGTGTTGTTATAGTTCCAATGAATACGAATGGAGCCATTTTGAAAGGAATCCAGTCTTTTGGATTATGAATGGTGTCGATCAGCAAATTATTCCCGCCTTCAACTTCTTTTCCAAAATAATGGTATAATAACCCAATGGCCAAACCGGCAACGGGAAGCAATATTATAAGCCAGCGATGCGATTCGCGAAGCTCAGTAGCCCATTGAAGCGAAACAAGAAAAAAAGCTGACACAGAACCGACGCAAATACCAAGTAATGAGCAAATGAATAGCCATTTGATAATATAGCCCGATGAAGGAAATCGTTGATTGGCTTTGGAAAAATATTGGTAACTTTTAGTTTCTCTGAATTGAGTTTTTTGATCTGAAAAAGGCATAATTATCCTGGCTTAAAATAAACATAACCAGGCGCCATCAGCTTTTTTAGGGCGGTTCAAATAGGAAGACACCATTTCCTTTGATACACAAATATAAAAAAACAGTTTAGTCCAGGCAATATTTAAAAATTAAAAAAGGATTACAATATCATATCTGGTAATTACCGTACGAGCAATTTTTTCGCCGGAAGTTTTTCTTCTGAATCAAGTTGGAAAAAATAAACGGCTGTTGACAGAATGGAAATATCAAAACTGGCTTCATTTTGGTGCTTCATAGCTTGTTTTCCGATTATTTTTCCGGTTGCATTAATCAAATTTAAAGATCCTGAAACTGCTTGTTTGAAGCGAATTGTAACTTTTTCGTTTTTGCTGGCCGGATTAGGGTACACGGAAATAAGATCATTTTCCTCTTTTGAAACGCCAAGAACAACGGGAGCTAATACTTCGGCATAGCCGTAATCTACTGATTCTGATGATTGTCCCACTGATTTCAAGCGGTAAGTAATTTTGCCGGTTTCTGCACTTAAATCGTCCTGATAATTTTTAGCCGCTGCTTGCAGATCAGCAACTGTTTTGAAATCAGTTTCGGAAGAAGATTTTCTTTGCAGAATATAACTTTTTGCATCAGCCACCGCCGACCAGGAAAGCGTAGCCTTTGCCATTTCATCAATTGAAGCTGCCAGGACGGGAGTTTGAAGTGCGTTGGAAATATTTACATTATAAAAGGTAAGCGCACGCATGCCTAATTTATTTTTGATGTAAGGACCAGTATATGGATAGAATGGACCGCCGTCTACAACAAATGGTGGTAAATAATCGATTGTCGTAGCCGTTTGTGAGCCGTTTAATTCAAGAATTATTCTATTATTATCTGCCTTGCCGGAAAGAACATTTCCTGCTGAATTATTCAGATAGAAGAAATCTTTCATGTCTAAAAGTACGCCAGCTTTTGGGCTGTATTTTTCAGGATAAACCAGTTGCTGTCCTTCGTCAAAAGTTAAGATTAACTGTTTCTTTTCTGCTGAGGCATAAAACGCTTTTTTTAGCGCTGGTGAGTTAATATTAACCGTGTCTTTCAATCCGTAAAAATCTTTGGCTATCAGTCTTGACAATTCCAGACCACTCTGTCTGTTTCCTTCTCTTCCATAATGCAGACCATCAAATTCCTGGGTTCCGACGGTGGAAAGAACACGGACATCAGGATATATTTCTGGCAGTTTCCGCTGGTAATCCCGGATCTGTGCACCGGTTGTGGATTGATAGTAAATCACATCTATCTGAAAAACATAAAGCTTCGCCAGGTTAGGTAAATCAAGTTTGAGATTGTTGTATAATTTTTTAAAATTACCCGGCCAGTCCACACCTTCATGATATGCTTCGGTTTCGCCCTGTCTGAAAATAAAAGTTTTGGCAGCTTCAGTCAAACCGCCTTTCTGAATCCGGTATAACATGCGTCCATATCCATTTGTCAAATCTGCCGGATTACTTTCCGTCCGTTGTGCATGCATAGCAGCAGACGACCAGTGAAATCCTCCATTGATCAGACAGTTTGGTATACCTGAGGTTTGGGAAAGTTGTTTTTGAATTTCAAAACCCATGGTTCCAACTCCATTATAATAAGCCTGCTGGTTGGACAAAGCCCAAAGTGTATCAGCCGGATTGTAAGTTTCGGTATTAAGCGTTCCGGTGATTTTTCCAAATGTGCGACAATATTGGTTTGTATCGGCCTCGGTGAAAAAACCAGTGGAATTGGATTGTCCAGTAAGAATATAAACGTCTCCGCTGACAACATTTGCCCTGGCCACTATAAGAACAGAATCCTTCGCCTGGCAGGCATATACTTTAAAGCTGTATTCAGCAAGTTCGGCACGGATTTTTGCCTGCATTGCAAAAGATCCGGTTTTGTTACTGTTGTAGCTGATCGGAGCTTTTAAATAATTGATTAATTTGTCATCCCTAAAAACCTGGACCGACATATAATTGAAGCCGGTCGTTTCAATCATTCCGGATATCGGCACAATCGATTCGCTGTTTTCATTACGGGGATAAAGCTGATAATCCTGTGGCAATTGGTTAAATACAACAGAATAAAATCTTTGGGCATTTGCCGGGTTTACGGTTGAAATGGTAAGAAAAATTGATATCAGTAAGGTTAAGAAAAATGGAAAAGTTCTCGATAACAAGTTGAGGTAAAAATTAATATTCACAGACTGTTATTTTAAAAAATGAATAAGTTGAAACTTTATATGATTCTGGTGGGATGCAGACCTGCGGGCCGTTTTACGGAGCAACATGATATTTTCTTTGGAATCGGGGAATCACTTAAAAAAATGATACCACATATTATTCAGTTCTGGCCTGAGGCAAAAGGTAAACTGCATCTGGATGCTTTCCGGGAAGTGAATCAAGTGGACGGTTATTCAATAAATGTTGTTGAGCGCGTGGATTCCAGAATTGAAAGTGAGGACAATTCTAAATTATTTTTCATCAATCTGGGTGGGTATAAAAAAGGAGAGTTTGATGAATTTCATTATAAAATGCTTACCGTGGCTGGAAACCAGAGTGAAGCCATTGCTCGCTCCAAGGAAACTGCTTTTTATAAACATACCGGATTCAAAGGCGCCCGATCGCATGTGGATGACAAATATGGAATCGATGTGGATGATATTTTTCAGGTTCAGGAGATATTAGGTCCGGCTTTTAGAGAAAAATATTATTTGACTATCTCAAAAGAGGAAGGTACGGAGGATGAGGTTCATCTTGGTTTTTTTCCTTTTCAAAAAATAGAAAAAGAATTTTAGAGGATATAAAACAAAAGACCCTGAAAGCAACCGGCTTCCAAGGTCTTGTTTATATCAAAAAATGAATCTCTTACAGAGAAGCTAATTTCGTATGCAGAACAGAACCATTTCTAACTTCTTCACTTGCTTTCTTCACTAACTGATCTTTTATTTTAAGGTCGCCACTGAAAATTTCAATGGTGCTGTCCATTTCTCTTCCCTTTTTTACATCAACCCACAAAGCTTTGTTATCTACAACTTTTACAACAAAAACTCTCTCCATTGAATTAACAAGGGCAGTTTTTGGAATAACAAAAGAAGGAACATCAGAAGAAAGTGGAATTTCTACCTCGGCAACCATGCCAGGAAACAATTTTTTGTCGTCATTGAAAACATCCATTTCAATTCTTTCTGAACGTAATCTGCTGTCAAGTGCACCGGCCAAACGTTTTACTTTGGCTTTGAATTTCTGATTTGGATATGCCTTCACAGAAAAACTGATCTCAGTCTGATTGGTAACATAACCAACATAAGCTTCCGGAATTGAAACGACCAGACGCATTTTTCTTTGTTCCTGCAAGGTGAATATGGGAAATTCAGATCCTTTTCCCGCAGGGCCAACATAAGCGCCGGGACTGACATTTTTTGCGGTGATAATACCGCCGAATGGTGCTCTGATTTCAAGATAGTTTTTACTTGCACCAATTTCTTTCTGACTTGCTTTTGCGGATTGAAGCTGCGCATAATCCGCATCCATCCGCGCCAATGCCTGGTCCAGATCGTTTTGAGAAATTGTTCCCGGCGTTTTGCTGGTTTCGACAAGACGTGAATAATTTGCCTTGCTCGCAATGTATGCGGCTTCCTGCGCTTTCACTCTGGATTCGGCTCCTGCGAGTCTTGAATTTAATTCGGGCGCTTCCATAGATACAAGCAATTGCCCCTCTTTAACTTCTGAACCTACATCAGCATATATTTTTTTTACGAAACTGGTTTCTCTTGCATAAAGATCGACATTCCTGAAAGAGATCAGTTCTCCGGGTGTGTGGAAGGCCGTTGACAGATCTTCTTTTTCAAGCGGAAAAGTTTCCGTTGCAGCGGGAGCAGCAGCAGCTTTTTCAGCCTTTTCGGTTTTTTCTTTTTCTTCTGCATTGGAACTGCATCCGATCACAGAAGCAATCAGCATACTGAATATCAGTCCGCTAATGATAGAGTATTTATTGGTTGGTTGCATCAGGTTATATTTTAGAATTAATGAGCAGGTACATAAAATTTACTTTCCTTATCTTCCGGATCAAGAGAAACCGAAGCAGTTGATGTTTTTTCCTGTACCCAGGCAAAAACCAGCGGTAAAATAATAAGTGCAGCCGCCGTTGAAGCAATAAGGCCTCCGATCACTGCTCTTGCCAGAGGAGATGCCTGATCTCCGCCTTCTCCAAGTCCCGCGGCCATCGGAATCATACCTACGATCATCGCGACACTGGTCATCAAAATCGGTCGCAGACGAAGTTCGACGGCTTCTTTTGCTGAAAGCAATGCGTTACCATTATGTTTTCTGAGCTGCTCGGCATTGGTTACCAAAAGTACAGCATTGGAAATTGATACCCCGACCGACATAATGATACCCATATAAGACTGCAAATTTAATGTAGATCCCGTAATTGTCAACATCGCAAGTGCTCCTAGTAACACAGCAGGAACCGTTGTAAGTACCACCAGTGAAACTTTAAACGACTGAAAATTGGCAGCCAGCATTAAGAAAATCACCACAATAGCAACACCTAATCCCGATTGCAGACTGTCAAGCGTTTCAGTAAGAACAGTACTCAGACCAATTGGTTCAATTGTAAGACCACGAGGCAGTTCTCCCAAAGAAGCAATGGCTTCTTTAACCGCTTTTGAAGCCGTTCCGAGATCTGTTTTATGCAAATTCGCTGTAACGGACATAATAGGCATCGCTCCTAAATTGTCGTTTTCTCCATAGGTTGTATCCAGTTTTATCGTTGCCACATCACTTAATACCGGACGAGTGGAATTTTTCAAAACAGGAATTTCTCCAATACTGTTCACGCTGTTCATCAGGTTTTCAGGAACCTGAACCTGAACGGCATAACTAAGACCGATTTTTTCGTCAAGCCAAACGTTTTTCTCTGTGTAACGTGACGATGAGGTTGATGCGGTTAATGAACGGGAAACATCCGACATGTCAACGCCAAGCTGCGCCGCACGCGTTCTGTCCACATCAATATTTACAGCAGGATAATGAAGCGGCTGAGCAATTTGGACGTCACGAAGGAAATTAATCTGTTGCAGTTTTGCGACAATTTTGTTCGCATACTCTTCATTTAATTTTTTATTTTTTCCCATAATCCTGACTTCTACCGGTGTTGGGGAACCCTGACTCAGAATCTTGTCCGTCAGTTCAATAGGTTCGAAAGAAACCTTTACATCCGGTAAGTTTTGCTTCATTTTGCTTCTCACACTTTCTTTTAAGTCGTCAAGCTGTACTTTATAATCTTCTTTTAAACTTACCTGAAGAATTGCATCGTGAGGTCCGCTGGTAAACAGATAAATAGGATTTGTTGAAAACTGGGCCGGGTGCATTCCGACAAAGGCCGATGTGATCGCAATATTTTCTTTTCCTACAATAGATTCCAGAACGCCGATTGTTTTAAGCAGTTTTTCTTCTGTCCGCTCTATCCGCGTTCCGTCAGGTACACGTATGTGCAGCTGAAACTGGCGACCGTTGACCTTTGGCAAAACATCGCGACCGATGTTAACGAGCAGTAATCCGGCGGCACCGGTAATGACCACAACATAGGCAAGTACAACGAGTTTTTTACTTGGAAATAATTTTTCAAGCATCCGGACAAAGCCATTTCTGAATTTTTCAAATCCGCTTACTTTTCCATCATTATTGAAATCTTCACGTTCTACCAATTGTTTTTTCTCATCCCAGGTATCGATTTCACTACCTGTAATGCTGGAATCTGCCGCTGGCTTGTGGATCTTGTGCAAATGATCTTTCATCAGCCAGTTGGCCATAACCGGAACAAATGTCTGTGAAAGAAGAAATGATACAAGCATTGAAAATCCAATCGCAAGAGCCAGCGGAAGGAATAAGGCTCCCGGGATACCTGTCATTGTAAACGCCGGGGCAAAAACGGCCAGGATACAAAGCAGGATAAGGAGTTTAGGAAAAGCAATTTCTTTACAGGCATCCCAGATTGCGAGCGCCTTGGGCTTGCCGAGATCGAGATGCTGGTGAATATTTTCAATCGTTACCGTCGACTCATCCACCAAAATACCAATCGCAAGCGAAAGTCCGCTTAGCGTCATGATATTGATGGTTTGTCCGAACAATTTCAAAAATAATACCCCAGCTATAATGGAAGTAGGAATGGTCATGATCACGATCAAGGCGCCACGGGGGTCACCAAGGAATATCAGTACCATGATCCCTGTCAAAATCGCACCGATCGCACCCTCGGTAATTAAACTTTCAACAGCATTAATTACATAAGCTGACTGGTCAAATTCATAGGATATTTTTACATCTTCCGGCAAAATACTTTGGAAACGAGGAATTGCCTTTTTCAGATTCTGTACCACTTCCCAGGTCGAAGCATCCGCTGATTTTGTGATCGGCAGATAAACAGATCTTTTTCCGTTAATCAATGCATAACCGGCTGTAAGGTCAGCTCCGTCTTCCACAGTGGCAACATCTTTTAAATATAAATTCTGTATTGTTCCTTTAAACAAAGGAATGTCTCCAAAATCCTTAACATTTTTGATAGAAGTATTGGCGGGTGTCAGGTAGTTTTTATCCCCGATACGCACATTTCCAGCAGGTGTTGCCTGATTATTTACCCGGATCGCTTCTACAAGCTGGTCGGGTGTAAGATTATGTGATCGTAATAACTGTGGATCAGCTTTAATTAATATCGTGCGAAGGTTACCTCCAAAAGGCGGCGGAGAAATAAGTCCGGGTATTGAGGTAAAAGATGAACGGATATAAACCTGGGCGAGATCAAGAAGTTCGTTGTTTGACCGTGTTGCACTGCTGAAAACAAGCTGGCCTACGGGTAATGTTGAAGCATCAAATCTGATAATAAACGGAGGTTGAGATCCGGGTGGGAAAGAAGATTGCATCCTGTTGGCAAACGCACTTAATTCCCCGGCTGCCTGCGCCATGTTAGTCCCTTCGTAAAAGCTCAGTTTCATCAGGGTAAGCCCTTGAATATTTTTTGTTTCAACAGCTTTTAAACCATTAACAAAAAGAAATATATTAACGTAAGGCTTCCCGAAATAGGCCTCCATCTGGTTTGGTGTAAAACCACCATATGGGTGAGAGATATAAATCACGGGCAAATCCATGGCCGGAAAAATATCCACTTTGATGGTACGCACCGCGTTAATACCAAAAAAGAACATCCCGGCAACAAGTACTAGAATCGAGATGGGTTTGCGAAGTGCATTTCTTATTAAATTCATAATAATTGGGTAGGAATTATGCGGCAGGAGTCATTTGTGAAAATGATATCACCTGATCATAACAATCTAAAAACTGCTGGTAAATAAACTAAAATCTCCTGCGGCGGCGGCCTTTAACAAAAGCGCCTGCCAAACATTGCTAAATGCAATATCCCGGTCAGTTTCCGCTCGGTTCAAAACATACAAGGCTTGGGTAAGATCAACTATATTACTTAGCCCGTTTTTGTACAGCGTGCTTTTCTGGATGAATGCGTCAGAAGCAGATTTAATCTGGACCGGTGCCTCCTGATAATTATCGAGTGCGTTTTTTATCTTATTGTTCGATAAAAGGAGCTGGTTTTTAATTTGCTGGTCCACAAGATCATACTCATTTTGCATGGCATTGGAAACAAATTTCTGCGCTAAAACCTGATGACGGATACGAAGGACGCTGGTCATATTCCAGACGATACCCAAGCCAAAAAGATAATTCGATCTTACAGGTTTTACGCCATCATAAAAATTCTGTGTGTAGGAATGCTGATCGCTCGCATAGTTGGAATTAAATCCGGAACCCCTTGTCTGAAAAACACCAAATGCCGAAAATGTCGGGTAGGCGAGTGTCTGATAATATTTCGCCTGTTGGTTGCTAAGCGCTATACGATTAGAATAATATTTTAGAAGCGGGTGATCTGGACTGGAATTATTAATTGAGTCACTGAAAGAAATAGGGATTTTAGTGATAAAAACAGTATCCAATGTGAAATTTTGTTCCTCAACACCCATCAAAACTGCCAATCGGTTTGCTTGTTCCTGTTCAAAATCTCTTGCACGCGTAATTGCTATTTTTGCACTAGAAACTTCCGCGTTCGCAAGTGAAGAATCGACCCCTGCAATTAATCCGTTTTTGGCTCTTGTTACAACCACGTTTTTAAGTGCACTTGCACGCACCAGGTTATTCTGCCATGATTTGGTCAGTCGTTGTGCAGCGAGTAAATTCAGGTAAGCAGCCGCAACACGGACCTCGTGCTGAAATAATTCCTGATCGAGATCACTCTGATCACGAACAACGGTAGACTTCGCCACATTTATTTTTTCTCTTGCACGCCCGAAAGCAAAAAAGTCCCAGTTGACGTTTGTAAGGTACATGGCACCAAAAGCTGAATTCCAGTTCTGGCTGCCAAGCGGCAAACCGGATGAGGCCACACCAAGTCCTCCCAAACCATATAAAGGACCATTCTGGCCATTTACAGTACCATAATCCTGCTGAAGGGAAAGGTTGAGATTAGGCAGGTAATCTTTTTGACTTTGACTTACCGAAGCCTTCGAAGCATTAATATAATTTGCCTTTGCTTTCAACGTACCATAATTACTTTTGGCCGTTGCAATAGCATCAGGAAGTGTGAGTGTTTGTGCTTTTGTTTTTATCCCGGAAAAAAGAAAACTCAGAATGACAAGCACGAATAGACTTTTATTTTTTATCAAATTGGGCAAATAGCAAGAAGACCGGAAGATTATTGAAGTCTGATAGGGACTTAGGGCGAAATTCAATTTCATTTTAACCATTTTCTAAACTTGTATTCTAAGGTTACAAAAGTACTATAAGGCAAAGCACTTATTACTATGTATTTCAAATAATAAACTGTAAAATTCAAACATTCACTTTCTAAATGAATTTGGTGTTATTCCGGTTTGCTTCTTGAAAAGATTGTTGAAATACTCAGGATATTCGAATCCAAGACAATAAGCAATTTCGGAGATACTCCAATTGGAATTTTTTAATAATAATTTAGATTCCTGTATTAATCTTTCTGTGATGTGTTCTGTTGTAGTCTTACCGGTTACTTCTTTCAACGCCCTGTTCAGGTGATTGATATGAACTGATAACCGTTGTGCATAGTCTTTTGCTGTGCGGAGCTGTAATTTATGCTCAGGAGAATCAATTGGAAATTGCCTGTCCATCAGCTCAACAAAGTAAGAAGTGATACGGCTCGACCCATTTATATGACTGTCACTTATTTGAGAAGCTTGCATTTTTACGGCTTCGTGAATGATCAGGTTTACATAGTTTCTGATAAGCTCGTACTTGTAAACATAGCTGGATTCGACCTCAGCGCACATTTTTTGGTATAAATCCAAAAGATATTTTTCCTGCTGTTCTGTTATGAAAAATACGGGAATTGTATCAATTTTAGAAATGGGCGAATCCATAAAACTTTTTGTGCGACTCATTCCGTTCAGAAACTCGTCGTTGAAGAGACAAAAATAACCAGATTGGTTCTCCGAAATATTTTCCCAGGAGTAAGGAACATTCCTGTTGAAAAAGACAAGAGCGTTCTGGTTTATCTCAATTTTTGTATCTCCATAAAGCAATTTTCCCTTTCCAATAATAAGGGAAATTTTGTAGTAATCTCTGCGGCTGTATGCATTATAACGATTGCAAAATTTCCGTGAAAATACATTGAAGTGTCCTTGTGTTTGTTGTGCGTTATTAGAATCCGCCAGAATGGGTTTGGCAGCAGGATGTGATTTGTAAAAATCGTCGATTGATTCACTGATTATCATGCCATAAAGCTATGAAATTCAAATAACAGCAGCAAAGATTAGCGAATATTGACGGTTTTTTTAATATTAAATTAATTTTTTTTGGCGTGCTTAAGTTACAAAATTCCAAAACCCATTTTTTATAAAAACTTTAAAAAACAGCACTGGCAAGGCTCAAACACGTATTTAAACAAAAAAACCGGATATAAATCCGGTTTAAATAATGATCAGGAATCAATAATTTCAAAATGCCGTAAACAGTCGGGATCAATCAAAGATAAATCGTGACAGATCGGATGAGATACAAAATTAATACATCTGGCCAGCTCGCTGATACGAATATCATCTTTTGGCTTCCATGCATATGTTTTACCGGTTTGAGCGGACTTACCGGGCGTAAATTCCTCAAAGTTTGATCGTGGATTATTTCTATGCTCTCTCATAACATAAAGTTAAGGATGAGTTATTTAGGTGATCAAACTTACATAATCGTTATATTAATGTCAAGCAATATTTAGTTAATCTTCTACAATGTATATAGAAGATTTAGCACAACCTTTTAATTTAAGAATTTCAAGCAGTAAGACGTTGAGTTAAATCGGTCAGGAAAGAAGTCAGGGCGAATATGGTACTGCAATTTTTGTCTTGATTCAGAACTTTGCAGTAAATATGCACCTGAGTAATTTAAACGGAAAGAGGAGATTAAAAATTGGTTACTTGTCTGGGCGATTCATTTAAAAGCAGAATTTGAATTACCTGAAATTACATTCCTGCATAAATAGAACGTTTATCCATTAAAGGTACTGATGCTTTTTGAATAGATTGAACCTGCTGTTGTTTTACAGATTTTTCTGCCACCGTAACGTTCGGAGTTTTTGACAATGGCTGCGTCCAGCAGATGTAAAAACCCAGCATCAAAACAAGCACAACCGAGGATAATCCAAGGGACCACAGCAGTGCATCCAGGCAACGTTTTGAAAATGATAAAATACTGTTCATGTTTTTATGATGGTTAGTTTGTCAGAAAATGGGTGTTACCAGGCCCATTGCGTTTCTGTTCGCAGCATATTTACGAAAACCGTGCCCGATTGGATTTAATGAAAGGTTTTTTAAAAAATTTAGATCAGTTTTCGTCCTTTCCATTCATATTCTGGTTTTTGTACAATTAAACCAAAAAAACATACATAGAATGGGTAGAAGATTTGAGTAAACGGTATGAAGAAAATGGACACAGATTTTCTCAAAAAATGTAGAACTGTACCCAAAAATAACCATTCCGGGGCACATTTGATCAACAGCAAAATTCCAAAGTTTTGAGCAGTTATATTTTTCGTCAGGCATAATGCCAATGCGACAATCATGGAAAGATTACATGCAAAAATATAAAGTGCAAGAAAAAGTGGCGTCTTGTTCTGATAATGTTTCCATTTACTGGCCCAGCGTTTTCTTTGTTTGAAAAAAAGAGACCATTCGGAGTGTGCTTTTGTAGAAACAACGGCCTCCGGATTTTTTAAAAATTTGACTCCTCCCGGATATTTTGCTGCGATTTTGTGCATTAAAAATTCATCGTCACCGGAAGCTATATGTCTCACACCATCATATCCGTCAACAGCAAAAAATGCACTTTTTTCATAGGCCAGATTTGCCCCGTTGCAAAGAGAAGGAAATCCTGCCGCAATAGCACTGGCTCCGCTTCCGATCAGACTTGAAAATTCCACAGTTTGCAAATAATCTGTGAAAGAAGATTCCTTAAAAAAAGTCACTGGTCCGCTGATTAGTTTTGCTTTTGATGACATCTGGCAATCGGAAATTGCCTGGAGCCATCCGGGTTGTACGCGACAGTCGCCGTCGGTTGTTACAATAATATTTCCTTTTGATTCGGTTATAGCTGTTTCAATTGCGCGTTTTTTAGGAGAACTGGTTGGTGTATCTGTTAGTGAAATCAAAGAAATATTACATGCTGAATGTAAACTAAGTCTTTTTACAATGACGGAAGTCTGATCC